>CAZWWC010000292.1:0-5828 GCA_964637625.1 uncultured Planctomycetaceae bacterium
CTAGGTCGGTTTGAATCGTGGCCTTGTTTGGACCCATTGAAAGCCCGTGGCCGTCGGCGCCCGGTAGAGAAGAGTCTTTCCAGTACCGGCAGACCTGCTCTCTGGGCCCGTGCCCTTACGCCGCTGTCCCCAGGAGCTGCAAGCTCTGTCGAGCAGCTTCGACGGCCTCGGCGGGAAAACACCGAGTCGGGTCCGGTGCCGGTGCGAACGGTTGATGATTTAGAGCGTAAAAGACTTCGTACTTAGCCCAGCTTCTCGTGAGGTTCGTTTCCTTATCTCATTTCCAAGATTCAATAGATTCCATTGCGGTAATGTGGGTGTTGGGCTGATTCATTCGATGAATTCCGCACCGACATCCCAGTTGCTCTACCTTGGCTCCTTGCAGGAGACGGGGAGCAGCCAAATCGAGCTCCGCAGCGGACCAGGGTGACAGTCTGCGTGAGCAAGGTGGAGTTTGTCGCCGCCCCGTTCTTCTCGCGCACACCTGGGCAAGATGTGCATGGGGAAGGATACCGCGCAAGCCACGCTGACCTTGCTACTGCGTCAGAAAGCAATGGGATTGGGGGCTTTGCTCTTCCGATTGTCTAATTGTAGCCAAGCGGCCTGGAAAATAATCTCTGTATCGGCAGGGAGGCCGTATGGACCAGGAGGACAATTCTATTCTCAGGAAGAGGAGCGGAAGAACCATGCAAAAGACTCTTTATTTAGTGTTGCTGGGCGCGATTGTGTTGCTCAGCGTGGCGTCCACCCAGGCCCAGATCGTGGTGTCGCCCGAGGCGCAATCAGCCGTCACCACGGACGCGTCGGTGGATCGAGTTGCTTATCTCGAACAGAAGGTCGCCAATCTCGAATGTAGCCTTGCCGATTGTAGCAAAGACACGATAGGCTGTGTCGATAGTTGCTGTGCCCCGTGCGGAAACCCGGGCATTATCGGCGGCTATGATGTGATCTGGTTCAAGCCGCATTTCGCCGATGCGATGTCGTGTGCGGATGACTATTGGACGGGGCCGGACGACGCCGATGTCGTTCATCCGTTGTCGGGAGATTACGAGTTTGCCCCAAGGTTCTGGCTTGGTTACGAGACGGCCAGCGGCTTGGGAGCGCGAGTAACCTACTGGCAGTTCGACCAGCAGATTGCGTCGGGACATCTTGCACCCGGCGGGCCGCCGGGTCCGGACCAAGTGTATATCGTTTACACAAACCATACCGACGACATCAGCAGAATCGATGCTGGCGTGGGATCCACGTTCGACTATCTGCACGGCATGGAAATGCACGTACTCGACTGCGACGTCACACAGAAGGTCAACTGGGGCCGGACCAACGCCACCCTGGGCGGCGGTGTCCGCTATGCCAAGCTGCTGTTTACCAGTTGGGCCTCGGTCGATGCGGGTACGTGGCAGACGGTCAACGTCGAAAACACGTTTGAAGGAGTCGGACCCACGGTCGCCCTGGACCTGCAACACCCGATCGGCCAGACGCGCATCTCGCTGGTCGGTGCTGTTCGAGGGACGGTCCTCTTCGGTCGTGGACGCTGGCAGGAATACTGGGACAACGTCAATGCGGGAACGACCCATCTCATACTCGAGCGAGGAAACCGCACGGTCGGTGTGATCGAAGGCAATATCGGTCTGCAATACAACCGCGCTCTGAGGCGAGGCGTCGACGCCATCGTCCGTTTTTCCTGGGAAGGCCAACTTTGGATCGACAGCGGATCGCCGACCAATATCACCGACGACATGGCCATGGAAGGCCTCAGCGTCGCGTTCGGCATCACGCGCTAAGAACTACACGCATTGTGATATCCTCCTGGTTGAAGGGGAACCCGCGGCCGCCGACGGCGGCCGCGGGTTTTGTTCTTTGTCGATGCGACCCCCGCTGAACGTTCGCAGCGCTCGCTCGGAAAGCCCCAAGCCGGGCCCTCAAAGCGTGGCCATGTCCAGATTATTGAAGTTCCGCTGGTAGAAACCCATGTAGCGGACCTTGCGCTCCAGGCCGAGGATGACGGCGTGGGCGAAATTGACGCCCTCGAAGCTCTGCGCGCTGCCGAGTCCGCCGGGGCTGAAGACGTTGATCTCCATCAGCTTGTCGCCGACGATATCAAGGCCCACCAGAAACATGCCGTCCTCGACCAGCTTGGGACGCACGATCTCGGCAATCCGCAAGGCCCCGTCGTCGACGATCGCTCGGTCTTTCGTGCCGCCCGCGTGAATGTTGCTGCGGATGTCATCGCCCGATCGCTCGCGCCGGAAGGCGGCATACTTGCCCTTGTGTCGCAACGGCTCGCCGTTCATCATGAACAGCCGCATGTCTCCCTCGGCGGCCGCCGGCAGATACTCCTGCGCGACGACGTATCCGTCGCGGCTGACGGCCTCGACCATCTGGTTCAAGTTGCCCAGGTCGTCCAGCCGGATGCGGAACACACCTTGGCCACCCGATCCTTGCAACGGCTTGATCACGATGTCGGAGCCCAACTCGTTGGCGAAGTGCTTGATTTCGTTGCGGTCGCGGGTGATGAGCGTTCTGGGGCGGACTTCCTCGGGAAAGAGCTGGAAATACATCTTGTTCATCGCGTTGGCCAGCCCGTTCGGATCGTTCAGCACGATCACGCCGCGCCGCATGGCCGCGCGGCCGAACATGATGCCGGCCATCTGTGCCCAGCTTCGGCGCCCTTGATCCTGCGCCGGGTCGCTTCGCAGCATGAGCACGTCAAGATCATCGACCGTGACTCGCTCGACCACCCCGCGAGGGCCTCGCAACTCGTCCAGAAAGGCCTTGCCGGACTTGTATTTGTTCTTGCTCTTCCCGACGGTTCGAGCACGCGCGCGGACACGGTCATCCGGGTCGAAGGCCAGATCGCCCGTGCCGACGAGCCAGGCCTCGTGGCCGCGGTTCACGGCAGCCATGGCCAAGCGCGTCGTCGTGTAACTATATTCCTCCGTCGCAATATCGTTGACGACAAAGCCGATTCTCATTTTTTCCTCTTTCTCGATTTGAACAGCTCGGGGACGCTCAGCCCTTCCCGCAAGCGCAGCAGTTTATCAGAAACCGCGGGGTTGTCCATATAGCGGGGTCGCAGCGGCGGCGAGCTCAGAACACGCCGCATCTGCAATTCCTCGACCAGCGGGATGTGATCGGACGCCATCTTGCCGAGAAAAAGGGGTTCCAGTTGGCCCCCATCGCCCAGGTATTGCAGGATCTCGACCAGACCGCGGAGGTAGATTGCATCCTTCATGGTCCCGCCGCCACGATAAACTCGCATCGTAATCGTATAGGCCAGCCGTTTCGGGAAACCGTGCTGCTGATGGAGCAATTCAAAGGTCTCGACAAAGGAGGCCCCAGCCAGTAGCGACCGGCAGGTGAGCACTCGGGCGGCCAGGGTTCGCACTCGCAGTCGTCCAATGTCGCCCGACAGATGCTCGGCCAAAACGGCCAGACCTTCCTGAAACGTCTCGTGGCCGGCCAGACCGCAGTGGAGCTGCTCGAACGGCTGGGCTCGCCCGTTGTAGTAGGTGACCAGATGGGTGCCGATTTCATGCTGGAGCATGGGCTCTATCCGCGCGGCCGGAATCCTCGTTTGGCGGCCGATCAGGAGGTTTCCACCCGAGACAAGCAAGCCCCAGTACATATCGTCGCAGACGGCCACGGTGGCCCTGAAACCGGCATGTTTTTGGCGATACCAGGCGATCTCGTCCCGGGCCCGCTCGGCGAACTGCTCGGCGCCGAGTGACTTTCCACCGGCCGGCTCGCGGCTTCGCGGCGGAAGCTCCGCAAGCAACGCGTCGGCCAACCGGCCCAGCGGCGGCTCGACCGTGCCGTAGAGCTGAATACTGCCGGGCAGGAACCGCGGAGTACCGATATCGGCCAGCATCGTGATCTTCCGATCCAACTCATCCTGGCGCTGGAGGAAAAGATGGCTTAACGTCGGGTCTTCGATCTTCTCGATCGGGATCGAGAACAACTGCCGCTTCAGCGCCGCCGGCTCGACCGTCAGCGGGCGGTAGTGGAACTCGGGCGGCCGCCGGAAGCCGCTTCGCTTGAACTCGTTCCACGCGGCCGAAGTGTTGATCGGCGTGGCCTGCCAGAGCAGGTCGAAGGCGTCGCCCACTTCGGCCAACCGCCGATCCACCTCCCAGAACGCCTTGACCAGCGCCCGGCGTCCCAACGCGTAGTAGTGCTTCGTCCTGGCCGTGGTGTGCGTCCGGACGAACGTGAAGAACGTCCGCTTCAATGATCGGCTCAATCCTCGACGCAGCGATCGCAGCGTTGCCGGGAAGACGTCACCCGTTACCGCGTCGCGATAGATCGGCTTGACTTCGATCCCCAGAAAATGGCAGTGCAGTCGCCTGGCCTCGGCCATCGAAAGCAACAGGGGCATGCCCGGCGGCCGCCCGTAGGCCCGATCGTCCACCTCGACCTCGGCCGGCTGGCCGTCGATGACGATCTGGCGCAACGATCGCATCAGCACTTCCACCGCCGGGCGCGGCTTGTCCGGACCGCGGGCCGCCAGCCGGAACCCGGGACGCAGCGCGGCAACCTCCCGGTTTTCCAGGTCTTCCGACCCCGCTTCCGCGGCCACCGGCCACGGTGGGGCCGACCAGATTTCGATCACCAGGAAGGCATCGAATCGTTCGACCATCGTGGCGACGATTCGCTCAAGCAGCGAGGTCCAGTCGCTCCGTCGGCGAATCGTGCCCGGCGCGATCAGATAGGAGGCCTCGCCGAGAATCAACTCGGCCGTGCCCGAATCCAAGCGGCCATGTGGCCGCCGATGAACACAGAGAAACGGCAACGGCCGATCGAAGAGCAGACTTCCACGCCCGGGCAGCTTGCGCCGAATCGGTTTGTTTTCACCCAACCGTCCGCACACCTCGGCGATGGTTGCCTCCGAGATCATCTCGCTGGGAACGGGTGCTTTGCCTTTCATAGGGAGCCCAATGCCTCAGCAAGCGGGCCGACGGCATGCGCCAGGGCTTGCCGTATCGCTTTGACATGCTCTAAATCCGGCTCGCCGGTCCATTCATCCATGAAGGTCTTCTTGAACTCGATGGCCAGGCCGCAAACGATCCTCGGAAAAGTCTGATGGATCCACTGTACGAAATGACCGCCCTGGAACTTGACGTTCTCGCGGACGTCGAGATGATGGCCGGGAAAATCATACTCGCTCAGTGTGGCGATCGCCGTTTCTACTATCGGCGCCCAACGCTTTCGATCGAGACTCCCGGTGCCCAGGTTGACCTCGGGATTGGCCCGCGGGTCGGCCGGCGGCCGCTCGGGACCCTCTCGCCGATGATTGTAGCTGTGCAGATCCAAGACGACAACCTTGCCGTGCCGGCGGATCAGCTCGCTCAGCACGGCGTGGACCTCGCGATAAAACCCGTCGTAGATCTCCAATGACCGCGCGATGAGTTCCGGTCCGGGTGGACGCTTCCAGACCTCCAGGCCCCAGGCATCCTCGGGCCTCAGATAGACCGCCTGCTGGCGCGGACGGTTCAGGTCGAACTCAAACCGTGAACGAAGGCCGACAATCCGCGTCGGCGCCACGTCGACCCAACGCGACGTGAAAGGGTCTTCCTCGCGGCGGCGCGTAGCGTCGTCCAGTGCCAACAACGCCGCGACCTGCTCGCGGACCGCGTGCCCGTCATGAATCGCCGTGGCTACCAGAGGACTGGGCTGGCCACGCACAATCTGCCAAGCCGGATCAGCCATCGCTGGGTCTCCTGTTGCTGGCGCAGATCTCACATGGGATGCCTGAGCCATAGCGCAGCACGGTCTCAGAACGTGTTTTGAAAAGGGTGCCACTGGCTGCTTGTCAGCCAGTGCTGGCC
>CAZWWC010000293.1:0-5826 GCA_964637625.1 uncultured Planctomycetaceae bacterium
GATCTGGTAAGGCAACGCAAAATGCCCTGAAAACCGGGCCCCCGTTCGTCGCCCTCCGGTCATTAGCTATGCAGGGGTCAATAGAATGCGGATCGCGGCCGACGGGCCACCAATGCCGGAGGGGTTATGGCCCTACAATCGGAGAATTCGCCACAAACGGATCATGTCAAGAAACTGGGCTGGACGAAACAGGAGATACATCGGAGAATCCGATTGCCGGTGATTGCGATGGTCGTGGGCCGCGTGGACCCGGGCGAGGAGAAACCACCCGCGTTGGGCTCGGCAGCCCGTTCTGATCCCCGCAATCACCAGGAGGAACCGACAGCGCAAACGATCTCGTTTCTTGTTGAGGACTATTGCCATGAGGATGCGCCTTCACCTGCCTGGGTTTTCTCGTTTGTTTTCATGCCTCCTGCTTGTGCTTCCGTTGTTGGCCCAGACGGCTCGGGCCGCCTCGCCGTCGGCGACCGACGCGCTGGTATTTGCCCCCGTTCAAGAAGGGGTCGATTACGACCGTCCTTCGAAGGCCGAGGCCGCTCGGTGCTCGATCACCTCGGAGAAGGGCAACGTCGGCTGGATCGTCCGCTCCCCCGACGGAGCGATTCTTCGAAGGTTCACCGATACGAACGGCGACAACCGCGTCGACCGCTGGAGCTACTTCAAGGACGGTCTGGAGGTCTACCGCGACATCGACGGCAACTTCGATCGGAAGGTGGATCAGTACCGGTGGTTCAACACGGCGGGCAGCCGCTGGGGCGTGGATGAGAACGCGGACGGAAAGATCGACCGGTGGAAGGTCATTTCGGCCGAGGAGGTGGCGGCCGAAGCGGTTGCCGCGTTGGCCGCGCAGGACTGGTCCCGCATGGAGCGTCTGATCCTGACGCCCGAGGAGGCCAAGTCGCTTGGGCTCGGCAGGGAGAAGCAAGCTGCGTTGCTGGAGAAACTCGCCAATCTCGAGAAAGGCTTTGAAACGGTGCTGCGAGCGTCGAAGCGATTGGAACGGGACACCCGGTGGCTGCAATTCAGCGGCGCCATGCCCGGCGTCGTCCCGAAAGGAACCCATGGGCTTAAGAAAGATCTTACGGTCTACGAGAACGCGGCGGCGGTCGTCCGCTCCGGCGACGACCACGGCGAGGTGGTGCTGGGCACCCTGGTCCGCGTCGGCGACGGGTGGCGCATGATCGACGTTCCGCGTCCGGTATCCGACGGCCGGACCTCGCTGGTTGCCGGGTTCTTCTTTGCTCCGCCGGTCGCCGCTCGACCCAGAGTGGGCTCGGCCGGTCCGGACCAGGCCACGCAGGCGATGTTGGCCGATTTGGAGCAGATAGACGAGGCCCTTCAGAAGGCCACCGACGCCGGGCAACAGGCAAAGCTGCACGCCCGTCGGGCCGACCTTCTCGAAAAAGTGGCCCGGGCGGCCGACACGCCCGAAGACCGCGCCACGTGGTATCACCAATTGGCCGACATGGTCGGCGCTGCGGTCCAGACGGGCTCCTACCCGGACGGGGCCAAGCGCCTGGGCCGGCTCTACGAGAAGCTGGCGAAGAACCCGAAGGACAAGGACCTGGCCGCCTACGTCCGGTTTCGTCAGATCATGGCGCAATACGACCTGAGTTTTCACGCCCCCAAGCCGGATTACACGAAGATCCAAAAGCAGTTGATCGAAAAACTCGAGAAATACGTCAAGCAGTATCCCAAGGCGCTGGAGACGCCCGAGGCCATGCTCCAGTTGGCCATGACCCTGGAATTCGTGGGCGAAGAGGACGAGGCCAAGAAGTGGCACGACCGAATCGTCAAGGATGCTCCCGACTCGCCGGTTGCCCAAAAGGCCCGAGGCGCCCGGACCCGGCTCGACTCGGTCGGCAAGCGGGTCGTGATCTCAGGCAAGACGCCGTCGGGTGGGCGGGTCGATCTGAGCAATTATCGCGGCAAGGCCGTACTGGTCCAGTATTGGGCCACGTGGTGCGAGCCGGCCAAGGCGGACATGGCCGTCTTGAAGGAAATGGTCAACAAGTACCGCGGCCAGTTCCGCGTCATCGGCGTCAGCCTGGACAGCCGGCCGGCCGATCTGAAGGCCTATCTGAAGGAAAACCCGTTGCCCTGGCCACAGATCTTCGAAGAAGGCGGTCTGGACAGCCGGCCGGCCAACCAGTTGGGCATTCTCACCGTGCCGACGATGATCCTCATCGGCAAGGACGGCAAAGTGGTCAGCCGCAACATCAGCGTGGCCGAGCTGGACAAACAGCTCAAGACGATTCTGCGCTAGCGCCGCGGCTCGGTTCTTCGCGGCAAGCTCTGTAGTGGTTCGTCTATCGTTCAATGTCAGATATGAGTTGGGTGCCACTGGCGTCTCGCCAGTGCTTCTTACACGGGCAAGATGCCCGTGGCACCCAGCTACCGTGCATGACAAATAGACGTGGACGGACCAGTAGGTCAGGCTGTGCCTGACAGTCCTCGACGGGGTTTTTCTCCTCGATAGCTACTCAGGGCCTAACCTACGACTGTCTGGCTTGGCTCTACATTGTAAGAGTTACATTCTTCTAGGTTTTCGTAGAGGGCGTGATCGAAAAAGTCGCCGTTGGTGGAAATGCACCTCTTCGCTAACCGGCTGCTGGGCAACAGGTTGCAGAATGCCGGGTCGTGACCCGGCCCACTTCACGGCCCCAGTCGTGTCCGCTTGGCACACCAATCGCACGTTGCCCGGGCCGAAGCGACAGGATGTCGCCCGCCCGTGACTTGGCGTTAACTACAGGGGGGCGTAGGTCAGGCTGTGCCTGACAATCTCGCTGGACCCAGCGTCAGGCACAGCCTGACCTACGTAAGGCCAATTGCAGGCGTTTTCTGGAAAGGATTCCGTAGTACGGGTAAGAAAATGACTTATCTCGAAGGTTCCGCCGTAGTCTGGGCGGTTGTGCTCATTCAAGTCCTCGGCGTCGTGAGTGCTTGCCTTGCACGGTTCAGCGAGGGCTGTGCTTGCCAGAAGCTGTACCAGGGGCTGTTCTTTGTCTGCCTTGCCCTGGTTGCCACCTCGGCAGTCGTCTCATTTGGGTTTGATCCGGGATGTTGGCTCACCTCCGGCGGGATTCTCGCGGTGATGGTGGTTGCGGCCACATTCCAGCTTGGCAAGACCAGGCGAGCCGTGGCGTGGTGAGGCGTGGTGAGGCGTGGCGCATCGCCGCGCTCTGCCATGAGCCGCCCCTCATCCCCCACTCGCGCGGTCCCCATGAGGGAAGGCCGCTGCCTCGCGGATGACTGGCTTCGCGGGCGGAAATGGGCTAAGGCCTTTTCAGACAATGCATTGCGACTCATTCGTTATGATCGCTCCTGGCCGCAATATCGCGAAAGCCCGCAAAATCGAAAAAAAGCTTCCTTTCGGCACAATCCCGAACCGAAACCTATTATCAGACAGTAGCACGCGGACAAGGCAGTTGCGCAAGGGGGGTTCCACGCAGCTTTCCGCTGGCGTTGCCCGACGGGCAATCGTTCCCTCCTCCACCTTCCTATCCGAGTTGCTGCCCAACGTACGAAGCAAAGACATTGGGTTTCCGGCGTCCGCAGCAACCGTATCCGGCGCGTTGTTCTGCCCGGCTGGCGCGTGCGGCGGTGGCGTTGGAGAGACACGCTCAGAGTGTCCGGTTCCGATGGTGGCCCACCACGGATCACATTGTTACAGGAGGGAAGGCATGCGACGTTTGTTCATTGGCTTGGTGGTCGCCGCAACCACCGTTTTATTGCCTGTCTGGGCATTGGCATCCAACCAAGAAGTTGCGGAGCAAATCGCCGACAACCTGCGGGACGCCCAACTGCAGAGCTACAAGGTTGGGGTGAAGTTCCAAGACGGCACGGCTTGGCTCCGTGGCAAAGTGGACTCGGAGCAACAACTGGCGAGGGTTCTGGTGATTGTCTCGAAGACCGACGGCGTCGAGCGGGTCGTCAATCGCCTGGACGTCAGCCAGCGCACGGCGGCGGCGAAGACGTTCAAGGCGCGTCTGAAGACGCCCACCAGGACGCTCCTGCCCGAACAGGTCTCCGGCCCGGCCGCGCCAATCGAGCGGCGCTGTTCAGGCCGGATTTCACGTCCTGCCAGTCGGCTGCAGCAGGTGGTCGACGGCAAGGTGTCGCCGACCGGCAGCAACCTTTCGGAACGCCAGACTCGTTTGCTGGCCAGCAAGTATGTGTCGCAGCGGGCACGTCCCACGGCGGCCCAGACGGCCGTTGCTGCGCAACGTGCAGGGCAGCCGGTCCGGCAGCCGGTCCGGCAGCCGATAGCCGGCCGACCCGTACCGGTCGCCTACGTGGACGGTAAGCCGGAGATGATGCCGGGTGCCGGTGGGGGGCCGGTTCCGGCTTATTCGGCCCCGATGGGCGCCGGCGCGGCTCCGGCACGTTACGACCAGCCGTGCATGCCGAACTACTCGTGGCCCAGCTACGCGGCCTATCCGAACTACGCCGCCTTGACGTATCCGAAACAATACTCACCGACCGCGTGGCCCTATATCGGCCCGTTCTATCCCTATCCGCAGGTGCCCTTGGGTTGGCGCAAGGTAACACTGGAATGGGATGACGGCTGGTGGATGCTTGATTTCAAGGACTCTTGCTGTCATTAGAGTCGAGCAACGGAATCGAACGGTCCCGAGCCCTCGCTGTTTCGCGGCAGTGGGGGCTTTTTTTGATCCTGACAACAATACCGGCACAGAATCGACAGACGACCCGGCCTACTTTGGGGGTCTTTTAGAAGACCCGGCGGCCACTCTGCCCCGATTATTCGTCAGAACCTGAAAAATCTGCAAGTTCGTCACAGTTTAACACGATAAGTAAGGCAAGGTTGCCAGATGCTGGGAATCCAGCCTGGGCGACGACCGCCCCTGCAGTGGGGGCCCGTCATCCTGTCCAACGGAGCAAATTGGGCCGTACCGTAGGCCGGTCATGACCCGGCGATGATTCTGGTCGAGGAACCACTCATGTCCAGGAAGACTGTTTTCATTCCTATTGCCGGATTGCTGCTGGTCTCGTTGCTGGGGGCGACCGGCTGCGTTCATTACCCGTTGCCTTATCAGACGGTCTACGGGCCGAACATGGCCCCGTTTGGCCCACCCATTCCCATGTCGCCCTTCTTCCAGGATAGGCTGGAAGACCGCGCCCACGAACGTGAGCGTTACGAACGCGTACCGATCCTGGGCCCGATCACCTCGGGTTCCGAAGTGCGAGCGCTGGACCCGCCGTCGGAGGACGAGATCATGCGGGCCGTGGAAAAAGTGCATCCGACCGAGGGCGGCGTTCCGTTCCTGCACACCACCCAGCGCGACAACGTTCGGATCGTCGTGGAACCGATTGCCGACTACGTCGATCCGCCTCGTGTTTATCCGCTGATCGGCCCGGCCCAACTCCACCATGCTCATTACAAGTGCATCGTCTACTACAAGAACACGACCCGTGTCGGCTGGCCCATACCCTACACGGCCACGGACGAGGACGCGCAAGAGGTCATCTACATCGACCACAACCACCTGCACATGGTGGGCAACGTCGACGGTGGCCCGGGCGCCCCGTTCTGAGCCGGACGCCGGTGGGAGCGCAGTCCAATTCGTTTGACCAACACGCCCCAGTGGAGACGGCCGTGGTAGGCCGGAGCCACTGGGGTATTGCACGTAATAGATGCAACGGTTTCGACGGGGAAAAAACTACAATGGTCGCTTCATGAAGTTCTTGCGTAGGTCAGGCTGTGCCTGACAACGGCACATGATTTGCTCACGCGTCAGGCACAGCCTGACCTACGGATACTCGGATTCCCTGTGCAACCGTCGGAAGACCCATGTTTCCGCCCAT
>CAZWWC010000294.1:0-5815 GCA_964637625.1 uncultured Planctomycetaceae bacterium
CGGCGCGAACGTTGATCCGCTGGATTGGCGCGAGCACTCGGGCGGCAATTTCGGTCCGCGTGGCCGCCTTGAGCGTGCCGAGTGCCTCTTCATAGTAGGGCTGGATGATCGCGTGGACCTCATCGGTCCGCTCTCCCGGCGAGAGCGTTAGCGGCGCTTGCTCGATCTGGCCCGGTGGGATTTTGTCGGTCCAGGAGACCGTCACCCAGTTCATCACCACGACCACGCAGCCGGCCAGCAGGCCGCCGAGGATCAATATCACCAGTAAGGTGGTCACGACTTGCCGAAGTGGGAAGTTCTTCGTCGACACCACCGTTACCTCCTACGAGGAAAAAAGTATCCGCCTGATCGCCTCGCGGGCGCGGCGGCTAACTTTGCGTCGTCTTCGTTGCCTTCACCACCTGGACCACCATCCAAAGGATGACCAGCGCGCCGAGCACAAAAAGAGCCAGAAATGCCAGAAGTGGACTCCACTGGACTTCGGGTGTTCGACGGGCGGGATCGAGAAAGCCTCCGACCCGAATGTCCTGGACGACCTGCCGGCTGATCGCGTTGACCGCCAGAGAGCCCAACTGCGCGGCGCCGATGACCGCGGCCGCCGGCCGGGTTATTTCACGACGCGTTAGGAGGAGCAACAGCAGGACCGACAAGCCCGGGGCCAAGGCGGTCACGACGGTCAGCACGAGCGTCGGCCACGCGAACATGGTTTCACGAAGCCCGTCGGACCACGTGCCGAACACGTACCACGAGCCGGCCGCGGCGAACCAGAACGCCCCCAAAATGGCCAGCTTCGCGGCGAAGCGGCCGGCCCAATGCCGGTAAGCGTCGCTCTGGCCACGGGCGAACCAGGCCGTGTCGACGACCACCCACGCCGCCGTCGTGCCCAGCGCCAGGCCGAACATCAATAACCAGCGAGGCAGAATCTGGACGTCGTACATGTTCAACCCGGTCCCGAGCGCCGCGCCCGCCATCCGGTGGTTTTCCCAGACCAAGGACCAAACCTTGACGTGGCCCATCAGGCTGAAGCCGTTGACGAAGAGGAAGCTGATCGCGATGAACAAGACGGCCGACCCCCAGCCGACCAACCGTCGCGCGGGAGTCAAGGCCGCCGGATCATCGTCGCGCAGCCCAAACACATAGATATAAACACCGTAATAGGCGGGAATCAACATGACGACGATTGCCATCCAGAACCAGGCCATCAGGATCGTCGCCGGATAGAAAAACTGGTAGTAGGCCAACTGGACGAACAACAGTGGGACAATGCCGAAATTGATTCCCAAGGCCACGAGGATCGGCATTTGCCGCATCAGACGACGCGAGAAGACAACACCGTGCCGACCACCGACGGCGCGCAGCAACATGGCCACCACGATTCCGACCAGCCAGAGATTCATCGGCACCATGTGGAGCGTGAAACCGAGGACCTTGAAGAGCTGGATGAACCAGAGGGGCGCGGGCAGCGGCGCCGTGTGTGCCGAATCGATGAGCGGGTGCAGATCCATCAGTCCGTCTCCTTGTCCCGGCCGCCCAGCCGCATTCCGTTGGGAGGCGACGGGGCGATTTCAGCCAGATATTCGGCCAGCAGACCGGCCTCTTCCGGCGTCCCGGCCCACGGGGGCATGTAGAAATGGGTCGCCTCGAAATCCAGGACCATCTCTTCAATCATTCGCGCCGAACGTCCTTGGACCAGCGGCCCGACGGCTGAATAGCCCTGCGATGCCGCGTGACAATCGTTGCAGTGATACAGAAAGAGGGTCTTTCCCAGGGCAATCCGGTCCTCGCGCGGCAAGCCGGCCAATCGGCTCGTGGCCAGCCGTCCGCTGTCGATCAGTTCGGGGTATTCGTCCGCCAAAAACGCCCCGGTCCAGGTGCCGCCGGCCAGGAAACCCGACTGTCTCAACCCCGGCATTTCTCCGGGCGAAATCTGGTTGCCCAAAACGACGTTGTAGACGACATAGGGCTTGCGGATCGCCTCGCGGACAAACTCGCTGGTCGCGACGGCCCCAAGGCCCACGAGCAACAACAGGCCCGCGAACCCGGGCGAAACCCAACGCGGATGGCGCCCCGGTCCAAGTTCAATGCCAAAAAACACGATGAGCGTCATCGCAAGGGTCAATGCGATGAAGATATTCAGTACGGCCGCGGATTGGGCAACTCGAGACGCTGATTCGGGCACGTTCAAAAGGAAGAGACCGGCGCCCACGAAAATCAACACGGCTCCCAGCCTTGAGGGTCGCACGCTGCGACGACTGATCAACTCGCGAAGCTTCGCATCCTTCAGCGCGAGCGAAGCATGAAGATAGACGTACAGCGAAGTAAGCAACAGCGCCCCACCGGTACGAGCAATGACCTGCGGAACGAACTGTGGATTGAGAAAGCCGACCCAAAAGTTGCGGTTATTGGGCCAATCGCCCGGGTTGAGCATGAAGGACGTAATGCCGGTGATCAGCACCAGACTGATCCACGCGGCCAGCCCGTAGATCCAGCCGATGGTCGCGTGGGTCCGCTGGGGCAGGCGATCCCAGTAGTAGAGGAAAATGAACGCCGAGGTGACCTCGATGACGAAGAAGACCCATTCCATGGCCCAAGCGAAAACGAACGTCCTGATGAGCAACTCGGTTGCCAAGGGCGAAGCCAGGCCGATCGTCCACCAGATGCCCACGCCCGTGATCGCGCCGAAAACAACCGTCAACAACACGAAGAACCGGGCATGCCGCCGCAGATAGGCCAGGTAGTCACGATTCTGCTTCCGATAGGCGAAGCTGGTCTCCACGGCCAAGAACAGACCACCACCGACCGCATAATGAGAAACCAGAACGTGAACGACCGCTACCAGCGCGATCAGCATCGGGGCGGTCAGATGCGGGACGTACCACCACGGATAGTGCATCGCAAGACAACTCCACGCTACGTAAACAGTTACACCATACCATTGAACGTGTCGCGTCGGAAGAGGACTGCTGCTTTGGCGCAGTGTTCCGCCATTGGAGAGACGTGGAAGATGGGTTTGCCCAGTTTAACAGACAGGCCCGCAGATCGAGCCGCGCCCGTAAGGAAGCGGCCGGATCGAGCAACCGCTCTGTCACGGTCGCAGCTCGGTTCTGGAGAGGCGCGGCTCGCTTTTGGAGGGATCGGTTGCCGACCGGCGCGGCTCGGTCGGCGAGACTTCAGCTAAGATCCCCAGCCGTTTCGCCGGTTCCGTGGGAGGGGAACCGGGCGTTCCAGCGATCGCGAAGCAGGCCGTCAAGATGATTCTGGAACGCGGCGGGTATTTCCAACGTGGGATCGACAGAGTAGACGCAAATCGTCTTCCGTATGTTGTCCACCATCAACTCGCAGACGGGACACTCCTCGAGATGGTGCTCGATCGCCGCGGCGATTGCCGGGTCGATGTCCCCGTCGACATACTCGACCAGAGCTGCAAACAGGTCGTCACATTGCATTGTCTTGTCGTGCCCTGTTCTTACCGAAGGATCGACCCCCCGCTCGCGCGATCAAGCGACGTTGGTCATCCGTTTTGGGAGGAGGAACCTCCTGATGAGCCGAGCCTCCTGTTGGGCTCGGCAGGAGCCTCGCGCTGCCGTTTTCCGACAAAGCCTGAAAAAACAGAGCATCCGTAATCAATACCTTGTTTTCCGGTTGATCGCAGTGGAAGCTGCCTCTAGTCTATTTGATGCGCTTCCGACGGAATCGGTTACATGTCTGTGCATGTCTCTACGCAATCGGCCAACCAGAACGCCGGGGGATTCCGAACGCTCAGATGCGAGGTTTTCGGTAACGCGAGGCTCCTCTCGAGGTACAGTGCCCCCCCTTGGAGCTACACAAGTCCCCGCCAGGATGGCGCTGCGCCGGGCAGCGTCGGCCTACTGCTCCCCGGGACCGGCCGGGTGCTCGGCGTCGGGTAGCCAAACCAGGAAGGTGGCGCCTCGATCGCGCTCGGATTCGATCCAGATCCGCCCCCCGTGGCATTCGACAATCTTCTTGCAAATCGCCAAGCCGATGCCCGTGCCGGGCAACTCGCGGCTTCTCGGCAAACGATGCAGTATGTGGAAAACGGCCTCCTGATGCTCCGGGTCGATACCGATGCCGTTGTCCGCCACGCGGATGACGTGTCCGCCCGATTCTTCCGAGCCCGACACCCGGACCACCGGCCGCTGCTGGCTGCGAAACTTGATCGCGTTATCAATCAGGTTCTGAAACAGTTGGACGAGTTGGCTATGGTTGCCGGCCACGCAGGGCAAGACGCCGATCTCCAGAATGGCGTCGCTTTGGGAAATCGCGCCGTCGAGGTTCGACACGACGTCGGAAAGCACCTGATCAAGTTCCACTTTGTCGGCAGCACGATTGATGCATCGCAGTTTCGCATAACTCAACAGATCCATGATCAGCCGGTTCATGCGAGCCACGCCGTCGATAATCGACTGCAGATGGCAATCGGCCGACTCGTCGAACTTGCCTCGATATTCATGACACAGCAAATCGCAGTAGCCCGAGATGGTCAACAGCGGCGAGCGAAGGTCGTGGGCCACGACGGACGCGAAATCGATGAGTTCGGCTCCTAAACGGGTCACCCGCTCGTCTCGCTCCCGGATGACAGCTTCCAGATCGGCCACGCGCCGAGCGGCACGGCACTGGCAGGCCAGCCACGTGTTGCGGAGCAGTTCGTGCCGGTCGTCCGAACGGCAAACCCAGGCGAACGCCCCGGATGGGATGGTCGCTTCCTCTTCGCCCTTGCCGTCCGCACATATCCGGACAACGACCGGCAATCCGGGATCAAGCTGGTGGATCCTCCGCAGCAGGCCGGCACGCTGCTGGTCCGATGAATCCGCGACGACCACGACCGCGTCGAAATCGTGCTGTTTCAGCGCCTCGACGACTTCGTCCGTCGAGTGGGTCTCGACGGTTTTGAATCCTTCCTCACGGAATCCCTGGCCAAGACGGCCCGGGGTTGCCCCAAGGGGTTCGATCAGAAGAATCCGCGGGATTGGTCTATCACCCAAGAGATTCATGAAAAAGACCTTGGTTACCTGGTAGCTTGCTCTAGCTTCTCATTTTACGCCCTTTCTGTCCAGGGCCACGGGCTTGCCAGGTTTCGTAGCGTGCCCAGTGGCCAGCGTGTCCGGACTCAGCAGCAGGTCTAATGAGAAATGGATTTCCGTTGGATATTGCCGGGCCTCTCGGTCCAAGACGGAGGGTTCCAATGGTCCCAGACGCGCGGCCGTCCGGCGGCATCCGTTCCTTGGCGAGAAGAACGGCCGTATAATATTACTCAATTGGTAAACGATTGACGTGATGTGCCCTCGCTCGGATGCTTCCCCAGAGCCGCACAGGGCACACCGGGAAGCTCTCGGACATCGTTGAGAACCACCACGTGACGGATCAGACACCGCCGAGATCGAAGCGATTGCGGCCGTCGATGCTCAGATTCGCTTTCCCCACTTGGATCGACCGTCTGCTGCCCGTCCTGGGCCGTGTGCTGGCTTTGGCACCCCTTTCCTTTGTATTCTGGCCGCTGCCTATTACGCCGGCTGGCCGCGAACGACCGCCGTCGGCTATCAGCCTGTCCGGCCGATTGGCCAGCTTTGCCCGCCTCAATCGAGGTCGAGTCGGCCTGTAACCGAACAAGCCAAGCGAAGTCGCCGTTCAGGCTATGGTGGGGCTTGGCGGTGCTGGTTGGACTGGCGCTCGTACCCACGGCCCTGCATCCCACGACCACGAGCTACCAAGGACGTAGAAGCGTCCCGATGATGCATTACCATAGTTCTACTGTTCTAGATTTGTCTTCGTTCGATATTGAGTGGCGGCAAGCGGT
>CAZWWC010000295.1:0-2365 GCA_964637625.1 uncultured Planctomycetaceae bacterium
GTAGCGGCTGGCCACGTGGATCGGCCAGCGACCTTCGCCGACCACGGCGTAGTGCGCGTCGAGCGCCAACTCCGGATCGTTGTTCTCTTCGGAAAGATGGGCCAGGCAGGCCCAACGCAGCCGACCGTCGGTTCTGGCCAGCAGCCGCGCCGCCTGGGCGTTGGAAAGATGTCCGCCGGGCCCGCGAATCCTCTCCTGCAACCACGGTGGATACGAACCCCAGCGGAGCATTTCGGGATCGTAGTTACTCTCGATCAGCACGGCGTCCAACGAGCGAAGCACGTCGAGCAATCCCTTGAAGACGTGGCCCAAGTCGGTCAGGATGCCGACCCTCCGCGCGCCGTCGTCGACGACGAACGCCACGCCGTCGGCCCCGTCGTGAGGCGTGGGAATCGTCTCGACCGTCACACCGCCGAGCCGGACCGACTCGCCCGCCTCGAAGTAGTGAAGCTCGTCGATCGGGCCCAGCTCCCTTCGCCGCCGCGCGGCGGAGAGTGTTTTTCGAGTGACATGAATGGGCAATCCGAACTTGCGATGGTAGATGCCCATGCAACTGGCGTGGTCGGCGTGGTCGTGCGAGATGAAAACGGCGTCGACCTCCCGGATCGAACGATCGAAGCCGGCAAGCCGCCCTCGGGCCTGCCGGCCGCTGATGCCCGCGTCGAAAAGCAACCGCGCACCGGCCGCCTCGACGTAGGTGCAATTCCCATTGCTGCCGGATTGGAGAGGAATGACCAACATAAAGGCATTGTACCGGAACCTCTGATATCGACAAGAGCATGATATCGACGACAGAGTGGCATGCTCTCGCTTGCGTGAGCATGCTCCTTGCGTACGGGTGCCACTGCTGGCTTGCCCAGCAGTGTTCTCCACCTCGGATGCCACATCCTGGCGAACCGATTGTGAAATTGGTATACTGGAAGAACCCGCCTTTGCCGCTTTCTCGCCAACCGTTTCTCGCTCGATTGGAGTCTGACGATGGCGTCCACCACAAAATCGACCATCACCATTTCGATTCTACTCCCATTTTTGTTGATAAGCCTTTCGGTGACGGCCGAGCCGCCGCGTCACAACGTCGTCATTATCTTTGCCGACGATTTGGGCTATGGCGATCTGGGCTGCTATGGGCATCCGACGATCGATACACCTCATTTGGATCGGATGGCCCGGGAAGGTCAGCGCTGGACCCAGTTCTACTCGGCCGCGCCGGTTTGCACGCCCAGCCGCGCGGCCCTGCTGACCGGACGGCTACCGATCCGCAACGGCATGTGCAGCCTTCGGCGTCACGTGCTGTACCCACATTCCGCCGGTGGGTTGCCCCAGAGCGAGATCACCCTGGCCGAAGCGCTGAAGGACGTTGGCTATGCGACGGCATGCGTGGGCAAGTGGCACCTGGGACACCGATCGGAGTTTCTGCCCACGAAGCAAGGTTTCGACGAGTACTTCGGCCTGCCCTACTCGAACGACATGCACAATCGGAGGGTGCCTCCGAAAGAGCCCGGCGGCAAGGCGAGCCATGAGCGCATCGGTGTGCCATTGATGCGCGGCGAGAAGACGATTGAGCAACCGGTCGACCAAACCACGCTCACCAAACGCTACACGAAAGAAGCGCTACGCTTCATCGAGAAGAACAAGGACAGGCCGTTTTTCCTCTATCTTGCCCACACGATGCCGCACGTGCCGCTGTTCCGCTCGGAGCCGTTCGTCGGTCGCAGTCTGCGGGGCGTCTACGGCGACGTGGTCGAGGAAATCGACAACAGCGTCGGCCGGATTCTCGATACCCTGCGCCGACTGGACCTCGCTGGGCGAACGCTGGTCGTGTTCACCTCGGACAACGGCCCTTGGCTCATCTGTCGAGAACGCGGCGGCTCGGCCGGATTGTTGCGCGGGGGTAAGGGAAGCACATGGGAGGGCGGTATGCGCGAACCGGCCATCTTCTGGTGGCCCGGTGTGATCAAGCCTGGGACCGTCCGCCAGATGGGCTCAACCATGGACCTTTTCACCACCTGCGTCAAGCTCTGTGGAGCCAAGCTGCCCAAGGACCGCACCATCGACGGGCTGGACCTCTCTGGCGTGCTGCTGGGCACGGGCCCGAGCCCGCGCGACACGATGTTCTACTACCGCGGCACGCAACTCTGCGCCGTTCGCCACGGCCCCTACAAGATGTTCTTCTTCACCCAACCCAACTACCGCAACCGCCGAGGCATCAAGCACGATCCACCGCTATTGTATCATCTGGACCACGACCCATCGGAGAGGCACAACGTCGCGAAGAAGCATCCCGAGGTGATCGACAATCTCCGCAAGATCGCCGAGAGGCATAAGAAGGGCATCAAGCCGGTCCCATCGCAGCTCGATCTCGTCC
>CAZWWC010000295.1:2465-4561 GCA_964637625.1 uncultured Planctomycetaceae bacterium
AAAAAACCGAGCCGCGCCCGTAGGGAAGCGGTCTAACAACGCCCGCTCACCAAACCACCGGCCGAACAGGATTGGTTCTAACCCCTTCTTTTCTCCACGTCAATTTACCTTCGCGGTCTTCAGCAACTGGCGCTGCTCGCGCCAGGCGCGGAGGAAAACTTCCTGCTCGTAAGTCGCAAGTGTCTTGCCGTCGGCATCGCTCAGCTTCAGCCGGATCGTCACCAGATCGACGGAAGGTGGTATCGGCGAAAGATCGACCCGAGCTGCCGAGGCGGCATTCACGGCGGGCACGTCGACGAGCTTCTCGCCCGAAAGCAGCGTTTTGCCGCCGGCCTCGACATTCCACTGCAATCGGCACCCGGAAAAAGGTTCCAGCAGGTCGTTGGCGACCCAGAGTTCCATCGCCTCTCCCCGACCGAGCATCTGGAACAGGGGGACCAGCGGTTGGTTGACCTGGGCCATGGCATAATAACCCTTTTTCGGGATCAAATCGTGGCTGACGATCGACTTGGGCCAACTGGCCGGCAGGATGTCGATGAAATGGAATTGGAAATAACCGCTGATTGTCCGGGGTGAGAGCCGCAAACCCTTGGTCACTTCGGCCAGGACGTCGGCCTGGTAGTTCTGGCTGGCTTCGATGTACTGTCCGAGATTAGTCGGCCGCTTGCCGCGGAAACCGACAAACTGCCGCTTGCCGGCCTTCTCGACCTGCACATGGCCCCAAAGCGTGTCGGTTTCCGGCGGCGGGGTCTTTTTCCAATGGGCCGGGTAGTGCTTCGCCATGGTTTCGTAGCCGTCGAGGGCCTCGGCCCCGTATTCCCCCGCGGTAGTCAACCGCCGCGCTGGCTTGCGGATCACCGACAAGATCCATAGAGCCCCCCTGGTCCGCTTCGAATACCAACCCGGGTATTGATGGAAGTCATCGACCACGTTGGCCCACCAGGCGTCCGGAATGGAGTAGCCCACAAACTTCTTGGGATGCCCGTTGCCGCTGATCGGTATCACGATCCGCTGCGGATCAACGGCCCAAACCGCCCGTAGAATCTCCGTCGGATCAAATTTCGTTTCATTGCCGAACGACAAGAGCACCACGCCCGGGTTGTTGTAGCACACGCGGGCCAGTGCCCGCCCGGTCCGCGGCAAATGCCTCCAATTCCGCGATCTGTTTCCGCTCCCCTGATCTTGTTCCGACATAATACCCAGGCGATCGAGCAGTTCCCGGATTTCCGGATAACAGACGTGCTGGCATGAGCGGATCGCGTTGAAATCCGCCGCCTTGATCATCAGCAGGACTTCCAACAGCCGGTTGTTCTCGCCCCAGTACCACAAGGCGTTCTCCCCTTGGATGTTCGTCCCGCGCAGGTACACCGGCTTGCCGTTGAGCAGAAACATCCCCTCGGGCAGCCCCCGGCGCGGACGCTCCCGCGAGACGATGTCGAACGAACGACAGCCGAACAGCACGTCCCGCGCGTCGACGATCGCCGGCGCCGTCGAGCGCGCGCCGCCCGCCCGGCAGATCACGCGGCAGCGATACAGGCGGGGCGTCTTGGGCGTCCAGAGTTTCGCCTCGGGCATCGGCACCGTGACCGTCTTCGCGCTGGTGCCTTTCGGCACGTCCCACGGCGTGAACCGGTAAGCCCGGCCTTCGAAATTCTCCGGCAGGATTTGCACCTCGATGTTCAGGCGTTTTTTGGCGGCCGCGTCAAGCTCCACGATGATCGTCGCCGATTGCTCCTCGGGATTGCCCCGGGCGAAAATCCCGGCCACGCACGCTTCGCCCGTCGTTTCCAAGTACACTTCGCGGTGGATGCCGTACCCGCTGCCGATGATCAGGTCGTTCTTTTGAAATCCCGGGATGGACTGCGCCCTGTCGCGGACATAGCGTTGCCGCTTGGCCGGGGCCAGCGGGAGGAGGGACTCATTACTACGCGGCTCGCCGAACCGCGGCCCGTCGATCACCCGCACCGCCAGCGTATTGTCCTTCTTCAGTAGATCCGTCACGTCGAAGCGGAACGGTTCGTAGTACACCGCATGGCTGCCGAGCTTTTTCCCGTTCAACCAGACCTCCGCCTCCCAATCCACGCCGCCAAAAACCA
>CAZWWC010000295.1:4661-5794 GCA_964637625.1 uncultured Planctomycetaceae bacterium
CCGGTACCAGAAGATGCAGCTTAAAGGATGCCGCCAGCGTTCGGCCTCGTAGCGCCACTCCGGCACCGTCGTCGGTTCCCAATCCGAGTCGTCGAGGTCCTCCCGGTACCAATCGGGCGGATCGGGCCGATTCCCATCCTTTGATTTCCGGACCTCATACTTCGTCCGCCACCCGGAGTCCAGTGGTGTCCGCGAGCGGACCTCCAGCGGGTTGGGCAGGCTGCGGAGATACGGTGCATACTCCCGGCGGAGCTCGCCGAGCCGCGTTTGAAGTTCCTCGAAGTTGCGGGGAACCCTGGACTCCGCTTTAGCCGAAGATCCTTTACCGGCTATAACCCGGCTGATGTCGAACAAATACTGCTGCCGGCCGTTGCCCCCGTGCGGCGAGTCGATGATCACCCATTTGCCGTCGCGGCTGACGCGCGGATGTAGGTCGCAACGCCACTCGCCCGTGTACTCTTTCGGGGAGCGAAACTCTCCCAGCACCACAACCCGGCCCGTGGGCAAGTGGAACAGATAAAGAATCTGTTCCCGCTTGCGGCTCTGGGAAGCATACGTGTCGGTCACCAGCCATTGGTTGTCCGTACCGGGAACGTACGACTGATGGCCGTTGGTGGCCAGCCAGAGGGTTTCTTTCGGTTTGCCGGAGCCGTCGTCCTTGTAGATCTTATAGCCCCCCCTGCTCCAGAAGAGCACGTGCTCGGGATCGCGCCACGTCCAATGCGAGGCGCCGCGGGCCGAGAGCAACCGCAGGTCGCTGCCGTCGGCGTTGGAGGTGAACACCCGGGTCCCTCTTCCACGCGGCCCGACCACCCAACGATTGAACATGAGGAACCGTTTGCCGTCCGGGCTCCACGCAAAGTGGCTGGCGTAATGCTTGTCTTTCGGCGTCGCTTTGGGATAAGGGATCTTGGCGAGTTGGGCAACGGAGACGAGCAGTTTCGTGTCGCCTGTTTCGAGATCCATCAACCATGCGCCCACGTCGTCCGGCGCCAGAACATCCCGATTGGGATCGGGCAGTCCCGCGTAGCCATATCCCGCACGAATGTATTGGATTCGTCGGTAATCCGAACATACGGCCCACTTGCCGTCGGCCGTGACGTGCTCGATGGCCATGGGCAACGTGCGAACCT
>CAZWWC010000296.1:0-2728 GCA_964637625.1 uncultured Planctomycetaceae bacterium
TCGCAAAATGAAACGCTCATTTGGTGCAGCCTCTCCAGATTAGATGTGGGTAAACATAAGGTTGCAACCCGGCCTACGAGACTTGACACGCCAACGAAAACGGCCCACCAGCCGGAGGCTCGTGGGCTTGAGGGGAAGTCTTGTTCTGGGCCGCCGTGGCTAGGGCGAGTCGTCGGCCGCCTGGTCGGAGGAACCGCCCTCGGCCGCGGCGCCGACCGGTGGCGAATCCGACCCGGCATTCGCACGTTTGCTGCCGACAAAGACGAGTTGAGTCTTCGTACCTACTTTTTTCGTTTCGACGGAAATCGTATCGTCGCCCTGGAACTCACCTTTGAGCAGTTCCTCGGAGAGAGGATCCTCGACGTGGTTTTCGATGGCGCGGCGAAGCGGCCGGGCACCGAAATCGAGATTGGAGCCTTTCTTGATGAGGTATTTCTTCGCTTCGTCGGTCAAGACAAGGGTCAGCCCACGTTCGCCGAGGCGCTCGCGAACCTTGGCCAGTTCGAGCTCGATCACGTCGCCCAGATCCTCCTCGGTCAGATGTCGGAAGACGATGATGTCGTCGACACGGTTGAGGAACTCGGGCCGGAAGACTTTTTCGATTTGCTCCTGAACGCGTTCTTTCATGTTCTCATACGACGCGTCGTCGGTTGGTTTCTGGAAGCCGAACGAGGCTTCGTTCTTGATGGCCTCGGCGCCGGCGTTGGTGGTCATGATGAGGATCGTGTTCCGGAAATCAACGTTTCGGCCGAAGCTATCCGTCAGCCGCCCTTCTTCCATGACTTGTAGCAGCATATTGAAGACGTCGGGGTGGGCCTTTTCGATTTCGTCCAAGAGAACGACCGAGTAAGGACGTCGGCGGATTTTCTCGGTTAATTGTCCGCCTTCTTCGTAACCGACGTAGCCCGGAGGCGCCCCGACCAGCCGGCTGACGTTGTGCTTTTCCATGTACTCGCTCATGTCGATCTGCACGAGCGCATCTTGGTCGCCGAACATGAACTCGGCGAGCACTTTGGCCAGGAGGGTCTTGCCCACGCCCGTGGGACCCGCAAAGACGAAGCACCCGGTTGGTCGCTTCGGATCTTTCAAGCCGCTGCGGCTTCGGCGGACGGCCTTGGAGATCGAGTGGATTGCCTCATCCTGGCTGACGATATGTTTGTGCAGGTCGTCTTCCATTTTCATGAGCCGCATCGAGTCTTCCGCGGTCAGGCGCGTCAGCGGGATGCCGGTCATCTTGGAAACCACTTCGGCGATGACCTCTTCATCGACGACGCCGTCGGTCTCGCGCGACTTCTCACGCCACTCTTGCGTAATCGCCTTCTTTTTCTCTTTGAGCTTGTCGGCCTTGTCGCGAAGCGAAGCCGCCTTTTCAAAGTCTTGATTGGCAACCGCTTCTTCCTTTTCGCGGTTGAGCTGTTCGACCTCCTGGTCGATCTCCTTCAGGTCGGGTGGCCGGGTCATCGACTTGAGGTGGACCCGGGCACCCGACTCGTCGATCACGTCGATCGCTTTGTCGGGCAAACAGCGGCCGGTGATGTAGCGACCGGAAAGGTCCACCGCCGCCTGGATCGCATCATCGGTGATCTGAACGTGATGGTGCTTCTCGTACCGGTCGCGCAGGCCCTTGAGAATGTCGATCGCTTCGGCGGGCGTGGACGGCTCGACCATGACCACCTGGAATCGCCGATCAAGCGCGCTGTCTTTCTCGACGTACTTCCGGTATTCATCCAGCGTCGTGGCACCGATGCACTGGATTTCGCCGCGCGACAGGGCGGGCTTCAGCACGTTGCTGGCGTCGATGGCGCCTTCGGCTCCGCCGGCACCGACCAGGGTGTGCAACTCGTCGATGAACAAGATGGTGTTCTTCGCGCGGCGGACCTCGTTCATCACGGCCTTGATGCGTTCTTCGAACTGACCACGGTATTTGGTACCGGCCACCATCATCGCCAGGTCCAAGACGACGATGCGCCGGTCGAGGAGCAACTCCGGGACGTTGCCTTCGACGACCCGTTGGGAGAAGCCCTCGACAATGGCCGTTTTGCCGACGCCGGCCTCGCCCAGCAACACCGGGTTGTTCTTGGTCCGCCGGCCGAGGACCTGCATGGTTCGCTCGATTTCCGTCTCGCGGCCGATGACCGGATCGAGCTTTCCTTGCCGGGCCAGTTCGGTCAGGTCTCGGCCGAAGCTGTCCAGGGCGGGGGTTTTCGACTTGCCGCTGCGCTGGGTTTCGCCGGACGGGCCGCCCATGGCACCCCGACCGCCGGTTTCCGGCCCTTCGCCGTGGCCCAACAGGTTGAGCACCTCCTCGCGGACGTCCTCGAGCTTCAGCGCGAGGTTCATCAGCACTTGCGCGGCAACGCCTTCCTGCTCGCGCAGCAAGCCGAGCAGAATGTGCTCCGTGCCCACGTAGTTGTGGTTGAGATTGCGGGCCTCTTCCATCGAATACTCGATGACTTTCTTGGCGCGTGGCGTCTGGGGCAGCTTGCCCATCGTCACCATGTCGGGGCCGCTCTGGACGAGCTTCTCGACCTCAAGGCGGATCTTCCGCAGGTCGATGTCCAGATTCTTAAGGACATTGGCAGCCACCCCGCTGCCTTCCTTGATCAGACCCAACAGAATATGTTCGGTCCCGATGTATTCGTGGTTGAACCGTTGCGCCTCCTGATTCGCCAGTTGCATGACCTTTCGGGCACGGTCGGTAAAACGCTCGTACATTCCAGCCTCCGTT
>CAZWWC010000296.1:2828-5780 GCA_964637625.1 uncultured Planctomycetaceae bacterium
ACGAACCGCCTCGGCCAGCCATCGTCGCTCCTGGGCGATTTCGAGTTCCCACTTGCGGGAACCCTCGATCCGACTCAGGCGATCGAGTTGCCCGGCGGCCTCGCAGAGCCGACCGGTATGTCGCAGGACGGCCGCGAGCATCAGTCGCGCGTCGAGATCCCTGGGATTGCGCCGCAACAGATCGCCCAGACTTCGTTCTGCTTCATACCAGTTTTGTTGTAAGTATCGGTCCAACGCCTCGCCGAAAGACGCGTCCTCGGTCGAGGCAACGTCGGTGTCGGGCTGTCGACGGCCCCAGGCCAAACTGAACACCGCCGAGCCGACCCAGATTATTGCGACGGCCAGCCAAACGTAGTTGCGGCTTCCCGTCGCCGGCAGTTCAAGTTCTGTCCAGACGAGGGTACTGACCAGTGCCAGGTTCAACAAAACGGCAAACCCGACCGCCACGGCCAATCCGGACCACGCTGCACGCTTCCAAACGTGTGGCAGACCCGGCCACAAATACACGGCCCAAGGCATCCTGCCCATGGCGACACGCTCCTTTTTCATCCTGAGTTGGCCCGATGCCGAGGATTCACGCGCTCTCGCAGCCACCCCATCCGGCCGTGTTTGCGTGGAGCAGATCCCCAGAAGCGGGCAACCCTCCCTAGACCTTCCCTGTCCACCATGCACGAGATCGGCCATCAAATTGTAACTCGCAGAAGTTACCGAATCAAGGCAACAATACAGACGGAGTGCGGGCCCAGCAGGATGTTGTTTCTCCAGAAGGTCTTACTTTGTGCAGCGTAATGGGCAGCGCTCGGGTGGAGATGCCGCCGGGGAGTGTGCCCCCCGAGAAAACAGGTGGGGGGTGCCCTACCGGGACATGCTTGCGGGTCCTCCCTATTTGTGGCACATTAACATTGTTGTGTGCAACGTTGTTGTGTGCGCGGGTTTTGTTGTTATCTCCCATGACACCTGGCACGATGGTCGATGAGTTTCGTTCCAATGTTGAATTCACGGCGGGTGCCGCTCGGGCCTTGACGGCGGCCGGCCGATGGTCGGGAGAAACCGACCGCGGCAGTGTCATGCCCCAAGCGGTCCTGCTGGGACTGCTGGGCCAGTCGGAGTGTCACGCCGGGGCTATTCTGAGGCAATGTGGAATCACCACCGAAGAAGTGTGCCAACACTGGCCCAAGTTCCAACTGCGTGAAGATGAAGACGAGCAACCCAAGCAGGACCAGCCAACAGGCCAAACCGTCTGGTCCTTCTCGCCCGAGATGCTCTCGTCGGTCGATCTGGCCGTCGACTGGTTGGCCGAGCACCGCCAGCCGCGGGAACTGGCCAGCGAGCATCTTCTCTGGGGTTTGACGGCTGCCGGGCACGACGTGGCCCGTTGGCTGGGTGACCGCGGTGTTACCACGGAAGCAGTCGAAAAAGAGCTCCTTCGTCTCTATGGACACTTGCCCAAGGTGAATGAACCCGGCACGGACGCCCCGCTGGGTGAACCGATCGACACGGAAGACGTTCTCGACGCCGCCGGCCGAGAAGAACAGAACAACGCGACGGACCCCCAGCCTTCTTCGGCCGTTAGGGTGGATCAGGCCGCGGTATTGCGGGTCATCGATGCGGCCACTAATCGCGCGCGTGAGGGACTCCGCGTCGTCGAGGACTACGTCCGGTTCGTGCTGGACGATGGGCATCTTACCGAGCACTTCAAACGGCTTCGCCACGAGCTGACCAGCACCTTGGAGCCGATCTCGATCCAACTTCGACTGGCTGCACGAGAGACCCAAGCCGACGTGGGCACGGAATTGTCCACCGAGAGCGAGCAGCAGCGCGAGCGACCCGATGCCGTCTTGACCGCCAACTTCTGCCGATTGCAGGAATCGCTGCGGACCTTGGAGGAGTTCGTTAAGCTCGTCGATCCACGGTTGGCCGCCCGACTCGAACAGCTACGCTACCACAGCTATACACTGCAACGGGCCGTGGAAATCACGCGAGCGAGCAACGAGCGGCTGGCCGAGGCCCGACTCTACGTCCTACTGGACGGCCAGGCCTCGCCCGAGGACTTCCAGGTTCTGGCCCGAGAGCTGGTGCTCGCGGGGGTTGACGTGTTGCAATTGCGCGACAAACAGCTCGACGATCGGGCATTGCTGGAGCGGGGGCGCTGCCTGCGCGAAATCACCCAAGGTAGCAATACGCTGTTTGCGATGAACGATCGAGCGGATCTGGCCCTTTTGGCCCGCGCCGACGCGGTGCACGTCGGCCAGGAAGAGTTGTCGGTCAAGGACGTTCGGGCACTGGTCGGCCCGGAGATGCTCATCGGCGTGTCGGTTCACAGTATCGAGCAGGCCCGCGCGGCCGCGCTCGACGGGGCCGACTATCTCGGCGTGGGTCCGACGTTTCCGTCGGCCACGAAGCAGTTCGACCACTATCCCGGGCCCGAGTTGTTGCAGGCCGTTGCCGACGAGATCAGCCTTCCGGCGTTTGCGATCGGGGGCATCGATCGGGACAATCTGCCGAAGGTCCTGGCCACCGGGATGCGACGGATCGCCGTCAGCAGCGCGGTGGTGGAATCCGACAATCCGGCCGTGGCGGCAACGGATCTAAAAGCCATGCTGCGCGGCTAAGAAGCTGTTTCAAAACTCACAATTCGGGTGCCTGGGCCATAGCGTAGCGGTGGCCCAGAGCCTGAAAAGCCGGGCCTTCGCTGCGCTCAGACCCGGGCACCCGCTACAGGCAATCGGTTTTGAAACGGCTTCTAAACGGTAACGCGTGTTTGGGTAGCACCGATGATTCCGCGTGGTGGACATTGCAGCAGCCGAACGGCTTGGCCGCGGAATTGTCGGTGCCGCGCAAGCGGCAAGAGGAAATTGATGGTCAGAGGGCGAAACCTCTTGTTGCTCTGCAACACCGACGATTTTCCGAAGAAGCCCCGTGGAGTTATGACGTCACGGGCGGAAAATCATC
>CAZWWC010000297.1:0-3648 GCA_964637625.1 uncultured Planctomycetaceae bacterium
CTGCACGGGCAAGATGCCCGTGGCGCCCGCTACACTAATCTGAAACGCGCAGCGCCTGGGCCACCGCTGCGCTATCCCGGCGCGCCGGGACCCCGTCACTGCCCGAGGAAGCCGTCGGCGCGCAAACCCACGAACGGATTCGTTCGTTTCTCCTGGCCGACGGTGGTCTCCGGGCCGTGGCCGGGCAACAACCGCGTCTCATCCGGCAGCGTGAAGAGTTCTCTGTGGATACCTTCGGCCAACGTGCGGAAATCGCCGTCGGGAAAATCGGTTCGCCCAATGCCTTCGCAAAAGATGACGTCGCCAACGAACACCCACGGAGGATTGTGGTCTTTGAGGAGATAGACCACGTGGCCGATCGAATGGCCGGGAATCTCCCGCACTTCGAATTCCAGCCCGGCCGCCTGGTACGTCTGGCCGTGGTCGACCGTGACGTCGGCCGGCGGGCTGGTCAGACCGACGCCGAACATGGCCGAAAGGTTTGCCCTGGGGTCGGCCAGCTTCGCCACCTCTTTGGCGCCGATGACCAAGGGGCAATCGGGCCACCGGTCCTTCAACGCCCGATTGCCACCGATATGATCGCTGTGGCCGTGGGTAATCAGAATGGCCGCAGGCTTCAGGCCGTGTTTTTCCAACTCGGCGATGGTCCGCTCCGGCTCCAAACCGGGATCGACCACGACGCAGTCGTCACGCTGGGCAATTCGTGCAATAAAGGTGTTTTCTTCGAACGGAATCGAGACAATCCTTGTCAGATCAATTTCCTTTGGCTCCACGGACTGGTCTCCCAAAATAGACAGAGATTAGGTAAAATGTGCCGATCACCCGATCAGCCCGATTGTACGATTTCCGGCAACCGCGCCGAACGGCTCACCCGCGACGGTTGGGTAACTTCCCGCCGGGGAAAAGAAAGATTGTAATTCTCTCCACCGAATTACGCGATAACCTCGGTGTAGGACTACCTCAAACTCACGTCAGAAAAAGGCGATTGGACGGTTCGCGTGGGTGAGTTGGGACCGTTTGAAGCAAGTCTGACGACGGAGAATGCGTGTCGGCACATGAATTGCTAGGCTGTCACACGAGAGGAAAAGGTCCAAGACTGCAAGGAAGGCATGAGTGGGGGGCTCGATGACGCCGTTTGAGTGGGAGTGCCTCCGACGGTAGTTCACTCGGCTCTCCGACAAGGAGTGTCAAAACCATGATCTCGAATACTTGGCTTCAACGTTGTTCTCTGACACTTCTTTGCGTCGGCAGTTTCGGGTTGTCCTCCGTGATGGCCCAACAGGCTACGCAGCCCGCCCAGACGCAAGGGGCGGCGCCCGCCCAGGGATATCAGCAGCCACTTGCCAGATCGTCCTACCAGGTGGCCGAGCGGTCGAATCCCGTACCCAACCCCGCCAAAATCTCGACGGAGCGCAAGCCGAACGAGCATCCGTTGATGCCCGCGCTGCGTTGGGCCAACGGTGGCTTGCAGCGGATGGAGCGTGAGCTGCGCGACTACTCCACGGTTCTGGTGAAACGCGAGAGGATCGACGGCAAATTGAACCCAGAGGAGTGGATGTTCGTCAAGGTGCGCCACAAGCCCTTCAGCGTCTACATGTACTTCCTCAAGCCACCCAAACTTCGCGGACAGGAAGTCATCTTTGTCGAAGGCGCCAACAACGGGAAGATGTGGGCCCACCCGACCGGCATCCGGCACACGATCGTCGGCACCGTTTCCCTGAAACCGACCAACCCCATCGCCATGCAGGGACAGCGCTATCCGATCACCGAGATGGGCGTGAAGAACATGATTCAACGTCTTGTCGAGGTCGGCAGCAACGACGTGCGTTATGGTGAGTGCGACGTGAAGTTTCTCAAGGGCGCCAAGATCAATAACCGAACGTGCACTTGCATCCAGGTCGTCCATCCGGTGCCGCGCAGGAACTTCCTCTTCCACATGGCGCGCATCTACGTGGACGAGGAATTGAACCTGCCCATTCGCTACGAGTCCCACGACTGGCCGAAGGAGCCCGGCGGCCCACCCGAGTTGATCGAAGAGTATACGTACTTGAATCTCAAAATCAACAACGGCTTCACCGACGCCGACTTCGATACTCGCAACCCCAACTACAACTTCAAGGGCCGCTAGGCGCACCGGCGGCGGCCTGGACCAAGAAGAACGACTCGGCCTCGTGCTGCTTCTCCGGCGGCGCGAGGCCTTCCTATTGCCCAGTGGAATTGCTCGGCTTAGAACGTGTTTTGAAAAGGGTGCCACTGGCTGCTTGTCAGCCAGTGCTCGCCACCAAATGGGCTCAAATACAAGGGCGGACGAGCCGCCCATGGCACCCGTGGATGGGCTACAGCCATTTTCAAAACACGTTCTAAGAAACGCCAGCACGAGGCTCCCGCCGAACCGAGCCGTGACGGCGCCATTCGCCTCGCCCGGACGTTCGCCTCCCCGAACCAACGTCCATCAAGCTTCCTTGACCATGTCCAAGAGTCGAGACGATAGCCCGGACAGGTGGAGACTCTGGGTCTATCCTTTGTCTCTCTTAATTGCCGTAGTAGGAGTGCTCATGTGGCTTGAAGAATCGTTCATCTTCTTTCCCGCTCGATATCCGGAAGGCAACTGGGATCCGCCGGGCCTTCGGTTTGAAGACGTGACCTTCTCGGCCGACGACGGCACCAAGCTGCATGGCTGGTACTTGCCCCACGAGAAGCCGCGGGCCGCGGTGCTTTACTGCCACGGCAACGCCGGCAACATCACCCACCGCGCCGGCATCCTAAGAGCACTGCACGACGACGTCGGCGTGTCGGTTCTGATCTTCGACTATCGCGGCTATGGTCGCAGTGAAGGGCAACCCAGCGAGGAGGGCGTGCTGGCCGACGCTCGCGCCGCTCGTGCGTGGTTGGCTCACCGCGAGCAGATCGACGAAAAAGACATCGTGCTGATGGGCCGCTCGCTCGGAGCGGCCGTGGTTGTAGATCTGGCCGCCGCCGACGGCGCCAAGGCTCTGGTCCTGGAAAGCACGTTCACGTCCATACCCGACATGGCGGCCTACCATTATCCCATTCTCCCGGTGCGCCGGCTGATCCGAAATCGACTCGATTCGCTCTCGAAGATAGGCGAGTATCATGGCCCTCTGCTACAGAGTCATGGCGACGCCGACACGATCGTGCCCTACCAGAGCGGGCGGAAGCTGTTCGAGGCGGCCAATCCCCCGAAGGAGTTTGTCCCCCTGCCCGGCGTCGGACACAATGAGCCGCTACCCCAGTACTACTACGACAAGCTGATCCAATTCCTCGACGCCTTGGACTAAGAACGTGTTTGAAAAGGGTGCCACTGCTGGCTTGTCCAGCAGTGCTGGCCACGGAATCCGCCCAAAACCAAGGGCGGACAAGCCGCCCATGGCACCCTTGACAGAGCATGAAACGGCTTTCCAAACACGTTCTATTGATGTTTGCATGGCCATTGAACGGTTGGCCATGGCCGAACTGCCTTGAAAGCCGGGCTCCCGTTGGTCGCCCTGGGTTCATTAGCCATGCAAGGGTCAATAAGAGACTATCCCACAAGCCCAGTTCGTGATTGTCACGCTGAGCGAAGCGTTGTCATCCTGAGCGAAGCGTTGTCATCCTGAGCGAAGCGTTGTCATCCTGAGCGAAGCGTTG
>CAZWWC010000297.1:3748-5758 GCA_964637625.1 uncultured Planctomycetaceae bacterium
TCATCCTGAGCGAAGCGAAGGATCTCTGTACCACCCAAAGAGTTGAGATCCTTCGCTTCGCTCAGGATGACCGTTGAAGGCCAAAAGGAGTCTTGAGATAGTCCCTCAGCGTCCTCGGGGGGAAGACCTCCGGGGGAGCCCAGTCGACCGACGACGTCCCGGCCAAGTGACTCGTGTTCGCCGGGCATCCTAAGTGCTTTCTCGACAAAGGGTTGGCACACGCTAAGCGGCGGCAATCTGTTTTTGCCATATAATTCTGGCAAAATTTCGAGTAAGTGACCGCCTCGGGGATTCCCTGTCGGAATTCCACGCCTGTGCGGTCAAGCTCACGTACTCAGGAGACGAGAGATGAAGACGATCGCCTGGTTCTTGCCCTTGCTGCTCTTGGTGGCGATAGCCTCGTGGGGGTGCGATGTCCAGACCGATAACCCGGCCCAGGCCGGAGACTCGGCAGCGATCAGCACGTCGGCGGGGCAAAGCTGTTGCGGCGGCACACCGCCTGCCGAGAAAACAGCCTGTGAAGGCTGTGGAAATGTGAAAGGTTCGCCCGAGTGTTGCTCGGACAAATCCTAGCGGGGGGTGCATCGAAAAACGTCGGATTTTCGGACTTGCCCTTTCGTCGTAGACTTCGGGAAGTTATGGTGAACTTGGGGATAGTGGGCCAGATGGTCGCCGGTCGAAGCCTGATCAAGCCGCCATATCGGTCTTGGGGGTTTCGACGGGAGGAAAGTCCGGGCTCCGGAGGACACGGTGATGGGTAACGCCCACCGGCCGCGAGGCCAGGGAAAGTGCAGCAGAAAGCACACCGCCTCGTGGGCATCCGTCCACGCGGTAAGGGTGAAACGGTGAGGTAAGAGCTCACCAGCGGGCCAGGTGACTGGCCCGGCTAGGCAAACCCCACCGGGAGCAAGGTCAAACAGGAAGCTACGACTGCGTCGCCGAGCTTCGCTTTGGCGACTGTCGGCGGGCTGGTCCGGTCCGTTGTCGACTTCCGGGTAGACCGCTCGAGCGGCCGAGCAATCGGTCGCCTAGATAAATGGCCATCGCCCTGGGTGACTTGCGTCATCCGGGGACAGAACCCGGCTTATCGGCCCACTATTCCCGCTTTTTTCCCTGTCTTTCCGCCGGGCCTTCCGGACCAGTGGTGCCTCCCGTCTTGCTGAGCCGAAATCGCTCGTTGGGGACCAGGTCGCCCTCGATGCACTGCAACAGCTTGGAGATGCACAGTTTGTTCATGCTGGTGCAATGCTGATAAGCTTCGATTCGCAGCGCCTCGTGCAAGGTCTGGGGCAATCGCACCGTGATGACCCGGGTCGGCTCCTGCTCGTTCGGCGAGCCCGATTGACTCTCACGCAGGCGTGTGAGCAACTGCTGAATCTCGGTGTAGGTCTTGGTCTTTTCAAACTGGTAGAACTCCCGCTCACTGGGGAATTCGCGTCGCACGAGTCCGCCCGGCCCAAGGATCTTCCGGAAGAAGACCACCCAATCAGGCCGCCGGGCAAAGAGACCCTGGGCGGCTCGAAACACCTTCTCACAGCGAGCATCCTGCTCTGTGACGGAAACATAATCTCGCGGTTTTGCTTGTGCAGTTGTCCGGTCCATGTAATTGTCCTCGAAAAAGATGGAGATTCGATTCAACGGCCACGGGGGCAGATGCTTGTCCCAATCCTGATCGAGGAGGCAAGGGCCAAACCAACGCCCTTGCTCAGCAAGCACTTACGTCAATGCTTGCACGCTGCACAGACCGTGGGCAGATGTGCCCAAATAGTGGGCTGCCCAGCGATTGGGCAGAAGTCCCATTCTTATTTCCAAAGTGTCCACCTATGGCGAGCCGATGAACACTTGTTTGGGACCTACCGGAAACACTACTCCGAAAGCTCGACGTGCGGAAACTGAGTGGTCGCCGTAAATCAGGCTGTGCCCGACAGAGCGATCCCGGTGGGCAGTGCCCACCCTACTATTGACCCTTGCATGGCTAATGAACCCAGGGCGACCAACGGGAGCCCGGCT
>CAZWWC010000298.1:0-5746 GCA_964637625.1 uncultured Planctomycetaceae bacterium
CCAATGATCATGGCAAATGGGAGGAAACCCATGACGTTACGAATCGGCACTGCTTCCATCGCGATATCCGTGTTGCTGGCCGTCGGCGTGGCCCTCGGCCAGGACCAGCCGTGGAGATCCTCGAACCCGGCCAAGCAGGAGGTCCATCAGGCACTATCACCGCTAACGGGACCGCTGCCGACTCCCAGGGCGCCCACTTGGTGGCCGCTGCCGCCGCAACATCAGCAATATGTCGACAACGTACTCAAGGCCTGGGAACAGTATGGCCAGCAGATCGACATGTTCGAGTCGAAGTTCGTCCGCCGCGAGTTCAAACCGCAACGGCCTGGCCCCAACGGCGGCGAGGCGGGCGAGCCCACGCTGGTGAGCGAGGGCGTGCTGAAATACAAAAAACCCGACAAGGGCCTCTTCGAACTCAAGGACGACCGAGACCAGAGCCGGGCCGAAAAGTGGATCTGCGACGGACAGTCGATCTTTCAATACAACTTCAAAGAAAAGGTGCTCACCCAGAACGTCTTGCCGCCGGATCTGCGGGGAGGCAATGCGCTGGCCGACGGGCCGGTGCCGTTCGTCTTCGGCGCCAAGGCCGAAAACGTCAAAAGCCGCTACTGGATTCGCCCGTTGCGTTCCCCTAAGAAGGAATGGATCCGGCTTGAAGCCTGGCCGCGCCGCCAGCAGGACGCGGCCGATTTCCGGTTCGCCGAGATCCTGCTCCGCGCCAAGGACATGCAGCCGGTCGGCATCCAGCTCCACGGCAACCGCCAGAGAATCATTCTGCCCGGCGGCCGGTTTGCTTTCGCCGAGGGAAGTCGCACGACCTACTCGTTCTTCGATACGGTGATCAACGACCCGTTGCGAAAGTTCAAGGGCAATCCGTTCAGCCCCCGTACGCCCTGGAAATGGACCAAGACGGTCAAGCACATCGCGCCGGCCCCACCGAGCCGTCCCCCGGCGGTAAGCAGCCGCCAGCCGACAGCCGGCAGTAGGCAGTAGGCAGTAGGCAGCAGGCAGTCGTTTAGCGGCCGGGCTTGCCCGGCGCTACGGCCGCCTCGGGTGATTTGCCCCCATCCGCTTTTTTCTTCGGCGCAGTCTCCTTTTTCGCCGGCTTGGGCTTCTCGGCCTCGGGCCCTTGGACCGCCCGGCCGAACAGCCGCACCGCGCCGCGAAGCAACTCGCTCTGCAGGCCCCCGCCGACGAACTTGGGCGGCTGTTGCGCCTCGGCCAGCGCCACGGCCAGATCGGCCGTCACAAGCGCGATCCGATGGATGCCCTCGTAGTTGAGCTTCTCGGCCACGTCGGTCGGCCGGTGGTAGTCCCGCATTCCGCCGGTGGTGAAGAAGTGGACCGCCGGGATGCCATGGGAACAAAATGGGGCATGGTCGCTGCACGCCCTTTGGCCCGGCACCAGCACCAGCTTGAGCCCGTGCCGCTTGCCGATGCTCTTGACCATTTTGGCCAGTGCCGGCGAACTGCCCGTGCCCATGGCCATCACGCAATCGCCCTGCATCCGCCCGATCATGTCCAGGTTGATCATCGCGATCGTCTTCTTCAGCGGCACGGGCGGATGGTTCACCCAGTGCAGGCTGCCCAGAAGCCCGTGCTCCTCGCCCGAGAAAGCGACAAACACGATGCGACGCGGCAGTCTCTTGGGTCGCTTGGAAAGCATTCGGGCCACTTCGAGCATGGCGGCCGTGCCCGAGGCGTTGTCATTGGCCCCATTGTAAATGACCGGCTCGCCCTCGGCGTCGCGATCTTCCCCGAGATGGTCGTAATGGGCGCCGACGACGATCGTCTCCTCGGCCCTCGGGCCCTCGCCTTCCAGGACGGCCACCACGTTCTTGAGCTTCGCCATGCGCGGCTTTGCCTTTTCCGGCTTGGGTGGCGCCGGGGTGGCTGGGCCATAGCGAAGCGGTGGCCCAGAACGTTCCCGCTCTGACGTGGCCGGAGTGTTCGAGTCAGGCCGCTCGCCGCCCTTTTCGGCCGCGGCGCCGTCGGTGCCGGCACCTTGGACGAACACGCTCCACCAGTCGACTCTCGGCCGGCGTTTCTTCAAACTCATCGGCACGAGAAACGTCTGAAACGGCCCGCCGTCGCACAGATCGGTCGCCAGCCCAAGCCGAATGAACTCCTGGCCGATGTAGCCGGCCGCCCGATCGAGCCCCCGGGTCCCCAGCCCCCGGCCTTGCAACTCATCGGAAGCCAGAAACTCGACCGTCTGGACAATCCGCGCCTCGGCGGCAGTGGGTTTTCTTTTCTCCTCGGCATCGGCGTAGGAGAATGCCACCACCATGAAACATGCGGTGATCATGGCTGCGGCGCAGAAGCTGAGACGCTCACAACGCCAAAAGCGTTCCTGTTTGCTGGGAAGTGCGTTTATCGTCAGGAATTCGTTGTCATGTTTGAAGGATGGAGTCTCACTGCGGAACGAAGGCACAAAGCGGACGATCTGTGTACCGCTCCCGAGGGGTGGGGTGACTGCTTCTGTCATGAGTGACACGATGCTTGCCTATTCAATCGAATGACCTACCGAACCCATCGGGTCATTGTACTGAACTCGGAGAAAGAGTGCCAAGATGGGCACAACCTTCTTTGCCTGTTTATTGCAGAAGTGGAGCGCAACTGGTGCTTCCAAAAAGCGTTGGTAGGTTCACTCAAGAAATGCCGATCACTATTAAAAATGTCACCGGTCTTGTCTTTTGTTGCCTCACTGTCATTCAGCCAACGGAATTCTGCACATGTCATCCATGAATCCCGGTTTCCGGACTTCGAAGAACGAAATTCTCAATACGTGCACGAAGTTCTGGCACCGCTACTATGAGTCGATGCGACAATTGCATGTCCGAATGCAGCGAAAACGAACGGAACCTCTGAAAGACCGCAATCTCGGTACTACCGACGCTAGGCACGTGAACGTATTTGAAGACTTCTGGCGGGACCAACTGGCGAAAGCCATCGGCGTGTCGGTGGGCGATGTGGCGAGTCGGACCATTTCCTTCAGGGCATACCGCAGCAAGAACTTCGATGTCTGTTGGCCCCTTGAAGGTGATCCGCGGATCCTCATTTCCATCAAGACCATGCAGAATGCCTATCGAAACCTCACGAATCGAATTGAGGAGGCACTCGGCGACTCGGCGGTTCTGCGTTTATATGGTTGCAATGCAGTTTTCGGGTTTTTCTTCTTCATGCTTGACGGCAATGTGGCCCGAGGTATCGCAGAGCAGGGGCGTGTAGGGGAAGCTGATCGTACGGTAGGGCGAGGTCGGGGCGTTGCACCATTCCTAGATCTGATCGAAGAGGGCGGGGACTTCTTCAGCCTGGGCCGCGTCAAGGAATACCGAAAGCTTGGGACAGAAAGGCCTAGCAAGCGGCAGGATGTCATCGCGAAAGCTGAACAATCTCTACTGGACCTTGCGGCGGAAGAGCCACGAGAGGTAGGGGGAATTCATTACGACGCTGTAGCCTTCTTGCCCACACAAATCAGACGCCTTGTTCCCAACCCAGAAGACGAGAAAGCCTGGAAACTGTCCTTCTCGAATGTGAATGCGCGTTTTGGCTACCGAGAATTCATTGGGCAACTCATTGAGGTGGCGAAGCTTCGCGGGTTTCTCTAATCCTGCTCGCCGTCTCGCTGGAAGACATCCCATATGAGCTCCAACTGCCCCGTAGCGAGCCCGTAGAGTTTCCCAACAGCCACGTCTAGTTCTCGAATGTCCTGAGTCTGGTGCATTGCCGCGAGTCGGCGCACCACAGGAGGCCCAAGAGTGGCCAATGAAGGTACACAAATGCGGCGTAAGTATTGTGCTTGGAATCGAAAGAAACCGCTTCGCATTCTTACACCATACATCCACACGAAGAATTTCGCCACGGACGACCTTAGCACAGCCTGTAGTGCCTTCAGATTCCAGTAGTCCGAAGTGACATAATATAGGTTGTGATGTGGGTAGAGATGGCCTTCTTCCAGTACGACAAGATTATCTGCCTTGATGTCGGGTATCAGTAGCTTCGAACGGGTCAGAAGTGAGGGGTAGATTCGGTCGATTGTACGATACCAAGCAGAAGAATTGCGGCGCGCCACATTGCGGTTTCGCAGTCTCTCTTCATGTTTGCGGAAATAGGCTTTCGCCTTCGGGAATTTCGACAGATCGACGAGCTTGGACGATTTACCCGACTCAAAGGGATTGACAACGTAGCGCTTCGACCACTTCACGCTGCCAGTCTTGATGTCATCGGTTGTAACGAGAGGTAGTAGCAGAGTGGATTCAATTCGGGCATCCTCGCCAACGATAAAGACCTTATCTGCTCCTGTGGCAACGCCGATGCCGACCTTGCACCCCGACGCCGCATCGCCCAGTGGTATCCCTTCGGATTCGAGATTCCTTAGAATATCTAAGTGCTTGGGAGATTCCAGCGTCCACTGTTGTTCGCCGGAAAACCATTCGGCGTATCGGTGATAGCGGACAGACCCATTGCAGCTACTGGATCGAGCGGTCCCACGAATCAGCTTCTTGGCCGCAATGCATTCGTCCGGGGTTGCATTCGTGAGTTTGACGTGGTGAACGTTCTTGACCCTTCTTCTTCCAATAACGTATATGCCCGGATACGACATCACCTCGGGTTCAAACGGCGAAGCCTCCGCTAGATCGAGTACCGAGCCTATTGAGTACTTTCGAGTTATCAGTGCTCGCAGTTTCTTGCCGTATCGATTACGCGCGAACCGATTAGGGCATATGAAGCTGAGCATACCTGTATCGTTCAGCAATCTCAGCCCTTTCTCGAAGAACAAGATGTACAAGTCGGCCCGATCATAGAAGCATTCAAATTGAGATCGATATCGTTCGACCAAGGTCTTAGGGATGGCTTCTTGTCTGACGTATGGCGGGTTTCCGACAACGAAGTCAAAACGTTGCTGCAACTTAAGGTCGAGAAAATCCTCACACAGAATCCACCCGCGAGAAAGCTGGCTTGCTGCCCGCCTGGTGATTCCCTCTTGGCACAGGGCTTCCTTCATCCTTGCTCTGCACGCATCTGCAGCTTCCGGGTCCTTCTCAATTCCCAGAAGACTGTGGGAGATTTCACTCGCTTTCGGCATCCTACCAAGAGAAGTGATTAGACGTCTTGCCGCTGTGATGATAAATGCGCCGTGACCGCAACCCGGGTCTAACAGGGTCTTCTTGGCAAGCGATTTGGATGGAGAGTAGTCGGCCAAGTCCAGCATGAGGTCTACTATATGCTGTTTTGTTAGCACTCGCCCCTCGACTGCCACATCCGGGGATGACTGCATTTTGCGGAATACACTGAATCTCTCGTTCGTCTTCCGGGCCGGCGTCTGAGTTTCCATCTCTGTCAACCTGCAGCTAAGCGAATTCGTTCCTCACGCCGGAAATAGTATACGAAAGTTCACGTCTTGTCAATAGCTGCGATTCTCCGGTGCTTTCCCCCCCGTTGGAGCTTCAACGAGAAGTTGCCTACACCCCCGCGAACGCCTTCAGATCCTGCTCCATCGCGTCGAGACGAGCCGTTTGGGTGGCTTTGATTTCAACGAGATCCCGGCTTGGCCCGGGCGAGTCGTACGCGAACATGTAGAATTTTACCTTCGGCTCCGTGCCCGAGGGCCGTACGGCCACGTAGTTGCCCTCGGCGGCCAGGTCGAGAATGACCATGTCGCCCCGCGGCCCGGCCAGCGGTTCGGGGCCGCGGCCGGGTGCGGTCACCGTTTGGCTCAGATAATCACGCGCCGCGACCACCT
>CAZWWC010000299.1:0-5700 GCA_964637625.1 uncultured Planctomycetaceae bacterium
ACGTGCCGCTGGGTGGCACCGATGATTTTCCGCCCCGAGACATTGCCTGCGCCGTCGGTCTTTTCGGAAAATCGTCGGTGTGCCGTAGCCTTGGCGAAGGCACAAGAGGCCAGGTTGTGGGACGGTCCCCTACCTCTTGCCGCTGGCGCGGCACCGACGATTCCGCGCTGCGATCATCCTTCAATGGGAGGCCCTATCGCGCGGAATCATCGGTGCTACCCTCTCAGTCGAGTCGCCGTTGCTCGCAATTGCACTGGCAGAATGCCAGTGGCACCCAATCTCAAGCGACTCTCGCGAGTGAGTCTAGAGGACATTTCAAAACCGGTGCTCTGATTGTTGTCATTCTGAGCGCAGCGAAGAATCTCGGCTTTCGCGGAGGGGAGATCCTTCGCTTCGCTCAGGATGACCGTTTTGAAATGCCCTCTAATACGCACCGCGGCCCGAGAGCACGCTCCAAGGGGTGCGGACCAAAAGCGTAAGATCGGTCAGCCAACTCTGATGCCTCACGTACCAGAGATCCATCCGCATCCAGTTTTCGAATCCGATCTCGCTTCGGCCGCTGACTTGCCAGAGACAGGTCAGACCCGGCTTGACCGCCAGCCGCCGCCGTTGCCACGGCTCGTACTCGGCGACTTCCTCGCCGATCGGTGGGCGCGGTCCAACCAGCGACATGTGGCCCGACAGCACGTTGAGCAGTTGAGGTGTTTCATCCAGGCTCGTGCTTCGCAGAAGACGGCCCAACCGCGTCACTCGGGCATCACTTTGGTTCTTGAAGATCGGCCCGTCCTTTTCGTTTTCCACCTCGTCGCGGCGCGCTTCGGCATCGAGCGTCATGGTGCGAAACTTGAACATCCGAAACGGCTTGCCCTGCTGGCCCAATCGTATTTGGGAAAAGAACGGTCGGCCTCGGGTGGTCACGACCAAGGCAAGATAGACGACCAGCAGGATCGGCGCCAAGAGGCAAAGCACCAGCGTGGCTCCCGCCAGATCGAATGCCCGTTTCGATATGTGATAGAGCCTCGACGGGTGTCCTTCGGGCACGACAAACGGCTCGCCGCGAGCCAGGTGGCGCTGGGCCAGCGACACGGGGCGCCGCCGCAGCGGACGAATCCGCGCCCGCCGACGCGGCAACCGAAACGGCGCTGCGGGCGCCAGGGGCAGTCCGGTGAGTCGATTGTCCAGCGAAACATCGGGCAGTTCTACGACGGGTGGAAGAGCCCGGGCATCCACCTCGAGCTGGTAGGTCTCACGGGTCGAACGACGAGGCGGGATCGCCGTGGCACGTCGGATCATGGGTCTGTCACAGCCTGGAGAGGATGGTCGGTCAAAGCGATGGAGGGTGCGTGTTGACACGCACCGGATCTTCTTGGTTTTGAGGGTACCTGGGCCGTAGCGCAGCGCTGGCCCAGCTCCCTGACGTTCCGGGACACCGCTGCGCTTTGTCCCGGGCACCCTTTCGTTCGACCAATGGTTCTGGGATAAGTATTATGCCTTCGTCGCTGCACGGCCATTGAGTTTCTTCAATGCCGCGGTGAGCGAGAGGAAGGTCGCGGTTTGCGGTGCGCGTCTTTCGTGTTCCCGCGGCAGCCGCACCGGCGCCGCCGGATCGGTCGGCGGACAAGGCCTGGACGGGCGCGAAGTGGACGCTTCGGAAGCATGCACGGCGTCGTCCGGCTGGCCCGTGGTCGTCGTCGGCACGGTCACCAAGAGGACGCCCAACCCGATAAACAGGCCGCCGACGATGCCGGCCAGCGCGATGATCGAGCGTCCGGGGCCCAGCGGATTGGTGCCCGCATCGGGCGTGTCGATCCGCGAGATCAAGCTGGTGACGGAGGCACCGGCTTGGGACGCGCGAGCTTGCGCAAGCTGCTGCTGGGCGTGCTGCAGTAGTTGGGTCCGGTGTGTGGTGACCGCCAACTGGTTGGCATACGGAGCACGCAGCTCGGCGAGCCGCTCGAGCCGGCCGGTGGTTTCGGCCAATCGCTCTTCGAGCAACCGGATTCGATCGCCGCTTAAGCGCAGGTCGGCCTTCACGCCGGCGGCGGCAATGGCCAGTTCGTGGTGCAAGTGGCGGCCGATTTCCTGTTCCGACTCAAGGGCGGCTTGGACCAACGGATGGGCATTCGACATCCGGCCCTTGAGTTGGGCTGTCTGGATTTGGGCGTCGACCAGCCCGTCCTTCAAGCGCCGCAGGGCCGGCTGCGACTCGAGCAGTTGGTTCGGCGCGGCCAGCAGTTGGCCCGGGTCGTGCTGGGCCTGCTGGAGCAGGGTGAGAAGTTCCTTGCTGGTTGCATAGTTGCCCCGGGACTGGCGAAGCTCGGTGCGGATCTCACCGGCGGTTCGCCGCAGCGTGCTGTCGCCGTTGGTCGCGTCGTTGAGAATCCGCAGTTCGGCCAGGTCGGACCCGACTTCCTTCTCGATGACCGACAGTTTCGCGGTCGCTTCGTCGAGATCGACTTGGGCCAGATGGACCGCGTTGGTCAATTCGCCGATCATGCTCTGCGCCTTGGCGTCGCGGATTTGCTGGAATCGGGTTTCAAGCTGATCGCACAGCGCGCCGGCCAGCGCCACGGCCCGATCTCGACCGTGGTCCTTGACGGTGAGGTAGAAGACCTCGGTCATGCCGAACTCGGCTCCCTTGGGCGGCTCCAGGGCGATGGCCTCGCGCAGGTCGGCCACGTCGCGCTCGGAGGGCCACGTTTCGGGCGACTTCGCGTAGTCGGTCGGAGGACCCACCTCGACCAACGCACCACGAAGCACGCCGCGGCTCTTGGCCAATTCGAGGATCGTCTCCTGCACCGTTTTCATCTCGTCGGTGTGGTTGAAGCTGCCGGGCTCGTCGTGACCGCTGGTCGCTTCGTTGCGGATGATCAGGGCTTGCGAGGCTTGCCAGGTGGCGGGGCGAACCAGGGCAAAAGCCAGCGCTGCGGTCGCGACGATTGCCGCGGGCACGGCCCAACGATACGGGTACTCCCACACCGAGCGGATCAGTTGAACGAGACTTAGAGCCGGATGCGAAGTGTTCATGGACGTGTTCCGGTGGATTGGGGTCGGGTTGAAACGGTTTTGACGAGACTGCCGAATCGCATTTGTCGATATGCCACCTCATCGCTGCAAACCGGATGCCAGTCGGTGCCCGCTGCGCGACGCAAGACGCCAATAGGTTGTCGCCCCGTGAATTACGCCGTGACGTGCCCCTTTTTCGGGACGTCGAAATGCAGGGCCTTGTTGCCGGAAAGCATCACGTCGGTTGCTCCCAGGCGACTCTCGGCCCGGAGCGGAAACGTTGCCTCGATCGTGATGAAATGTCATTTGCCTAGTAAGCGATTCTGACGGAGACTTGATGGATGGGGACGGGACGCCGGGTGCCATGCCCACGCTTGTCGTGGGCCGGGTGCCTGGGCCATAGCGCAGCGGTGGCCCAGAGGCTGAAGAGCCGGGCCTTCGCTGCGCTCAGACCCGGGCACCCGCGGCTAACCTTTTTATTTTCATCCCGGCAACTTCTAGTACGGACCCACGCCGGATGCGAGTTCACCGCTTCGACGACATCGACGAGTTGGCTCCCTGGGCCGACGATTGGGACCGGTTGGCCGCCGGTGTACCCTTTCGTAGCTGGACCTGGGCGACGACGTGGTGGCGACACTACGGAGAGCCGGTCGCCGGGCGCCGATTGTTCGTTCTGGGCGTTTTCGACCATCGTCATGCTCTGATCGGTGCCGCACCGTGGTATCTTGACGGTGCCGGCCGGCGGCATCGCGTGCTTCGGTTCTTGGGATCCGGGGAGGTTTGCTCGGACTACTTGAGCTTGTTGGCCGAGCCCGGCTTCGAAAAGGCCGTCGCCGGCGCGTTGGCCCACCGGCTGCTTCGCCCCGACACCGAGGCGCACGACTCCGGCATGGAAGCCCCGGCTCGATGGGACATGATCGCACTGGCCGGCGTCGACTCACGGGACGTGCTGGTGGACTGGCTCTCCGGGCATTTGGCCTTGGGTGGTTGTACCGTTCATCACCGCATGGGTCCGCCTTGCCGCCGAACCGAGCTGCCCGGAAACCTGGACACGTATCTACGGAGCCTGTCGCGAAACAGTCGACGGAAGGCCCGGCGGCTGCAGCGGGCGCTCTTGGATTCGGGCCGAGCCGAGTTGAGCACGGTGGCCAACCTGGGCGAGTTGGATCGGGCCATGGACCGGCTCATCGAATTGCACCAGCGGCGCCAGCACATGCTGGGTCGGCCGGGCTGTTTCGCCTCGGCGCGGTTCACCGCCTTCCATCGCGACGTGGCCGCTCGAATGCTGGCCGCCGGCCAATTGCAGCTCCATACGCTCTGGATCGACCGGAAACCGGCCGCCGCCGAATACCAGTTCGTCGGCAACGGCGTGATCTACGCTTACCAGTCGGGAATCGACCCGACGCGGCTCGATCTGCAGCCCGGCTGCGCCATGCAACTGGCCGTGCTGGCCTGGGCCATCAGCCACGGATATCGGGCCTACGACTTTCTGCGAGGAGACGAATCGTACAAATCCCACTGGAACGCCCAGCGCCGCGACAGCCTGGAGATCCGCGTCGTGGCTCGTCGGCCGGGCGCGCAACTGCGCCACGCCGTCTGGGCGGCCGGCACGGAAGCCAAACAATGGATTCGTCGAGGACTGGACCACTTGCGAATGCCCTGGGAGTAGAACCACCATGCCGCCGTGGAAGCAATTCTTGTTGAGCCTTTATTATCATGGGTCGAGTCCCTATCGTACATGGTATCGTCGCCGCGCCATGGCCCGAGGGCAACTGCCGATCGTCGTACTCTTCTATCACCGCGTGGCGGACGAGCATCCGACCGAGTGGACCGTCTCCAACGACCTGTTCCGGCGCCAGATCGACTGGCTGCAAGCCCATTTCGAACTGATCTCCCTGGCGGAAGCCCAGCAGCGGATTCGTGAAGGTCACAATGCGCGCCCGTCCGTGGCCATCACGTTCGACGACGGTTACGCCGAGAACTGCCGGCACGCCATCCCGACGTTGATCAAGCGGCGGATTCCGTGTACCTACTTCGCCACGCTCTGGAACGTCGAGAGCGGGCAGCCGTTCGCGCATGATCGGGCTCTCGGGCTGGAACTGCCGGTCAACACGATCGATCAACTTCGCGTGATGGCCGACGCGGGCATTGAAATCGGCGCTCACTGCCGGCATCACGACGATCTGGCGCTGATCGATGACCGCGACCGGCTTTACGACGAAGTAGTCACGGCCGGCGGCGAGTTGGCCCATCTGGTCGGCCACCCGGTCCGTTACATCGCCTTTCCCTTCGGCCACTACCTCAGTATCCGAACCGATGCGTTGGCGCTGGCCCGAGAGGCGGGCTACTTGGGTTTCTGCTCGGGCTACGGGGGTTACAATTTGCCGGGCGAAGATCCGTTCCACTTGCAGCGGATCCATGCCGACGGCGACATGATTCGCCTGAGAAACCGTGCAACCATCGATCCGCGGCGGTTGGAACCGCCGAGATTTCGCACTCGACCATTTGGAGACTATCCTAAGACGACGACAGGGGTGGCTGGGGCATAGCGAAGCGCTGCCCCAGATAGCTGAACACTGGGCCTTCGCTTCGCTCAGACCCAGCCACCCGATATTGACTCCTTCCTTTTGTGATACCACGCCATGTTGCTACGCCACCGAAAACTGATTCCCTTGGAAGACCGCGGGCCGTTGC
>CAZWWC010000300.1:0-5696 GCA_964637625.1 uncultured Planctomycetaceae bacterium
CCCCAATCCCTAATCCCTACTTCACTTCAACCGGCTTCTGAGGCTTTTCCGCAAACTTCGCAACATCCTTGCCTCTTCGCCACAGCGGCCGAGAATGGATCCGATTTCAATGGGATTACTGTATTTCATACGCTCGGCGAGCATCAAATGGGTTTCCAACTCCGCAAGGGAACCTTGGGCGATTCCCAAGAAACGAGCAAAATCCTTGGTTGACCCAATCGCGTGTCCTTCGGCGATATTGGCGGGAATGGAAACGGCGGCGCGCTGAATCTGACTGCCGAGTCCATACGTCTCGTGCTTCGGAAACTGTCGTGACAAGCGATAGACTTCTTCCGCCAACTGCATTCCCAATTGCCACACTTTCAGGTCACGGAAATTCTTTCCATCCATCACCCGCTCCTCTAATCCCTAATCCCCAATCCCTAATCCCTCTTAAAACTGCTGCAAGAACCGCACGTCGTTCTTGTAGAACTCACGAATATCCGTGATGCCGTGCCGCCGCATGCAAATCCGCTCGATCCCCAGGCCGAAGGCCAGCCCGGTGACTTCCTCGGGATCGTAGCCGACCGCGCGGAGCACGTTTGGGTCGACCATGCCGGCGCCGCCGAACTCAATCCAGTCGCCCTCCCAACTCATGTCCACCTCGACGCTCGGTTCGGTGAACGGGAAGAAGGACGGCCGGAAACGAACGTGGACGTCGTCTTCGAAGTAACTGGCGGCAAACAACCGGAGGATGCTCTTCAGGTCGGCCATCGTCACGTGGCGATCGACCAACAGTCCTTCGATCTGGTGAAACATGGGATAATGGGTTGCGTCGGCCGTGTCGGGACGATAGACGCGACCCAACGAAATGATCCGCACCGGCGGCTTGGTTTTTTCCATCACGCGGATTTGGACGGTGCTCGTCTGGCTGCGCAACAAAAAAGGTGTCAGGAACCTTTTTTGCGGATCGCCCTTTGAGCCGTCATCGGCAAGGGGTTCTTGTGGCGAAAAAGGTTCCTGACACCTTTTTTGCAGGTAGAAGTTGTCCAGAGGATCGCGGGCCGGGTGTTCTAGCGGGATGTTTAGTGCGTCGAAGTTGTGCCAGAGGTCTTCGATCTCGGGTCCCTCGGCCACCGTGAAGCCCAGCCGGCCCATGATGTCGACCAATTCCTCGATGGTCTGGGTGATCGGGTGCAAATGGCCCAGCACGGGTCGGGTGCCGGGGATGGTCGGATCGAAATCGCCGGTTTCTTCCGCGTCGGCGCCGCCGGCAATCCGCTCGGTGGCCGCCGCCAGCAAGGCTTCCAGTTGCTTCTTCGCCTCGTTGAACCGCTTGCCGGCGGCCGGCTTGTCGGCTTTATCGACGCGGCCGAGCCCCTTCTGCACGTCCCGAAGCCGGCCGCTCTTGGCGCCGAGAAACTCGACGCGGGCGGCCTCTACCGAATCGGCGTCGGTGGCCGCCTCGAAGCGGGCCGTTGCCTGCTTGAGGAGCTCGTCCAGCTCTTTGAGAAATTCCGGGAGTGCCATGGCAATGGACGGTCAAGAAGCTCTGATATGTTTAGCAAGCGCGGTTTAGCGGGCGGGCTTGCCCGCCGTTTTATTCAGATAAAGAAGCCGATGACGGCAACGGCGGGCAAGCCCGCCCGCTAAACATCAATACTCTGCGACCCGTGCTGTACTGATAAGACGGGCACCCCAGCGGCGCCTCAGGCGGGGGCCGCAAGGGCCTCTTGGACCGTCGCGACAACCTGGTCAAACGCCTCCGGATCGCGGACGGCCAACTCGGCCAGGATCTTACGGTCCAGCTCGATGTTGGCCTTCTTCAGCCCGGCGATGAACTGGCTATAGCGCAGCCCTCGCTCGCGCACGGCCGCATTGATGCGGAGGATCCAGAGTCGGCGGAACTGGCGCTTGCGGGCGCGACGGTCACGATAGGCATAGGCCCCGGCGCGGAGTATCGTTTCCTTGGCGGAGCGCAACAAGTGGCTGCGTCCACCCCGGTAGCCTTTGGTCTTGCGAAAGAGCCGCTTCTTGGCCCTATTTCGGGCCGCACCTTTAGTGGTTCTCATTGCTTTTCCCGTCTTCCCAGCGGAAACAAGGCCCTTCCCCCGCAATCGAAGGAAGCGTTTTCCTGCCCGTCCCGCGAACCGTCAATCCACATCAATAACTACGCCCACAAAGCATCTCACGGATCTTGTCCGCTTCGGTAGCATCGACCACGGTCGTCCCGCGAAGATTTCGCTTACGCTTGTGCGACATACGAGCAGCGAGGTGGCTAGTGCCGCTTTGGCGGTGAACCACCTTGCCGCGGGCCGTGAGGCGAAAACGTTTCTTGGTTCCCTTATGGGTCTTCTGTTTCGGCATGGTTCCGCACCGCAATAAGGCTATCCGATCGATAACGGCCAAACCAATCATTATAAGACAACTGCGACGCTCGAAAAGGGGGATTAGCGGGGCGGCGGCACAATGGGGCTGGTTGCGCGCACCCCGAAGAAGTAGGGAATCGGAAAAACCGATCCCGGCCAGAGAGCCCCTTTCAGAGCACCGGCCGGTCCTCGCTGGGCCGGTGCGGACCGCGGGGCTCATTTCGGGGTCAGTGTGCAGACAATCCGCCGACCGTGCCGCTGTGGGGACGAGTCGATCTTGGCCAGCTCGGCGAGGCTCTCGACGATCTGGTCGATGATCCGTTGTCCTTCCTCGATGTGGGCGATTTCCCGGCCGCGAAACATCACCGTGACCAGAACCTTGTTCTTGTGAAGCAGGAAGTCTCGCGCCCGGTTGATTTTCACTTCGATATCGTGTTTGCCCGTCTTCGGTCGAAACCGAATTTCCTTGACCTTGGTCTGGTGCGAGTGTGAGCGATTGAGCCTTTTTTTCTGCTGGTATTTGTATTTGCCGTAATCCATGATACGGCAAACGGGAGGCCGTTCGAGAGGGGCCACCTCAACCAGGTCCAAGCTCGCCTGCTGCGCGGCTTCGAGCGCTTCTCTGGTGGAAATGATCCCGAGCTGCGCGCCATCGGCCCCAATGACCCTCACCTCCCCGACGCGTATCTGCTCATTCACGCGCTGCGCCTTCGGCTCGACGACCGACACCTTTGGTCTTACCATAAACTTTCACTCTCGGGTTTCGTTGATTGAGCCAGCGAGGACAAAAAAGCCCTCCAACCTTGGGTGACTCACTATGTCTCTGAGTATTTCGCAAGGTTTGCGGCGAGTCAACTAGTTTTCCCTAAAAAGCAGCCTATTCTTCCCGTTTTCTTGACGATTTCACTTCCCCGGGGACTGTCCCGTTTTTCGGTCGACAGGCATGGCCCACCGAACCAGGGCCGGCCGAAAAACGGGACTGTCCCCCTTCCGTCGCCCGAGGGGGACAGTCCCCGGTCAAGCGGACTACCGCACAGTTTTGCTACGAATCTCGATCTGAAGTTTCTCAATAGCCTCCTCCAGCGACATGGTCCCCAGGTCCCCTTCCCTTCGATCGCGGACCGAAACCGTTTCGCTCTCAACCTCCCGACCGCCCACGACGAACATACAAGGTATCAGTTCGAGTTGGGCGTCGCGGATCTTGGCTCCCACCTTCTCCGGGCGATAGTCGCCCGAGACGCGCAGACCGGCCGTCTTCAAGGCCTGCTCGACCCGGCGGCCATATTCTTCGAACTTCTGACTGACGACCAACACCCGAGCCTGCTCCGGCGCAAGCCACAAGGGAAAGGCCCCGGCGAAGTGCTCGATCAACATGCCGACAAACCGTTCCAGCGAACCCAGCGGCGCCCGGTGGATCATCACGGGCTGGTGTGGCCGGTTGTCGGTGCCGATGTACTCGAGGCCGAACCGCTCGGGACCGGGCAAATTGTAGTCCAACTGAACGGTGCCCAATTGCCACTCGCGACCAATGCAGTCGCTGGCCACGAAGTCGGCCTTCGGACCGTAGAACGCCGCTTCACCGACTTCGATTTCCAACTCCGGCAAGTCCAAATCGCGACAGACTTCCTCCAGGGCAGCCTCGGCCCTGTCCCAATCTTCCGGACGGCCCACATATTTATCCTTCGTTGGGTCGCGGAAACCGAGTCGTACCCGATAGTCGTCCAGGCCGAGCGTCCTGAGCACGTATTGGGTCATTTCCACACACCCGCGGAACTCGTCGGCCACTTGATCTTCGGTGCAGAAGATATGAGCGTCATCTTGCGTGAATCCTCGCGCCCGGGTCATCCCGGTCAGCTCGCCCGACTGCTCGAACCGGTGGACCAGGCCCAATTCGGCCAACCGCAGCGGCAAGTCGCGATAGCTGCGGGGCTTCGACTGGTAGATCTTGATATGGTGAGGGCAGTTCATCGGCCGCAGCAGATAGCGGTCGCCGTCGGCCATCTCGATCGGGGGAAACTGACTGTCGGAGTAGTACGGATAGTGGCCCGACGTCTCGTACAATTGGACCCGACCAATCGCCGGCGTGTAGACCGGCTGATAGCCTCGGCGGAGCAACTCGTCGTAGATGAATTGCTCCAGCTCGCGGCGGATCGTGGCTCCCTTGGGCAGCCATAGAACCAGGCCGGAGCCCACCTCCGGCTCGATCAGAAACAGCTCCAACTGCTTGCCCAACACACGGTGATCGCGACGCTTGGCCTCTTCGAGCTTCGTGAGGTAGTCGTCGAGATCTTTCTTATGGAACCAGGCCGTACCGTAGATCCGCTGAAGCTGTGGGTTCGAGGCATCGCCCTTCCAATAGGCCCCGGCCACCGAGAGCAGCTTCAGCGGGCCGATCGCCCCGGCGCTGGGCACGTGGGGACCGCGACACAGATCGAGAAACTCGCCCTGGCGATAGAAGCTCACGGAGGACTCCTCGCTCAGGCCTTCGCGCAGGTGCTCGACCTTGAGCGTTTGGCCCAGCTCTTTACACAGCTCGATGGCCCGGTCGTACGGCTGCTCGATCCGCTCGAAGGCCTCGTCCTGCTTGACGATCTTGGCCATCTCGGCCTCGATCTTCGGGAAATCGGTCTCCGAGATTGACTGCTCCAAGTGGAAGTCGTAGTAGAAGCCGCCGTCGACCGTCGGCCCGAAGGCAAGCTGCACGCCGTCGAAGAGCCGCATGACGGCCCGGGCCATCACGTGGGCGCACGAGTGCCGCATGACGTCAAGCGATTGGGCGTCCCGCTTGGTGAGCAGGCGGAGCGAGACTTCGCCCTCTTGGGGGAGATAGGAATCGGCTCCGACGATCTGGCCGTCTACCTCTGCGGCGAGCGTTGCCCCCGCCAGCCGGGACCCGATTTCGGCGGCAATATCGATCGGTCGAACGCGACGAGAGTACTTTAGGACACTTCCGTCGGGCAGGTTGACTTCGAGCATATTCTCCAGGGCTTGTCGACTATTGGTCCCCCGAACGGACGGCCGCCGATACAAAGGGCGACCCAGAGATCTTCCGGTCAGGACAGTTTCAATAAGTATAGGTCGAAAAAGAGGGTTATGGCAATAGGAGGGCGCGGGCCCGACGGTTGAGACGACGGTTCGAGCCTAAAGGTTCGGCCGAGTCGGCCGGCCGGGTCCCACTTGACGCATCGCGGAGGCCGTGGCAGAGTAGAGTGTTCTCGATTCGCTCCGGAAAGCCATCCCTCGATGGGTGCATCGCGGGGGATCGAGTATCGGGCGATTAGCTCAGTTTGGTTAGAGCACTAGCTCGACAAGCTAGGGGTCACTGGTTCGAGCCCAGTATCGCCCACT
>CAZWWC010000301.1:0-5664 GCA_964637625.1 uncultured Planctomycetaceae bacterium
TCGATCGACATCCTCGGACCGCACCGGTATCGAAAATACCTGGTGCCGTTCTACCAGAAGGCCGTGGAGGTTTTGCAGTCGGCCGGGAAGCGGCTGGTGGTCCATTACGACGGCAAGCTGCGGCTGGTGGCCGACGACATTGCGGCGCTGGGCTTCGATGGCATCGACTCCCTGACACCACCGCCGGAAGGGGACATGTCGATGGCCGAGGCCCGCGCTGCCTGGCCCGAGAAGTTTCTTTGGCTGCATCCGGCGCCGCATTGGTTCCGGGAAGACAGCGCGGTCCTGGCCCGGGAGATCCGGCAGATGGTCCGCGAGGCGGGCCCGCGGCGCTATTGTCTGATGATCAGCGAGGACGTGCCGCCCGATTGGCAGCGAAGCGTGCCGGTTGTTCTGGAAACACTCGACGAGATGCAGCTCTATTGACCCTCAGTAGTTCCAAGTTTGGCTGGCTGACACCTCAGTAGGTCATCCTGAGCGTAGCGAAGGATCTCGATTGTCCAAGGAGATTCTTCGCTACGCTCAGAATGACAATGCCAGGTCTCGATGGAATTTGGAACTACTGACCCTTGCATATTGAATGAACGGAGGGCGACCAACGGGAGCCCGGTTTCAAGGCGTTTGGTCATAGCCGACCGTTCAATGACTATGCAAACATCAATAGAAAAGGGAAAAGCAGGTCAGGACTGTTTTTCGAAAGAACCGTTCCGACCTCTTTTTCGTTCCTGGTGCAGCCAGAACCGGCCGATCTCTTCGAGCGGCTTGTCCTTGGTCTCCGGCAGGGCCAACCAGACAAACGCCGCACAGACCAGGCAAATACCCATGAAGATCAGAAACGTGGCACCGATGTGACCGGAAACTTGCTTGAAGGCGTCCAGTAGGATGGGAAACACGTTGACGGTGATATAGGAGGCAATGAACATGGTTGCGGTCGCCAGCGACATGCCCTTGCCGCGTACGCGATTCGGAAAAATCTCGGAGAGAATAACCCAACTCAGCGGCGCGAGGCTCAACGTGAACGCACCGGTCGTGACTACCATCCCCATGAGTAGAATTATGGAGGAAAGCGAGTAGGCATACGTGACGAACATGATCACGTGCCCGGCGGCCATGCCGATCACGCCGACAATCAGGATCGCTCGGCGTGCAAACCGCCCGGTAAGCCAGAAAGCCACCACGGTGCACAACGTGATCCACGTGTAAATATAGACGCTATTCAGGATAGCGTCGGCGGCAATGGAGGTCCCGGCCTCCATGAAGAGCGTGGGCGCGTAGATCAGGATCATGTTGACGCCGTTGATCTGGGAAAAGACCATCAGGATGATGCCGATGATCAGGGCCAGGCGCACACCTGGCCGGAGCAACTCGCCGAACGTGCCCGTCTCTTCCCGCAGCTCCTCGACGATGTCGCCCAGTTCGGTCTCGGCTTGGGTGTGGCCGTTGACCCTGGTTAGCACGGCCAGGGCCTCGTCATGACGGCCTCGGGCGGCCAGCCATCGCGGGCTTCGCGGCACGAGCACCAGGCCAACCATAAGCCAGACGACAGGTACGGCCTCCGAGGCGAACATCCACCGCCAATGCTCACCCCAGGCAAGAAAGTAGCAGACGTACACGGCCAGCGACAGGCCGATGACGATGGCCAACTGGTTCACGACCACCAGGCGGCCCCGCATACGAGGTGGGGCAATCTCGGCGATGTACATGGGCGAAACGGCCGACGCCAGCCCTACACCCATCCCCCCGATGAACCGCCAGATGATCAACTGAATCATGTTCGGGGCTACCGCACTACCGATGGCCGAGATCATGAACAGCACCGCGGCGATGATCAGGGTATTCTTGCGGCCCCAGCCGTCGGCCATCCAGACGCCGACCAAAGGCCCGAACGGACAACCAAGTATCGCACTGCCTGTCACCAACCCATACCAGAACGGCGACAGTGCGAATTCCTCCTTGAGGAACAGAATTGCCGCAGACATGAGCTGCAAATCATAGCCGAAGAGAAACCCACCCACCGCGGCAATCAACGCAACCACGTACAAGTACAGGGTGTTTGTCTGATCTGTCGACGCCGGCCCGGGATCGGTGGATTCCATGGGAGTGTCCTTGCTAGTCGCGCGGCCCCTTGGTGAGCTACCAGTATCCCCTGTTTGCGCAACCGACGCCAGATGTTTCCGGATTTCTGGACGTTGCCCGAGTGGGTTGGAGGAAAATAGTGCCAGTAATTCCAAGTTAAGCGGGCTGACACCCCGGCAGGTCATCCTGAGCGTAGCGAAGGATCTCGATTGCCCCAGGAGATCCTTCGCTTCGCTCAGGATGACAGATAAAGGCCAAAAGGAATTCTGAGATAGGCTCTAAATGTGGGATTTCTGTACGTTTCCGTATTTGCACTCGGGGGTGTGCTTCTGTAGACTGGAAGTTGGATCTGAAAACACGGCGATTGGGCTGCGCCGTGCCGGCCCGACTGGTCGCCTGCCAGCCCGCTCCATCGCTCCCCACCCGGAGAGGTTGACTTTGAAACCGCGGAAGCAAGCCTTAATCGGATTATGCCCTATCGGGAAATTCGTCTTCTCCCACGAAGACGCGATGCGCATCAAGACGATGCTCATCGAGAAGCTGGATGCGTGGGACGTCCGCTACGCCGACCTCGAGTCGGTCCTTCCCGACGGGATGGTTCGCCAGCAGGCCCACGTGGCGCCGGTGGTCCGCTATTTCCGCCAGCAGCAAATCGACGGGCTGTTCCTCCCGCACTGCAATTTCGGCACCGAGGGCGCGGCCGGCATGATCGCCAAGGAGTGCGGCGTGCCGACGTTGCTGTGGGGACCGCGCGACGAGGCACCCCTGGCCGACGGCACCCGCCTGCGCGACTCGCTCTGCGGGACCTTGGCCACCAGCGGAGTGCTGCGCATGCTTCGCGTTGCGTTCTCCTATATTCCCAACTGTCGGGTCGAAGATCCCGAGCTGGAGGACGGCCTGAAGCGGTTTGTCCGTGTTGCGCGCGTCGTGAAGAGCCTTCGGACGATGCGAATCGGACAGCTCGGACAGCGAATCGACTTCTTCTGGACTACGATCGCCAACGAAGCCGAGTTGCTCGAGCGTTTCGGGATCCAGGTTCAGCCTCTCGATCTTGTCGAGGCAATTCGAGAAATTCGGGCCCGCTCCGAGCAGAATCGGGCGGCGTACGACGCGGAACTGGCCGAACTGAAAAAGTGGATCAGCTTCAACCACTATCGCCGGGAGGAAGACATCCTCCACAACTTCGCCTTGCGTGATTTCCTGCTCGAAGTGGCCGAGAAACACGATTTGGATGCGTTCTGCGTCCAGACCTTCGATTCGATTCCCAACGAACTACACTCCTTCTTGCAACTGGGCTGCTCGCTGGTCGCCGATCAGGGATACCCGGTCGGGCCGGAATCCGATTTGCACGCGACTATCGGCTCCATACTCCTGGAAGCGGCCAGTGCCGCCGACGAACGTTCGTTCATCCCGGACATCACCATCCGCCACCCGGAAAACGATAACGCGGTCCTGCTCTGGCACACCGACGCACCTTTGTGCTTGCGTGCCGAGGGAACCGACGTGAAGGTCGACCTGCCCTGGATTCTCAAGGGGTTGCCCACGGGCCTGCTTCATTTCAAGCTCAAAGACGGACCGTTGACGTTGTGCCGGTTCGGCGGCAGCGGTGACGACTATCGGATCGGCTGCGGCGAGGGACACACGGCCGAAGGTCCCTACACCCAGGAGTCCCACACCTGGATGGAAGTCGACGACTGGTCGGCCTGGGAACGCCAACTGGCCCAGGGCCCATATATTCACCACTGTTCGTGCTGCTACGGGCACGCGGCCGACGTGCTGGAAGAGGCGTGTCGTTTTGTGCCGGGTTTGCAGTTCGAACGGTTTGGCCGTTTGCCCCATGATTCATCATTCGTTGACAAACGTCCGTGAGCTTCTCGCCTTCGGTAAAGACCGCCTCGACCATGCGAACATTGACAATATCGGCGGCAACAATACTGGCAGCCACGGCAGCCATGCTTTCTCAGAGCGTGTTTGGGACGGGTGCCACTGCTGGTTTATCCAGCAGTGCTGGCCAAGCAATGCTCCCAAGAACAAGGGCGGACAAGCCGCCCATGGCACCCTTGCGTGCCCGGCGAGCGAAGTGGACCGCCCAGACGCGCCGGCCACCCAAACCGCTCGCCGGCTTCTTCCAACCGCCGAAAGAATTCCAAGACAAGTTTGGCCGGTATCGTTCGCCGTTGGTGTTCCGTGATGAAAGCCGAGTGCAAACGCCCGCCGATTGGCACCGTCGCCGCCGCGAAATCCTTCGAACGTGGCACGAGATCATGGGACCATGGCCGGCGTTGATTGCAGCGCCGCGGGTCGAGTCGGTGCGAATCGGGCGACGTGATCACATCACGGAGCACCGGCTGCGGATCGAGATCGGTCTTGGCGGCGAGATGGTCGACGCCTTCCTGCTTGTACCCGACGGCGACGGCCCGCAGCCCGCCGTGCTGGTGGTCTACTACGACGCGCAGACGGGAATCGGTCGCGGGGTGGCGCTGCGCGACTTCGCCTGGCAACTGGCCAAGCGCGGCTTCGTGGCCCTGTCGGTCGGCACGCCCAACACGGGCGTCAATCTGAACGATCCAAAGCGGACTGCCTCGCGAGACCTTCCGTACTTCGGACCCGAGGGGCGGCCGGTCAAGGTGCAGCCTCTCTCGGCGCTGGCCTACGCGGCGGCAAACGCGCACACCGTGTTGGCCCGTCGGCCCGAAGTCTTGCCGGACCGCATCGGAATCGTCGGGCACTCGTTCGGCGGCAAGTGGGCGCTGATGGCCTCGTGCCTCTATGAGAAATTCGACTGCGCCGTCTGGTCGGACCCCGGCATCGTCTTCGACGAGCGGGACCGGCAAAAGGAAAACCCGGGCGGCAGCGTCAACTACTGGGACACCTGGTACCTCGGCGCCGAGCCCGGCATGGTCGCTGAACCGGGCAAGAAGTATCGGTTCCGCAAGTTGCCCAGTCAAGGAGAATCGCGAAGGGGAGCTTACCGCCGGCTGGTCGCGCGCGGCCACGACCTGGTCGAGCTGCACGCCTTGATGGCGCCGCGCCCGTTTCTCGTCTCGGGCGGGACGGCCGACGGGCGCGAGCGGTGGACGGCGCTGAACCACGCGATCGCCGTCAACAAGCTACTCGGTTTCAACAACCGGGTTGCGATGACCCATCGCGCGACACACTCGCCGACCGAGCGATCGAACGAGCAGATCTACCGCTTCTTCGAGTGGTGGCTGATGGAGCGTGAACCATGACCTTCGGCCCTCGGAACGTGTTTTGAAAAGGGTGCCACTGGCTGCTTGTCAGCCAGTGCTGGCCACCAAATAGGCTCAAATACAAGGGCGGACAAGCCGCCCATGGCACCCTTGGAAGGGCTACAGCCATTTTCAAAACACGTTCTCGGGTCAGCGTGACGCCCGGACAGTATCGCCGGCGGTACGCCGATCGGTAGGGCGATAGCCTCACGCGAAGACGCGCGAATCTGGGCCACCGCTTCGCTATGGCCCAGCCACCCTTGCGCAAAGGATGGAAGCAGATTCGGAAGACGGGCAGCGGTTTACCAGGCAATCTCCGGCTTGGCCCACTCGGTCTTCATCACCGACGGCAGCCGCC
>CAZWWC010000302.1:0-5651 GCA_964637625.1 uncultured Planctomycetaceae bacterium
TGGCCCGAAACGTGGGCGAGAACCTGTTCGAGCGACACCTGCGCCCGCTGTTTCTGGATAGCTAAATAAGTCCACGCAATAGCGAAAGTGATGAAAATGGGGTGCCATGGCCACGCTCGCGTCCCGGCGCGCCGGGATGCCGTGTTTTGCCGCACTTCCCACATGCCCACGACAAGCGTGGGCATGGCACCCGCTTCCCCTTTCATGAGGACTTATTTAGTATCTGATTTTGGCGGGTAACCCGGGGTGGCTGGGCCATAGCGCAGCGGTGGCCCAGATGCCTGCGAAACTGGGCCTTCGCTTCGCTCAGACCCAGCCACCCGACCGCCCGCTGCTTCTCAACAAGTAACGGGCTCCTACAGGTCGGCCTTCCCACGGCGCCGGGCGACGGTCCGGTAAACGGCCAGGACGTTTTCCAAGGGCGTGTCCGGTTGGATCTGATGGCTTGGCGCGAGAATGTAGCCGCCGCCGGCGCCGACTTCGTCCATCAGATGGTTGACTTCCGACTCGATTTGCTGCGGCGTTGCCCGTTGAAGCCAGCCTTGCACGTCGACCGCGCCGTGCAGCGTGATCTTCCCGGCGAATTCCCGCTTCAGTTCGTAGGGGTCCATGCCGGCGGCGCAGGGCTGGATCGTTTGCAGCGCGTCCATGCCGCACTCGATGAATCGCGGGATCAACTGCCGGCTCGAACCGCAGCAATGATGCGAGACCTTCGCCCCATGGGCATGCGCCAGGTCAAAGAACTCCTTCTTCTTCGGCGCAAAGAGCCGATCGAAGGTGGCCGGCGAGATGAGCAGTCCGCGCTGGCTGCCGAAATCGTCGCCGGCATAGACCAAGTCGATCCGCCCTCGGGCCGCCTCGAGAATCCGCTCGATGTAGGCCATGTAAAACCGGTGCCGTTTCTCGACGATGAAAAGATACACCGGGTCTTCGGTGGCGATGTCCAGCAGGACCTGCTGGACGCCTCGACCGAAGGCCACCCCGTTGATGAAATCTTGCACGTGCATGCCGCCGGTGGCGATGGCCAGATCGGGGTACTGCTCGCATATCGCGGGAATCGCGCTATAGTCGAACCAATCGGGGCTGGGCCACGAAAACGCCTCGGCCTCGTCGATGGTCGTCCAATCGGCGTAGGGTGTCCCGACAGGCTCGGCATACTCGCCGTATTCGTTGGGCATCGGCCGCAGGCGGATACCCCACAGGTTCATCGAGGAGCCGTCGTCGAAGCTGCGCTGCGGCGGGCCGATATAAGGCGGATTGACGTAGCGAATGTCGACGCCCAACCGCTCGGCAAGCCCGGTGTCCTCGAACTCCGACTCGCCGCCGCCCATCGAACCGGCCATTTGCTTCGGGCCCCCCAGCCCGAAATGGCCGAGCAACGCCTCGTGGATCTCCGGCGTGGCCAAATAGTCACAAGGGGTGAAGTCAGGCTGGCAGTGGGCCAACGCCGCCCAGACGCGCTCTCGTGGTGTCACCTTTCACCTACCTCAACGTGTGGATGATTTTCGTTTTGGAACCACCAATAGACATGGGTATTTCAGGAAGTTGAGGCACAACCGCCTTGGAGCCTCGCGTCAATTCGCGTTTTCCGGTTCCGCGGTCTCCAGCGCCATGGGCTCCAGCCGCGGCAGCAACAGGTGGATCACACCCGTTGCAACCAGATAGGCCGAGCCGGCAATCACGAATGGGATCAAGTATTCTTTTTTTCCGGAAATCTTTTCAGTCCAGTCGAGGACCAGTCCAATGAGCGTGGAGAACAGGATCATGCTCCCACAGCAGGCGGCTCCCCCGATCCCGACGACCGAGCTGACCGCCTTGCGTGGGACGGTGTCGGAGACGATCGTGTAAAGGTTGGCGGCGAAGCCCTGATGTGCGGCGGCCGCCAGGCCGATGAGCACTGCCGCCACCCACATACTGGTTGCCTGTGTCACGACGACAACGGGGACTACGCACAGGGCGCAGGCAAGAAAGGCCATCTTTCGCGCCACATTGACGCTGGCGCCTCGGTGGATCAGCCACGAGGAAAGCCCACCCCCGCCGATACTGCCCACGTCGGCCATCAAATAGATCACCAACAGCGGCCAGAACACGAGCCCCAAGTCGATGTCAAGGTTATCCTTGAGAAAGCTCGGCGTCCAGTACAAGTAGAACCACCATACCGGACCGGTCAGCGACATCCCCAGAGTGTACGCCCAAGTCTGACGGTATTTCAGCAAGCTGAGCCAGGAGATCTTAACGGGCGGATCGGGAGGATCTTGGCGTATATAGTCCAACTCCGCGGGCGATACCCGCGGATGGTTCTCAGGGCGGTCGTACGTCACGTACCAGAAGCCCAGCCAGACGAAACCCAACGCGCCGGTCAGGTAGAACGCGGCCGGCCAGCCCCACCCCATTTGTTTGACGATGAAAGGGACCGCAAAGGCGGCCAGGAGAACCCCCATGTTGCTGCCGGCGTTGAACAAACCGGTCGACAGCGCCCGTTCGCTCTTGGGGTGCCAGATGCCGACGGTCTTGACCGCGCCGGGAAAGTTGCCCCCCTCGGACAGTCCCAGGGCGAATCGGGCCACGCTGAATCCCCCTACGGACATTATCACCGGCGTGATACTGCCCAAGAGGGTTCCGGCAAAGACGGCATTAAGCCAAGGCAGCCCGGAATAGACCAAAGGATGGATCAGGCCGTGCGCCATGGCCGCGGTACTCCATAGGGTGACGGCCAAAAGAAAGCCTTTGCGTTCGCCGATCCGATCCATCAGTCTCCCTGCACCCGCGTAGCCGATGGCATAAGCCAAGGTGAATGCACTGATAATGAAGCTGAAATCGGTCTCGCTCCAACCGAATTCTATCTTCAGGTCGGGCGCCAGAAGCGAGATCACCTGGCGATCCACGTAGTTGATCGTCGTGGCGAAAAAGAGCAGGGCGCAGATCATCCAACGGTAATGAGTGCGTTTCGCCGCGTGGCCGTCGCCTGAACCGGTCGGCCCGCTTGAGTTTTCGTTTGTCGTCATCGGCTGCCTCGATTTCGGCTGGCTGGTATTGGTCGAACCGTAGCGTTTTCATGAATCCTGGGGGCCGGGTTGGAGCAACACTTTGACGGGACGCCCCACCCCACTGGCCCCTCCATGCCGACCACTCAGACCCCCAGTTTAACGCCCCGTCGCCGCGCTGACCAGAGGTCCACCCAAGGGCTCTTGCAACAGTAACTTAGGACAACGGCAAAATGGTTATCCCGGATTTCTCACGACGGTGTGCCACTGCTTGCCGGAAGGCAAGCAGTGCCCGGGGTTTGGGACAGCACTGCTTCTGGCGAAGCAGTGGCACACTGTGAATGACCACTCGCGACTGGTGAGAAATGCAGACCATAGCCGTGTTATGCTTGTTGTACCAGCCGGTCCAGGCGTAGATAATACGGCATGACCGAAGATCCCGTCCCGATGGCCCTGCGTATGAGGAGAATCATGATGATCGGGCAAAACCGGATGAGCATTTCGCTGCTGGTGGCCGTGAGTGTTTTGGCCATGCTTCAAGTCCCGGCTGCCGAGGCCCAAGGGGCAGACCAACAGGTTCCCCCCGAGATCGAGCCGATCCGGGCCCCCTTCGCAATGCCCCGGCTCACCCGGCCCACGTTCCCCGATCAAACGTTCAATATCGCGCAATATGGAGCAATCGGCGACGGCAAGACAAAAAACACCGAAGCGTTCCGCAAGGCGATCGTAGCCTGCTCGGCCGCCGGCGGCGGCCGCGTGCTGGTGCCCAAAGGCCGTTGGCTCACCGGCCCGATCCACCTGAAGAGCAACGTCAACCTCCATTTTCAAGAGGGAGCCGAAATCCATTTCAGCGATAAGTTCGAGGACTATCTGCCCGTGGTATTCACGCGTTGGGAAGGGCAGGAGCTTTACAACTACTCGCCGTTGATCTATGCCCGCGACTGCGAAAACATCGCCATCACGGGTCCCGGCAAGCTTTTTGGGCACGGCCGGGCGTGGTGGCCTTGGAAGAAGCGCGGCAGCAAAACGGCCTTGCGGATGTACAAGGAGCAGGTGCTCAAAGGGGTTCCGCCCGAAAAGCGAATTTACGGAACCCCCGAGGCCGGCTTGCGGCCCCCGATGATCAGCCCGACCCATTGTAAGAACGTGCTGTTCGAGGGTTTTTCGGTTCTCGATCCGGGCCCCTTTTGGACCTTCCACATTCTCTACTGCGAGAACATCATCGTCCGCAACCTGCGTATTCAAACGCACGGCGGCCCTAATGCCGACGGGATCAACCTGATTTCCTCGCGCTATGCACTGATCGAACACTGCACCGTGGACGCCGGGGATGATTGCGTCACGCTCAAATCGGGCCTGAACGAAGACGGATGGCGGGTCGGCCGGCCGACCGAGAACGTCGTGGTTCGCTATATCAAGGGGCTGCGCTGTCACGGCGGGATTACGATCGGTAGCGAGATGTCCGGCGGGGTGCGCAACGTCTTGGCCCACGACTGCAACTTCCTCGGCTCGGACGTCGGCATCCGGCTTAAGTCGAACGTTGCCCGCGGCGGCGCGGTCGAAAACATCTGGTATCGAGACATCAAGATGGGCCGCATTCGCAAGATGGCCATCTCGGTCGACCTGCAGTACGGTTCTTTCATCATCAAAGGAGCCCCGATCGCCGCTCCACTGTTTCGTAACATCACGATCGAGAATGTTACCTGCAAAGGAGCCCGTGTGGCCGCCAGCGTGGTCGGCAACCACCACAAACCGCTGGAGAACTTCACGTTGAAGAACGTCTCCATCAAAGCCGACGTGGGAATGAAGTTCGCCTGGGTAAACGGCTTGACGCTCGAGAATGTTGAGTGCAAGCCCAAAAAAGGCAAGCCGATCACGCTGGATCACTGCAAGAACGTGGTCGTCGAGCCGGCTGAAGCGGACTGAGCCGGCATGTGTAACAAGGGAAAAAGGGAAAGGGGGGAAACGGAAAGTTCCGTAGGGTGGAGCGACGGGTGGCTGGGGCATAGCGGAGCGGTGCCCCAGATGGCCGAAAACTGGGGCTTCGCTACGCCGGCGCGCCAGCGCCGGCCGCCGGAACCGGTTGTTAGAACTACTTGCCCTTCTCGTTGTAACGAGGCTTACTGCGAGCGATGATCCGGCTCTCCTTGGCCTCCGCCTGTTCGATGCTCGCCATTTGCTCGATCTGCACCTTGGCTCCCGGAACATGGTCCTTGCCGCCTGGGAGGTGCTCCTTCAGTCGCTCCTGAACGCGACCTCCTTGCGCCACGCCAGTGTAATTGTTCTTGCTCCCCCCAGTCAGGATCCTGTAAACGACAGGCTTGTTGTCTGAGAGCTTCTCGATGCCCTTCTGATTGAACGGTACGGTCTTCTTTGCCATCGACTAATCCTCCTCTTGCGTTCTGACGATGATTACATGGACCCGCATGAGATGCGGAACTGCGATCCTCTAGCCGCATAACACGCCGTCGATCCGTCGGCCATCTGGGGCAGCGCTTCGCTATGCCCCAGCCACCCCTATTTATTGCGCCGTCTCAGCGGCAGCCACACCAGGGCACCCACCAACAACAGAAACAGAGTGCTGGGCTCGGGGGCGCTCGACTCGCTCCCCGCGGTGTAGCCCCAGTTGGCCGCCAGGATGGCCACGTCGGTCGGGCCCACCGTGCC
>CAZWWC010000303.1:0-5644 GCA_964637625.1 uncultured Planctomycetaceae bacterium
TTCAAAATCCAGTCACCTTAGGGTGGTGTGGGTTCAACTCCCACCTCCGGTACTGGTTGCACGGGAAGGACTTGTGGCTCGCTCGGCCGTGAGTCCTTTTTGTCTGCGCCGACGTTCATTCGCACACCGGCCTCGGCCCTCCTCTCGTCGCCTCGCCAGATAGCAGACAAGCCCCCGGGAAGGGTGTACAATCCACTTCTTGGCACATTCTGATTCTTATCAAAGGCGGCAGGTCACCCCGAGTATGTCGGCAACCGGCGTACGAGGCGAAATCAATGAGGGATGACAGATGGTACAACATTCTTCTGACAACAAGTTCATCGAATGGATTGAACAACACCCAGTATGGGTAGGGGTGCTCGTCAACATTGTGATTGCTCTTCTTGGCAAAGAGTTTCTCGGGTGGAACGTCTTCTTCCTAATTCTGTTTCTAGGCTCTCTTATTACCACTGTATACGTTTTCAAGGCACAAGGGGAAGGCCTCATAGAAACTGACGCTGGAGAGTCCTTGTACTGCCGAGACAAGTACAGCTTACGTACCCGATGGATCTCGATCGGCATTACTGTGTTGTTAGCCATCATAACAATCGCTCTCTTCATTTGTCCTTTCGTTTTTCGGGATAACGAGTTAAATCGCGACAAGGTAGTCACCGTGAAGGTAGACGACAGGCCGCCAACCTACCCTGATCCTGCTGGAATCATAAACCCTCCGGTGCAAGATCAAGTTGATCAACCACCCGTAATCCCGGCCGAGGATGTGAATCTCCGATATCGCAATATCTCAGGTGTAGAACTAAAGCTCCTCGTCTACGACTGGTACTACCATTACCATCCGCTCCATGAGCCGTTGGCACCGAAGACGGGATGGCGCGATTTCGAGTTCTCTTCAAGCGGATCCTGGAGGACTTTTTCTGACTTCACACGGAGCACTGGCCATTATACCTTTTACGTAAGAGAAAAAGAAACCGATAACTGTTACCAACTCAAGACTAAGAACATTTTCGATTCACAATGGCCAACTTTGACGATCAAATCCACTGGTGACAAAAAACGGCCATATGCGATTGAATTTGGCAGTGAGGATCAACCATGATACGCCTGACCGTCTGTTCCGCACTGCTACTGTTCGGGATGATATTGTCTCTTGAGCAAGGGTATGCGAGGGAGATCTTGCATTTCACGAATGACCGAGATCAGGTCATGACTTTGCAGGTTTATTCTTACAGGGCGAGACGTTGGCGAGCTGAAAGACGATTCGCGCCGGGGGAGAGGAGGCCCGTTGAATTCAACTCAAACGAACTCTACTATTTGAAGTTTGAGGATGATCGAGGGATCGGCTGGCCACTAGGAGCATATAACATTACGAAGGTTCGACGCCAGAATGGCAAGTATCTCGAAATTCGACTGTCTGTTATCACAGCCCGCTGCATGTCGGTTCAATATGCTTGGCGACCACAATGTAGCTGTTGGGTAAGAGTGCCTGAACATGCAGAGAAACGCACCTTTTGGTGTGTTCGATGGTTTCGATGGCCCAAACCACCGCCGCGTCGCTCTGGTCACGAATGTGTGCCGTTAGACTGTTGGTGTCCTACGAAATGCTGCCCGTGCTATTGTGCGCCATCGCCATGCTGCTGGTGATGAAACATCACAGCCCGACGCTTTTGCCATAGCGATTCTCGGTGGGCCATGCACATCCTACGGCTTCTGGGGCACCGCTGCGCTATGCCCCAGCCACCCCAAGAAGATGCGTCAGACTACTCCACCGTCGGCACCGGGCCGGCCAGCAGTTCGTACTCGTCGACCGGCGTCGCGTCGCCCGAGCAGACCACCTCGCAGTTTTTCTTGATCTCGGGCAGCCGGCTGGTGATGAACCGTCGGGCGACCACTTTCTTTCGGTCGCAGGCGGTCGCCTGGTCCAGGAGCAGATGGCCGCAGACCACGGCGATGGCCGAATCGACCAGCCGCCGGGCGTGCAGGTCGACGTAGGAGTTCGACTGCTGCTTCACAAACGCAATCGCCTCCAGAATCGTCTGCTTGGCGGCGATGAGCTTCTTCTTCAGCTCGGCCAAGGCCGGGTCGTCATAGTCCTTTTGCTCCAGTTTGCCCGCGTGTTGCTCGAACATGCCCGAGGTCACGCCGCGGATGGCGGCGACGATCTGCAGTTGGCTCGTGCCTTCGTAAATGGTGGTGATTCGCGCGTCGCGGAGATAGCGTTCGGCCGCATAGTCCTTGATATAGCCCGACCCGCCCAGCACCTGGATTGCCGTGTTGGTCACGTCGATGCACATCTCGGAGCAGAAGTATTTGCTCATCGGCGTGAGCATGCTGTTGAGCCGCTTGTAGCCGCGCGAGGTTTGTTTGCGTCGTTTCTTCTCGGCGGCATCCAGCTCGCGCCGGCCGCCTTCGAGGATGCGCAGGTTGTTATTCTCATGGTCGCAGATGCGGCTGGTTTCGTAGAGCAGTGCCCGAGAGGCTTCGATGGCGACTTGCATGTCGGTGACCATTTCGGCCACGGCCGGCATCTTTTCGATGGGCACGCCGAACTGCTGGCGCGTATGGGCGTAGGTCCGGGCCAGGCGATACGCGGCCTCGGCGATGCCGACCGACTGCGAGGCGATGCCTACCCGGGCACCGTTCATCAGGGCCAAGACGTAGGTGATCAGCCCGCGCTGGCGCTCGCCGACCAGCCGGGCCGGGGTATTTTCGTAGACCAGCTCGCAGGTGGGCGAGCCGTGGATGCCCAGCTTGTTCTCCAGGTGACGCACCCGGATCGTCTCATCCCGCTCGGAGATAAAGAGGCTCAAGCCCCGTCCGTCGGCGATCTCGGGCTCGCTTCGGGCCAGGGTGAGCAGGATCTCGCCGCAGCCGTTGGTGATGAATCGTTTCACGCCGTTGAGGACCCAATTGCCCTGGCCGTTCTGCTCGGCGCGGAGCCGAACGGCCTGCAGATCGCTGCCGGCGTCCGGTTCGGTCAGGACCATCGCGCCGGTCACCTCGCCCTCGGCAAACCGCGGCAAGACCTCGTCCTTAATCTCTTGGCTGGCAAACGCGTTGACCGTCTCGCCGATGCCCTGCAGGCCGAACATGTTCATGAAGGAAGCGTCGGCCCGGGAGACGATTTCGGTGGCCATCGTGTAGACCAGGTTGGGGCAATTGAGCCCGCCGTATTTGCGCGGCAGCGTGAAGCCCATCAGGTCGGCCTGGGCCATGCAATCGAGGTTCTCTCTGACCAGGGGATGATAGGTAACCGTGCCGTCGTCATTCAGGGTGTTGCCCTCGGCGTCGACCTGCTCGGCGTTGGGCGCGATCACCTCGGCGGCGACCTGACCGATGATCTCCAGCACGCGGCGGTAGTTGTCCACCGCGTCGGCTTCGTCGGTCGGGACATAGTCGGCCTGGCCGTTTACGGCGTCGAGTTCCTGGATTCGGGCCAGCTCGGCCAGATCGACGTGGTCGAACAGGAATTGGATGTCCCGGTTGTCGAGAAAGAAGTTTGCCACGAGCCATCTCCCGGATTATTCAATCGCAAAGGTTCGCCGCGTTGTGCACCGTCGCCCGCTGATTTCCGATGGTCAGGACATGGGGCTTCCGCCCCACGCTATTAGTGATTGGTGCGTGCGAGCACACCTTACTGCCTGCTGCCTGCTGCCTACCGCCTACTGCCTACTGCTTCCGGCTTCTCCTTGATGGCCTTGATCATCATGGGGATGACTTTGTTCAGGTCGCCGACGATGCCGTAATGGGCCACGGAGAAAATCGGCGCGTCGGGGTCGGTGTTGATGGCAACGATCTTGGCCGATTCTTCCATGCCGGCCCGATGCTGCACCGCGCCGCTGATTCCGACGGCGATATAAAGGACCGGACGCACCGTGGTTCCGGTTTGGCCGATTTGATGTTCCTTGCCGATGAAGCCGCCGTCGACGGCCGCGCGGCTGGCCCCGACCGCGCCGCCGATGGCCCCGGCCAGATGTTGGATGAGCTGGAAGTTATCCTTGCTTCCCACGCCGCCGCCGCCGGCGACGATGACACGAGCGGCTTTCAGGTTGACCTTGCGAGGCTCGATGTGGCGCTTGATCAGTTTCAGAGCCAGCACGCCGTCGTCCAGCTCGACCGACTCGCGGATCACCTGGCCGTCGCGCGAGCCGTCGGCTTCTCTCAAGGGCATGACGCCCTCGCGGACCGTGGCCATCTGGGGCCACCAATCGTAGTTAACGATCGTGGCGATGATGTTGCCGCCGAAGGCCGGCCGGATTTGCAGCAACAGGTTCTCGTGCTCGACCTTCGACCGGGGATCGACCACGTTGCTGATTTCCAGGTCGGTGCAGTCGGCGGTCAACCCGGCACGCAAGCTCGAGGCGACCCGGGGCCCGAGATCACGGCCCAGCGGCGTGGCGCCGTAGATGACGATCTGAGGGCGATGTTTCTCCACCAGCGTCGTCATCACGCGGGCGTACGAGCCGGTCTGATAATGGGCCAGTCGGTCGTCCTCGACCAGATAGACCCTGTCGGCTCCGTGGGCAATAAGCGGCCCGGCCAACGGCTCGACGCCGGTGCCCGGCAGCACGGCGCCGACGTCGACACCCAACCGGTCGGCCAACTCGCGAGCCTTGCCACAGAGCTCGAGCACGACGTCGTGCAACGCGCCGTCCTCCTGCTGGGCAAATACCCAGACTTCGCCTTGACGATTCGGTTCAATCATGTTGTTGTGCGATTTCCGGAATGGCCGTAGTCGTAGGGTGGGCACCGCCCACCAAGAATTGCTTATCCAGGAACGGGATTTCGGTGGGCGGTGCCCACCCTACGTCATTTCTTAGCCCCACGTCCGGTCGACGACCAACTCGTGGACCATTTGGCCGATACCCTCCTCGGTCGGCGGCACTTCGGTGAAGCCTTCCTTGGTCAGCACGATGGCCTGGACCCGATGCACCTTGGTCGGCGAGCCGGCAATGCCGCACCGGTCCAGATCGGCGCCGATTCGCTCGAGATCCCATTGCTCGATCAACAGCCCACGCTCGTGCAGGTCCCCGCAGCGACGATCGAACTGGGCCTGGCGGTCTTCGTCGGACGCCTCAGGTTGTTCGGTCCTCACCTGGGCAGCCAGTTCGGTCGCGGCCCGAGCTCGCTTATAGCGCATGACCCGTCGGGCCGCGCAAGGCCGCGGGCGGTTGGCCGTGTCGATCACGGTAATCAGCACGGGTAGTCTCGCTTCAACAATTTCCCAACCTTGACCGACGTTGCGCTGCACTTGAATAACGTCTTCGGTCAGATCGACCAATCGCTCAAGGTAGGTGATCTGCGGGATGCCGAGCTTCTCGGCGATCTGCGGTCCGACCTGCGCCGTGTCACCGTCGATGGCCTGCCGGCCACAGAAAATCAGATCGTAGCGGCCGATGGTCCGAATGGCCTGGTGAAGGATATAGCTGGTGGCCAACGTGTCGCTGGCCGCCGCGCGCCGATCGGTCAGCAAGATCGTGCGATCGGCGCCGCGATAGAGACACTCCCGCAGGACCTCCGCCGCCTTGGGGGGGCCCATCGTCAACACGCTCACCGTTCCGCCCTGCACGTCGCGGACTTCCAGGGCCGCCTCCAGCGCGTGCAGATCCTCGGGGTTGAAGATCGCCGGCAGCGCGGCCCGATTGACGGT
>CAZWWC010000304.1:0-1249 GCA_964637625.1 uncultured Planctomycetaceae bacterium
TCCTGGAATCCCCGGGGTGGCTTCTTGTCCTTCTTGCTGTTGTAACGGATTTCGTCACGGTCGGACATCTTCTGGCGCATTTCGACGTCCTCGACCATGTTCTCCAAGACGGCGTTGCCTTCGGAATCGACCTCGATGACACGCCACGATTTGGTCGATCGACTTACGCTGTCGGTCGTTTTGGTCGCGCCCGCGAAGGTCATCCTGATCCGCTTGCGATCTACGACGTTCCAGCGGAGGATCTCGCCCGGCTGAAACTTGTAACGAAGCGTGTATTTCGTGACGTTCTGACCTTTCGACGCCTCGCTGGAGGCAGTTGCCCGGCGGGTCGATTCAGCGGCCACCGCTGGCAAAGCCAACAGGAGCATGAAGAACCAGGTCAACAAGGGGCGGAAGTGGGGAACCGTCATGCTCGCATCCTTTCGAGACAATCCGATAGGAGAAAAAGGGTCAGCCGCTGTTGGGGTGAAATCGGCCGCTCCAGCCCAGCTTCTCCCGCAACGTGCGGTAGTAGCTATGGCCGGGGGCGGCAACCAGTCTGAAGCACACCTCGGCCCGGTGAACACGCACCCGATCGTGCGGCTCCAACCGGCAGAGCACCCGACCGTCGACCACCACCGACGCTTCCATCTGCGGCTGGGTCATTTCCAACTCGAAGATCCGATCGGCCGAGTCGACGACCGGGCGATGGGTCAACGCATGGGGGCTGATCGGCGAAACGACAAACGCTTGCAGGCTCTTTCGCAAGATCGGTCCGCCGGCCGACAGGCTGTGGGCCGTCGATCCTACGGGTGTGCTGATGATCAGGCCGTCGCAACTATACGTGGTTACCAGTTCCGAGTCAACGTAGAGATTGACGTCGAGAATGGTAAACGGAGCGCCGTTTTGCACGGCCACCTCATTGAGCCCCAGTTGCCGCTGGGCCACCTGGCCGTCACGGATCAGCTCGCAGACGAACATCAGGTGTTCGATGACGGCCAGCCGTCCGTTGCGGAAATCGTCGAGCACGTCGAGCAGTTCCTCGGGCGGGACGTCCGCCAGAAAGCCCAGCCTTCCCAGATTGACGGCGATCACCGGCACCTGGCGACTGCCCATCTGATGGGCCGCGCGGAGAATCGACCCATCGCCGCCGAGCACGACCGCCACGTCGGCCTCGACCTCGGAGAGGTCTCGCGTGCCGGTGAAATCACGAGCGACGATCGAGTCGCGCCGCTCGATCAGCTCGGCGAGACGTTCCGCTTCCTGCGAG
>CAZWWC010000304.1:1349-5643 GCA_964637625.1 uncultured Planctomycetaceae bacterium
GGTGTCGAGGCCCGCCTCGCTGGCCGCTTCCAACAGCGCACTGCCGAATCCACCCATCAGGGCTCCTTCCTCCACGGTCAGCAGGAAGGGAGAACGCTCTACCGCGTCAAGCAGCGTCTCCTTGTCCAGCGGCTTGACGAATCGGGCGTTGATCACGCCCACGTCCAGTCCTTCTTCGCCCAACAGCCGGGCGGCCTGCAAGCAGTCGGGCAACACGCTGCCGCAGGCAACGATCGTGCCGTCCTCGCCCATGCTTATAATCTCGGAGGTGCCCAACTGGACGGGTGCTCGCTGGTTCTCGACGTCGACCGTCTCGGCGGTCGCCTTGGGATAGCGGATCGCCGTGGGATGGTCGTGGGCCAAGGCGAAGCGGACCATGGCCTCCAGATCCCAGGCGTCGCCGGGCGCCATGACCACCATGTTCGGCAGCGGGCGCAGATACGTCAGATCGAACATGCCATGGTGCGTGGGCCCATCCGGACCGGTCAGCCCGGCGCGATCCATCAAGAGCAAGACGGGCAAGTCCTGCAAGGCGACTTCCTGGAAGATCTGGTCGTAGGCTCGCTGGAGGAAGGTGCTGTAGATATCGACGATCGGCCGCATGCCCGAGCGGGCCAATCCGGCCGCGAAGGCCACGGCATGGGACTCGCAGATACCGACGTCAAAAAACCGCTCGGGGAACTTGTCGCGGACCGGTTCGAGCTTGTTGCCCTGGCACATGGCCGCCGTGATCACCGCGACGCGATGGTCGTGGTGCATGCAGTCGAACAGCGCGTCCCGCACGACCTCGGTGTAGAGTTGGCCCACCTTCTTCTTGAACGACAGCGAGCCGTTGGACTCGACGAACGGAGCCGGGGCGTGGAAGGAGGTGGGATCTTCCGCGGCCGGCTTGAATCCATGGCCCTTTTCGGTCACGACGTGCAACACGACGGGCAGATCGAAGTCGCGGGCCATCCTCAGGTATTTCTGCAACTGCGGGATATTGTGGCCGTCGACCGGCCCGATGTAGCGGAAACCGAGCCCCTCGAAGAGCATGCCGCCGAGCAGGCCCGCCTTGACGGCATCCTTGACCTGGGTAAGAAACCGTTCGGCCGGATCGCCGACCACCGGCACCTTGTTGAGAATGCGTTGGACGTCACTCTTGAGTGCGGTGTAGAACGAGGTCATTCGGAGCCGGTCGAGATAGTCGCCCATCGACCCGACGCGAGGACAAATCGACATTTTGTTGTCGTTGAGCACGACGGTCAGCTCTTTGTTGAGCCCGCCGGCGTTGTTCATCGCCTCGAAGACGACGCCCGAGGAAAGAGCCCCGTCGCCGACGACGGCCACGACGTGGTGAGGTTCGTCGGGGGTGAGGTGATCGTCGCCGCATCGCAGACCCAACGCGGTGCTCACGCTACATCCTGCGTGTCCGGTCATGAACAGATCATAGGGGCTTTCCTCCGGGTTGGGATAGCCCATCAAACCACCCTTGGCCCGGATCGTGCCGAACTGCCTAAAGCGCCCCGTGAGCATTTTGTGAGGATAGACTTGATGGCCCGTGTCCCAGATCAACCGGTCGCGGCTGAAATCGAAGGTGGTGTGCAGCGCCAAGCTCAACTCGACCACGCCCAGATTGGACGCGAAATGAGCACTTCGCGTCGTCACCAGCCGGCAAAGCGCGTCGCGCATCTCGGCCGCCAACTGCGTGAGTTGCGACTGCGACAGATCTTGCAGGTCGGCCGGCGAGCGTATCTGGGAGAGTAGTTCGTCCATCAACGATTCCTTTCGAGGACATAGTGGGCCAGGGCTTCCAAGTGGTCGGTCGGCGCGGACAGCGGCCCTAGTGCCTCGCAGGCGGCGTCGATGAGCATTTCGGCCCGCTGCGCACTTGCTTCCAGCCCAAGGATTCCGGGAAACGTGAGCTTGCCGCAATCCGAGTCTTTGCCGACCCGTTTCCCAAGTTCCGTCTGCCGGCCGCGCACATCGAGCAGGTCGTCGATGATTTGAAAGGCCAGTCCGACCTGGCGGCCATACTCGGCCAAGGCGGCCAGTCGGCGCCGGTCGGCGCCGGCGACCAATCCACCCAGCCGGACCGAGACTTCGATCAGTGCACCAGTCTTCCTACGGTGGATTGCTTCGAGCTGCTGGGCGTCCGCGGAAGCCGTCGGGCCGGCGACGTCGTCGGCCTGGCCCCCAACCAATTGACACCGGCCGGCGGCCTCGGCCAGTGCGCTGCAACAAGCGACCACGACCGGCGGCGCCGCATCCAACTCGGCCAAGGTTTCAAAGGCCAGCGCCAGAAGCGCGTCGCCGGCAAGCACGGCCATCGCTTCGCCATAGACCTTGTGGCACGTGGGCCTTCCCCGGCGCAGATCGTCGTCGTCCATGGCCGGCAGGTCGTCGTGGATCAACGAGTAGGCATGCACCATTTCGACCGCGCAAGCGGCCGGCATGGCCGTCTGGGCATCGCCACCGCACGCACCGGCCGCCAAGAGCACCATCAGGGGACGCAATCGCTTGCCCGGCGCCAAGAGACCGTAGCGAATCGCCTCGGCCAGTTGACCGGGACAGCCCTCGCGTGGACGAGAGTAGTGATCCAACGCGGCGTCGATCCGAGGCCGCATTGCCTCGACATACTCCGTGAATGGGCAAAGTGAGGCGTTGGTCATGGAGAGAACGTTAACTGGCCCCGGCGCGCCGGGGTCGGCCGGCGATCATGGGACTGTGTTGCATCTGGTGGGCGTTGCCCACCCTACGACTGATTACCACCCAAGGATGGTAATCATTTATTCTAGAACAAGCGGCCGGGTTCGTCCACGTCATCGGGGCCGCCGGCAGGATCGACATCCTCCCCCAAATGGACGGGATTGCCCGTGTCGGGCGGCCCCTCAGGCGCGGAGCGTCGGCGGCTGCGCCGGGCCGCCTTTTCTTCGAGCCTGCGGGGCTCCTCTTCCATGGAGCGCGTCACCGGAGCGCCCTGGGCATCCACGCCGCTAAGCAGCTCGATGCGGCGCTGGGCCTTGGTCAACAGCTCATGGCAACGCCGCAGGAGCTTCACGCCCTCTTCGTAGCGCGAGAGCGACTCCTCCAGCCCGAGCTGTCCCTCCTCCAGGTCGTGGACGATTTTTTCAAGCGCGGCGAGCGATTGCTCAAAGCCGGGCGACGGTCGTGGTTGCTTACCAGTTTTCTCTTTGGCCATGGGGCTCGGACTCCGTCGAAAATGGGTCACCCTGGGCCAACTCGGCAGCAACCGGTGGGCCGAAGAGTGCCCGTACTTTGGGCCGGCGAAGATAAATCACGCCGAACACGTAGAAACCCGTTTCGACCAGCTTCACGACAACCGACAGCACGATTCCCGCGATCATGGCTGCCTTGCCAAATGTCATGAGGCTGACTCCCATTCCCGGCGGGTGCCGACCTTGGGGCGCCGACGTTTCCATAATACGTGACATGTAATTCGTGGCTATGGTTGCGGTCTCATACCCGATGGCCACTTTCGGAATCAATTGAACCAACTCCAGGACGATCGCGGCCCAGAGCACGCCGACCAGCAGCATCCGTCCCGTCGGTCGCAGCCGAAGCGACCGGACTCCCCCAACGATCAGGCAGACCGACACGATACACTCGATCAGCAACAGAGGAACCGTGACGGGATACCACCGCGCGCCGACTTCCTCGATCTGCTCTTGCATTTCCAGTTGGATCTTCATCTGCTCCTCGGGCACCGCAAAAGCCTGCGATTGCCTCATGCTCGCTTGTATCCGTGGTCCCACCGCTACCGCGGCGAGCCCGAAAAGGCTGGCCAGCACACCCAGCACGCCCAAGACAATCGCCACGATGCACACGGCTTGTAGCCACCCACTTGGTTTGTTCATGGTTTCTCCCTTTCATGCCAGTTTTTTGATGGAAAAACCGGTTTGCCGCTCGTATAGCCTTCGGCAAACCACGCTGGTTTCAACAGCATACACGTATTCCGTTCCATCGAGAATACGGATTACTCCCACTCGATGGTCGCCGGCGGTTTGGAACTGATATCATAGACGACTCGATTGACGCCCGATACCTCGTTGATGATGCGTGTCGAGATTCGCGCCAACACCTCGTAGGGCAGATGGCTCCAGTCGGCCGTCATAAAGTCTTCGCTGTCGATCGAGCGAACGGCCACGACGTCTTCATAGGTCCGCGCGTCGCCCATCACGCCTACGCTCTGCACCGGCAGCAACACGGCAAAGGACTGCGAAGTCTGGCGGTAGAGCCCCGCTTCTTTGATTTCCTCGACCACCACCGCGTCGGCCTCGCGGAGCGTGTCCAG
>CAZWWC010000305.1:0-5616 GCA_964637625.1 uncultured Planctomycetaceae bacterium
CCGGCCGCTCGGCGGCCGCCCGAGTGCTCAAAACCGAATTCACCGACCAGGCCGACACGCTGGCGCTCGATCTGCGGGCCGCGTACGACGTGAAAGCGCTTCGGCAGCTCGTGCGGACATTTGTCTATTCGCGTCAGGCTCGGGGCAGCCTCACGGTGACCGATCGGGTCGTCTTCGACGAGCCCAAGCCGCTGGGCACGGCCTTGATCACCTTTGACCCATGGGAGCGGATCGAGCCCAACCTGCTGCGCGTCGGGACCGGCCAGACGGCCGTCGACGTACGGATCGAGACCGGCGGCGTCCCGTTTGAAATCAACGCCGAGCAGATTCAAGAAGACCTTCCCGGCCGACGGCTGCCCGCCCGGCTGGGAATCGAGCTGGGCCGGCCGGTCAAGGAAGCAACCGTCACTCTGACGATTCGGCCGGCGCAGTGAAGTGGAAATTCCGGCTTTGCCCCATGAACTGCAGGGGATTGTCGTAGACCACTTTCCTGATGACCGCCGGCTCGTGGCCCCGCCGCCGCATCGTGAACATGAAGTCGGGCACGGCCAACGGGTTCGACGGCCCCCAGTCGGCCGAGGAATTGACCAGGATCCGCTCGGGCCCATAGATCTCGATCATGTCGACGGTCCGCTCGGGCGTGGCCTTGGTCGTCGGATAGAGGGTGATGCCGGCCCAGTGGCCCGCCTCCAGCGCCAGCCGGATCGTGTGTTCCTCGCAGTGGTCGATGCACACACGCGCCGGATCCACCCGAGGTTGGCCGGCCAACAGGTCGAGGATCATCCTCGTGCCCTTGTATTTGTCTTCGAGATGGGGCGTGTGGAAGAGCATTTGCTCGCCGGAAGACAAGGCCAGATCGATGAGCGTCTCGAGGGTCGTGACCTCGTTGCCGGTACACTTGTGCAACCCGATCTCGCCGACACCCAGGACGTTGGGGCGCTTTAGGAATTGGGGCAACTCGGCGATGACTTCCCGGGCGAAGCCGACGTCTTCGGCTTCTTTGGCGTTGATGCCCATCCAGGCGTAATGCTCAATGCCGCAGTCGGCGCAGCGCTTCGGTTCCCACTCGGTGAGTTGGCGGAAGTAGTCGTGAAAGCTATTGGTGCCGCTGCGGTTATAGCCCATCCAGAAGGCCGGTTCGGCCACGACCGTGCAGCCCATCCGCGCCATGGTGGCCAGGTCGTCGGTCGTTCGCGAAGCGATGTGGATGTGAGGATCGATGAAGTTCATGGCAGCGGGTGGTTCGAACGGAAAACGAGCGGGGAAAATCGCCTCGGGCCACGGTTTTTCATGGTGACCGGCCGGATCGCCACCGAGGGTCGTAAGGCAGCGAAAAGAGCATTTGCATTCGGCCGGCCCGATCGGGCTCACCCGAGGCGAGCAATTCGATGGCGCGCTGTAATTGCTCCCAGCGAGGATCTTCCTCGGCGGTGCCTTCGCCGCGCTCCATCCGATCCAACGCGGCGGCCAGATCGATGAGCTTGGCGCGGAAGCTCAGGAATTCCCGGTCGAGCGTTTCCTTCGCGGAGCGTGAAACGGGCATGGAGACCTCGAAATGGATGCCGACCCGATCAGTAGGCACTCCCTCCGCCGGTTCGCGGAGGTTGCCTCGGCTTGAACAGTTCGCTGATTCTGCCGTCGGAGGTCGGAGGCTTTCCCTTCCTTTCGACGGGGAACTGTTGGTGTCCGCCGCTGGTGTAGCTGGCCACCTTAACCTGTCGAACCCAACCCATCAACTCGAGAAACTTGCCCAGCGTGATTTCTTCTATCTGGAGTTCCTCCGCCTTCTTCTTCATGTCGGTGTAATCCTGTCGCAACTCGGGCGGCGCGGTGGGCTTGTAGACTTCACCCACCACGAGATAGCGCGTGTTCATGTTCATTTGTCCGCTTCGCTCGCCCTGGGCGTCCATCGGTGCGTCGATGACCCCACCGTTCATTTTGATCAACGTATGCATTCGCTCCAAGTCGCTACGACCGTCGTTGTCGAGGTCGATGAGTCCGGCCAGGGCGAAGTGTCGCTTTTCGCCGAGGCTCCAGACGGGGGTATAGATTTTGTCGCCGATCAAGATCGGGTCGGTCGGATTGGGGTCGACGACACGTGCCTCGGCCAGGTGGCTGCCGAGAATCCGCGTGACCTCGATACTGGCCTTCCTGCCGGCCTCCGAAATATCATTCATACCGGCTGCGAAAACACTGAAATTGGTCTGCGGACGAAGCGCGTCGGCGCGGCCCAGGTTGATCCAGACCATCCGGTGGCGGTCGTTGACCCAACGGATTTCACCGTGAAACCGATCCGGCGTTTCTCGGCGCATGTTATCAACGGTTTTCTTCACGATGATGTATTCTTCCGTCTTCTTCTTGAGCTTCTCCTTTAACTTGCCTATCTTCCCATCGCTTACACTCAACTGTTTCACGTAGTCTGTATTTATCTGCTTCAAGTCACTGTTCAGTCTAGCCTGGAGCTGTTTCATGCGCTCGCGGTCATCCTTGAATGTCTCTTTTTCCGCATGCAGTTTACTGTTCGCCTCCTCGAACTGCTTCTTGAATTCGCCGATCTCCTTTTGGGTCGCCTCAATCAAGGCAGCGTTTTCATTCTTGAACTGCGCAACGCGTCTTTGCTCGTCGGCAAGCGACTTGTTCGTCAAGTTGATGACCTCGGCCTGGCGCCGAATCACCTGGCGGTACGTACGGGCAGTCTCCTCGGGAAAGGTCGCCGCAAACGTCTGCATGTCCGCGTTGAAATGATCGCGTATCGCGTCCGCGTTGTCGTCTTCCGCGAAGCCCATCTTTCCTTGAAACTCCTTCAGCCATCGGTCTTTCTCGCCCCAGGCGTCGTCTGCCTTCTCCGCTCTCTCCAGGTTGACTTGGGCTCTCTTCTCGGCGTCGTTGTATTGACTGAAGAAGACAAACGTCGAGACGGCCAAGAAAATCGTCAGGACAACGAAGATGATCAACGCAACATGAAGGCCCTGATTCTCGCGCGCCATGATGCTCAACGCTCCTTTCAAGCGGTGTTCCGTCGGTAAGGCCCGGCCGGCTTGCCCTAGGCGAGGAGTGCCTCTTCCCGAATTGGCGCTGCCGATGGGGCCAAAGAAGGAGTATGCAGTCGGAAAAACGCCATGTTGTCTTGGGAGACAACCTAAAGATTGATTCTAAACAGGCCGCAAACGCGTGTCAACGAAATCCCCCACATTGGGAGGATCGGCTGGCCTACTACCGGTGCAACCGTCCTCAGCACAACCGGGGCGAGCGTGGCCGGCTCTACGGCCCACCGGGCCGAGCCGCAGCTTCACCCTCCCCACCGCCGGACGCCCTCGGCAGCCCGTGCCCTTCAGGGCCCAACAGGAGACTACGGGATCTGCAGAACGAGATAACACGTGTTTTTTCTCCCCCAGATGCTCGCCGCCCGGACCCGCGTCTTCTCGAACAGTCTCTTCGCGACGTTACCATCGCCCACGACGACCGGAGTCACCGGGCCGATTTGGCTTTGCCGATACCACTCGTCGGACGATTTCGGCTGATAGGATCGCCAGGCCTGCCCGGTGACGACCAGGCCACCCTTCTGCGAGAGAATCGCGCAGGCGAACCCTCGAGGGCCACCGGTGCTGACGGCCCGAACCGTGATGATATCGCCTTTTGCGAACGTCCCGACCCGACTGGACACTTCGTTCAACCCGCCCTTCATGAAGAGCTGGCCGTTCACGTACATCTCGAATTGGCCATCGCACAGGGCGGCAACTCGGCAGGGAACGGCCCGCCTGGTCGTCGCTGCCGTGGGTCGATTCGGCGCCGCCTCCTCGGCACGGGGCGTCGTGGCGGCCACGCCGTTGCGCCTTCCGCCTTTTCCGTTGGCGCTCTGCGCGAGGCTTGCCAGTCGCTTGGTCACTCTGAGTTTCACCTCGTCGCCGAGCTTGGGCTCGGCCCGGCGATACCAATCGGCCGCGTGACGGCGCATGACTTCCCGTTCGGACTTTTTGGCGCTGCGGGCCAGCTCCCACCAGCCGTCGGCCAGCCGAACCTGGTCGCTTGGGTCCTCCGGGGGCGGTCGGAGCTCTTGCTTGGCCAACTTGCCGAGGCTTGCGTCGCTACCCTTGGCCAGGTGAGGCAGCCCCCGCTTCCAGTCGTTCCGCTCGAAACAGTACCAGCGACCGGCCAGGAGGTTGGCCTTTGGGTCGTCGGACGCCGTTTCCAGACGTTTCTGCGCCTCTTGGACCTTTTGGGCCCGTTGGCACAGTCGAGGAATTGCCTGGTGGGACTCCTTCCACTTCGTGCGCAGCGTGGGGCTGGCCACGTGCATGCTCGCGCGATAGCCCGCCTTGGCCAGCTCCTCGGCCACGTCATAGCGTTCGTCCTCCAGCGCCCCGTTCAGCACCCCTTCAAGACTCAAAAGAAACGAGTGCGCCGCGGCGCCGTCCGTGATTTCGGTGGCCATCTGCTTGAGCATGTCCCGTTTGAGGCTCCACGGATCGACTTGGTAGCGCCGGCCGATCATCTCGGCCATCCGAAGCATTGCTTTCGTCTCACCGATCCGACCGGCAATCTCCATCGCCTTGTGTAAGACGACGAATTGCTCATCCGCAGCGGCGCCGCGTTTCTGGCCGCGGCTGAACAGCTCTCCAACCAGGTCGCGGGACTGTTCCAGCGTGCGCGTCTTCGAAAAGGCGTAAACCTCGTCGAGCGCCTCGGTGATACGGCGCGCCGCATCGGGGGCCGGCACGGGATGTTTCGTCTCGACTTTGGGCCGAGGGGGGCTAGATTGCGTCGTCGCTGCGACCGCTTGCCATGCGTCAGGCTCGACCGTGTCCGTCTCGCCCGGCCGGTCGACGGCCGAGCCGGACGGCACGTCTGCTTCCGAAGGACTTGTGTCGGGCTCCGACGGTCTCCGATCCTCGGGTATCATTGGATAATCCTCCCACGGCACGACACCCTCCGGCCCTGCCTCCTTGTCTTTCGTCGGGTGATCGTCGTCGGGTACCGCCGGAGGCGTGCCGCCCACCGAATCGCCTTCCGGGCTCGCAAGAGCGCCATCGTCAGTCCGTGGCTCGGATCGCTGAACCGGATCGGACGAGCTGGCCTGCTTGGGCGGCGCATGGGCCGAAAACAGAAAAACCCAACTCAGTACACCAACTACGGCCAATAGAATGAGCGACAGGATCACCAGCGCAAGGCGTCTTCGGCCTTTGTGCCTGGCGATCGCGGCGCGGGATCGCGTGGCCGATGGATCGGCTTCGACGTGGCCGAGCAGCTTGGCCAGTTCCGGATCAACCGCCGCATGGGGCCGACCTGGAGCATCGGCCGAAGGGGTCTTGGCCGACGCCTGCCGGAGACGCAGGTCGTAGACCTCCTTCTTTTCGGCGCTGAGCAGACAGACCCGGGCGGCGGCGATCTCGTTGAGCAACTTTTGCGATGCTGCCGTGTGCGGGCCGGTTTGAAACGTCCGCACATGCGCCATTTGACGATCGGCCGCATGGGAAATCACCGTCGGGCTGTCCTCAAACGGCTTCAGGCCCAAGAGACGATAGTGATCGGGCGGCTGCTCCTCCGGAGCAATACCGAGCCACTGGTAATAAGCATCGAAACCGTCCACCGCCTTGTCTCCAAGGGAACCGCCGCCTA
>CAZWWC010000306.1:0-5610 GCA_964637625.1 uncultured Planctomycetaceae bacterium
TTGGCATTTGCCTGTCATCCTGAGCGAAGCATTTGCCTGTCATCCTGAGCGAAGCGAAGGATCTCTTTGGCACTGAAAGACTTGAGATCCTTCGCTTCGCTCAGGATGACAACCATGAACTGGGTTTCTAGATAGCTTCTTAAGTGGGCCAGAGCACTACTCGGCCTTGACCAACTCGCTACTGAGGTATTCGACCGCCATCTGCAGAGCGCGGTCGGTCGCGCGCTGAGGGTCGCGTTTCACAGCGCGGTTGGCCGACTGATGTTTCTCTGGTCCGGAACGTGCCGCGCTCTTCTCGGGAGCACCTTGCCGTGGCGACGTCGCGACGAGGTGCTTGGACCGGACAATATCACGCTCTCGCCGGCTTTCGACCAGCGCAAGGAGGTCCTCGACTGAGAGCTTGACCTGGTAGCCGTCGTCGGGGGTTACACCCCAATCGTCTTGCTCCGAGGCGCCGGGAAAACGGTGGATGTTCTTTCCGCTCGGACGGTGGTAGGATGCCGTGGTCAGCTTCAAAGCGCTGTGTCCGTGCTCCAGCGGCACGACGTTCTGCACGCTCCCCTTACCCCAGGTCCGCTCGCCGACGACCAGCGCGCGCCGGTGATCCTGAAGGCACGCGGAGACGATCTCACCGGCACTGGCCGTAAAACGATTGACCAGAACGACCATGCGAAAATCGGACAACGTGTTTTCCTCGTGTGCGTTCCAGACGCGCTCGGACACGTTGCGGCCGCTGGTGCTGACGATACGTCCTTTGCCGACGAACATGTCGCTGACTTCGATGGCCGCGCTGAGCAGCCCGCCCGGGTTGAATCGCAAGTCGAGGATCAACCCGGTGAGATTCTCCTTCTGGAGCGACTTGATGGCGCTGCGCAGCTCGCCCGGCGTGCCGCGGCCGAAGGCGGTGACGCGAATGTAGCCGATTCCCTTTTGGGCGTCGACCATGAAATCCCACTGGTTGTTTTGCTTGCGGTGGTCGCCCAGGACGGTTTCGATCTGGATTTGCCGCCGGGTGATCGCAATCGGTTTCGGCTCGGACTGGCCGGGATGGATCACGGTCAGAACGACCTTGGACCCGATCTTGCCCTTCAGTCGGGCAGCGGCCTCGTCCAAGTCGATGCCCTCGGTCGAGCGGCCGTCAATTTCGATAATATGGTCTCCCGCGAGGATGCCGGCCCGATAGGCGGGCGTGCCGGCCAGAGGGCTGAGCACCTGGAGCCGGCCGCGGTCCATGGTGATCCGAATGCCGATCCCGCCGAACTGGCTCTGTATGTTGCTGCGGAAACGGTCCAACTCTTCCGGAGCGATGTACGTCGAATAGGGATCGAGCTTCTGGAGAATCCCGTCGATGGCGGCCTCGATGAGTTCACGCCGACTGATCCCCTTGACGTAGTTCCGCTCGACCTGGTCCAGGGTGTCGACGAGCATTCGCTGGAGTTCGTATTCGTCTTCGGCCTTTGGCGGTGTCGTCTTCTTCGACGGCGCGACCGGCTCGTCCGCCCACGCCGAGCCGACGAGTGAGAATAAGATTAGCAACAGGTGCCACCGTTGGAAAATCATGAACACGACCCCGCTTCTCGCGCTAGGGACTATCTCACAACTCAGTTTATGGTTGTCATCCTGAGCGAAGCGAAGGATCTCTTTGACGCCAAAAGACTTGAGATGCTTCGCTTCACAGATCCTTCGCTTCGCTCAGGATGACAGACGAAGGACAAAAAGACGAAGGCCAAAAAGACGAAGGCCAAAAGAAATAATAAAATAGTCTCTGTGCAAGACCACTATCCGAAGTATAGCTAACCGCCAAAGACCAGACAAGGGATTTCGGTCGGCCGACGGCCTCGCGTCGGGGTCACGAGAACCTTACGTGGTGAACCCAAGCCGGGGGAACGTTTAGCCAAATCGAGTCGCGATGGATCTCGTTTCCATCGAGGAAATCGTACAACGTCTTGCCGATGCCGCGAAGTCGCTCCCGCGCGGCCGGACCGCTTACCAGGGACTTCACGCGGCGGATCGCGATGTACTCGAAGAAGGAGAGCGTACCGCCCGGGGCCAAGAGCCCGCGAAATGTGTCGAGAATCCGCTTGACCGAGTCCACCGAGAAGTTATTCAGCGGAAGTCCGGAGACGATGACGTCGTATTGCCTTTCGGGAGAGATCTCTTCGACGGCGGTCTGCAACATCCGGGTACGCTCGGCGACCGTGCGAAGGACGGGGTCCCGGGAGAGCGTCTCGCGCAGGCGCTTTGCGAAGCTGGCGTTGAGTTCGACCAGGTCAAGCCGATCGTCGGGGCCGAGGTTGCGAACGATGAACCGGGTGACGGCCCCGGTGCCGGGACCAACCTCCAGCACGCGTTGAACTTGCCCGACGCCGCCCGCGTATCGAGCAAGTGCCGCCGAAAGCCTTCGGCCGCTGGGCACAATGGCCCCGGTCGTGTGGTAGTTCCGCCGAAACTCTCGGAAAAAGAAGCGGTATTCGCAAAGTCGCCGGCCCATGATGATGCCCAAAGCAGATGTCGGCCAACCGGAGCAGGGGCAAGATCCCCGGCGGCGCTGCCGGCAGCCCAGGCACGAACCCGGCCAGGGGTCACCGTCGGTCGCATTATCCGGTAAAATGGGAGTTGTTGGGGACTATTGATGTTTGCATGGCCATTGAACGGTTGGCCATGGCCGAACTGCCTTGAAAGCCGGGCTCCCGTTGGTCGCCCTGGGTTCATTAGCCATGCAAGGGTCAATAGTACTCTGTCACAGTAATAATTCAGGGTGCCACGGGCATCTTGCCCGTGCCTTTGCGGAAGCACTGGCGAGACGCCAGTGGCACCCACCCGGAAAAACTTCTGTGACAGAGCACTAGTCTAGCGGCATGGCGCGTGCCGTGCCAGGGGAGTGACGGCGCGGCCGCCAAGGACCGACGCGCAATAAGACACTATCCGAAAACCAGAATCGAGGTGCCTCGCCCCGGCGCGCCGGGACTCCGACACCGGGCACCCTCGCTACAGAGAGTCTTTGATGGAATTATGGCAAGCACTGATCCTGCTGGCCGTCGGCGGCGTGGCGGGCTTTTTGAACGTGATGGCCGGCGGTGGCTCGTTGTTGACGATGCCGGTCATGGTCTTCATGGGCATGCCGGGCTCGGCCGCCAACGGGACCAACCGCGTGGCCATTCTCGTGCAGAGCATCTCGGCCACGGTGGCCTTCTTCCGGCAGGGGTTTTCCGATTTCAGGCTCAGCTTGAGTCTGACGGCCTGCGCACTGCCCGGGGTGGCGCTCGGAGCCTTTTTCGGCACGCAACTCGACGGCGTGTGGTTCAATCGGGTGCTGGCCGGCGTCATGCTCGGCGTCATGGCTCTGATGCTCGCGGGGGCCAAAAGCGAAGACCAGGAGGGAAGCGGTGAGCCGAATGCACCCGAGGCGGCCGACCGACCCGGCGACCCGCAGCCGACCGCCGCGCCGACGAGCCGCCCGCGAGTCGTGGCGGCTCACCTGCTCATGGTGCTGGCCGGCTTCTACGGGGGATTCATCCAGGCGGGCGTCGGCTTCATCATCATGGCGATTTTGCATCGGGTGCTCGGGCTGGACCTGGTGCGGGTCAACATGCACAAGGTGTTCATCATCGGCGCGTACACCCTGGTGGCATTGAGCGTGTTTGCCGCCGGCGGAGACGTCGTCTGGGCGGCCGGGGCCGCGCTGGCGGTGGGCAACGCCGTCGGCGGATGGATCGGCTCGGTCTGTGCCGTGCGCAAGGGCCAGCGGCTCATCCGCGTCGTGTTGAACGCGACGCTGCTTGTGATGGTCGTCAAGCTGCTACTGATGGGAGATTGACCGTCGCTGTAGGTCAGGCCGTGCCTGAGAGCAGAGGGTAGCACCGATGATTCCGCGCGATAAGGTCTGCTACCGAAGGATGATCTGAACGCGGAATCGTCGGTGCCGCACAGCGGCAAGAGGTAGAGGACCATCCCACAATCCGGCCTCTTGTGCCTTCGCCAAGGCTACGGCACACCGACGATTTTCCGAGAAAACCGACAAGGCAAGCAATGTCTTTGGCGGAAAATCATCTGCCACCCCAGGGGCAAGGGCGGGCAAGCCGCCCATGGCACCCAACTCGCACCCGACACTTAAGGGTAGACAGACCCCTACGCGTCCAAGACGTAGCCCTTGCGATAGGTCGGCTTGATGAGCGGCTCCAGGCCGGCGATGTTCTTGACCTTCATGTTCTTGGCGTCCCACTCGACCTTCCGGCCGTCGACCCAAACCGCCAGGTTGCCCAACACGATGGTTTCGCTGAGTGGTCCGGCGTAGTCGGCGAAGTTGGACATGGCCGGCTTGCCGGTCTTGATCGCGCGGATCCATTCTTCGAAGTGGCCGGGCGACTCCTCGAATTCGACTTCCCGGTCCTCGGCGCCGCCGAGCAACTCGAATGTTTCACCATAGGGCGTGGGCGAGAGGAGCTTGCCCTTTTCACCAATGAAGAGGCACCCGTTGTCGGCTTCGGGCGCGATCTTGCCGTCGGCCAATTCCGCGGCAGGTCGCTTGCCGCCGTCGTACCAGAAAAGCTTCACTGCCGGTCGGCTGTCGGTGGCGGGGAAGTCATAGGTGATGAAGGACCACTTGGGAAAGCTGTCTTTATTGTGGCCCGAGGTCTCGGCCTGGATCGAGACGGGATCGCGCAGGTCCAGGGCCATGAAGGCCATGTTAGCGTTATGGCATCCCATGTCACCCAGGGCGCCACAGCCGAAGTCCCACCAGCCCCGCCAGGCAAAGCGATGATAGCCCGGCGCATAAGGTCGCTTGGGTGCCGGCCCGATCCAGAGGTCCCAATGGACGTGTTTTGGGCAAGGGGTCGGCTTGGCGCGCTCGCCGCCCTGCGCCCAGCGGGGTCGATCTGTCCAGACATGGACTTCCTCGACCGCACCCAGCGCGCCGGCGCGGATCAAGGCAGCCGCTCGACGCGAGCCGCTCAGCGCCGTACCCTGGTTTCCCATCATCGTGGCCAATCCTTTCTTTTCGCCGGCAACTTTGGCCATCAGGCGCGTCTCGTAGATCGAGCGGGCCAGCGGTTTCTGGCAGAAGCAGTGCTTGCCCAACCGCATGGCCATCAGCGCGGCCGCTGCGTGGGTGTGGTCGGGTGTGCTGACGGTGACCGCGTCGATGCTATCCTTCATCTCGTCGAACATCTTGCGGAAATCGTTGTAGGCCTTTGCACCCGGGTATCGCTTGGCAGCGTGTTTGAGAAGAAGATCATCAATGTCGCAGACGGCCACGATGTCACTATGTCGGGCTGCGTTGCGCGAGTCACGCGAGCCCTGGCCTCCAATGCCGATGCAGGCCATGCGGATGCGATCGTTGGGCGAGGTACTCTCCTTGGCCTGGGCGCCGGCCGCAACCCAATAGCCGATGCCCGTGACAGCGGTGGTTTTCAGAAACTCACGACGACTGGACCGTTTTGACATGATGGAACCTCTCATTCTTGCACGGGGAGCGTTTGCGGTGAGGAGCCGGGCGGCCGCGGTTGGCAGGACCTGAGCCCTCGGGGGGGAAAGGGGGAACTCGTTATCGAGGATCAGTAGTTCCAAGTTCTATTGAGACCTGGCATTGTCATCCTGAGCGAAGCGAAG
>CAZWWC010000307.1:0-5594 GCA_964637625.1 uncultured Planctomycetaceae bacterium
AGCACCAATTGACGTTCGTGAAATACCTCCGCGCGATCGCCGACGACCAGATCGGCCCGGAAGAAGCGGTCCGTGCATACCACGGAGACCTCCAGCAGCTGGGCATTACGCCACATCGTTCTTTGGGCGACGACCTGAAGCGTAGCAGCGGGGCGACCAGCTACGGCGGCTCGCCCGCTCGTCGGCCGATGGCCCAGGGTTCGAAGCCGCCGAGCCGGCCTCGCGAAGAACCGGACTTCGCCAAGATGACGCAGGCCGAGAAGGTTCAGTGGAATCTCGAGCGATGGAAGCGGATCCTCGACTGACGGCTGGCCGATGAAGGTGATTCGGCATTGTTCCCCGCGAAACCAGCCGCCACAGGTTGGTTTTGAGATGGTCTCCTATTCCAAGTGTCGGCCGAGTTTGGTGGAATCTGGACGTCAGCCTCGGAAGTACAAATAAGCCGCGAGGATGCCCGCCAGGACCAGCGCGGAGGCGGCCATGTCCGCCGTGGTCCAGCTCTTGCGGGACGCGAAGCGCTGCTGGTCGCTCGTCGTGCCATAGGTGAGGCCGCTTATCTTGGCGTAGTCGGGCTTCGACGTCGCGCAGCTCACCGCGACCATCACGACGACGCAGACCGCGAGGATCAGCATGCTGTAGTATTGGAAGAACATGTTGTTGACGATCCAAAGCAGCGAGCCTTCGGGATACGTAAATCCGTCGATCAGCTTGACGGGCGTGTCGACGGCCAGCCGGAACAGCCCCAAGAGGAAGCCCACGATCAGGCTGGCCAGACAGCCGGCGCCGTTGAGCCGTCTGGCGAAGATGCCCAGGAAGAAGACGACGAAAATCGGTGGGGCAAGGTATGCTTGAACGCCTTGCAAGTAGTCGTAGAGCCCACGGCCGCCTTGGATGACGGGAATCCACGCCAGCCCGATGAGCACCATGATCGTCGTGGCGATTCGGCCGATCCACACCAATCGGTGTTGGGACACGCCGGGCCGCAGCCGGGAATAGAAGTCCATGGTGAACAGCGTCGCCGAGGCGTTGAACACGCCGGCCAGGGAGCTCATCAGCGCGGCCAAGAGGCCGGCAACCACCAGCCCGCGGATCCCCACCGGCAGCACGTTGGCCACCAGCAGCGGAAACGCTTTTTGGGCTTCTTCCCGAATGATCGTGCCGTCCGGGGCAAGGATCGCCTGTTGGAGGTCCGTCGACGCACCGCTGCGGGCCAGGGCGAAACAGATCATGCCGGGAATAATGAAAATGAAGACCGGCAGGAGCTTGAGCGCGGCGGCACAGATCGACCCTCGTCGGGCCTGCGTTTCGTCGGGTGCTCCCAGAGCGCGCTGGACGATGTACTGGTCGGTGCACCAGTACCACAGCCCGATGACCGGGGCGCAGAAGAGCATGCTCAGCCACGGGTAGTTGTCGTTGAAGTACCAGGCCATGCGGCCCGATTCGCGGACCGGCTCCCAGGTGGCCGTCACGCCCTCGGGGACCAGCGGCTTCCACAGGTTGAACATCTCGGAGCCGCAGACGGCCCGCAGCTCGGACCAGCCGCCCAGCGCCTGCAAGCCGAAGATCGTCACCAGGATCGAGCCGACGATGAGCACCAGCGCCTGCAGCGATTCGGTGTAGGCCACCGCGCGGAGCCCGCCGAGGATGGTGTAGAGCCCGGTGAGCAGGATCACCAGGATCGAGCCGAGCCAGAAACTGTCGAGTGGCCCGAGGTGGACGTCGGGCAGCAGCACGGAGAAGACGACGCCTCCGGCGAAGATGCCCACGGCGATCTTCGTCACGACGTAAGCCACCAGCGAGATGAGCGACAGGACCCAGCGGCTGGCCCGGTTGAATCGCCGCTCGAGGAACTCGGGCATGGTGAAGACCCGGGATCGCGTGTAGAAGGGCACAAGCACCCAGCCGAGGACTAACAGGCACCAGGCGTGCAGCTCGTAGTGGGCCATGGCCACGCCGTCGGTCGCCCCGGACCCGGCCAGGCCCACCAGGTGTTCGGACCCGATGTTCGACGCGAAGATCGACGCGCCGACGACCCACCAGCCGAGATTCCTGCCCGCCAGGAAATAGTCGTCGGTCGTGTCCTTGCCCTTGCGAATCACCCACCAGGCCACGGCCAGCAGCAGGCCGAAGTAGGCAGCGATCACCAGCCAGTCCAGTACTTCCATGGAGGTCGTCTCCCACGCAACAACGTGTCGGTATCACTCCAGTGTAGGGTCTGAGGCCGTTGGCGTCTACTGAGTCTCGGCGAAGACTACCTAGTGCTCTGTCACGAGAATACTTCGGGGTGCCATGGGCGGCTTGTCCGCCCTTGTCCACATACTGTCTTTCAGCGGTCCCGATGATATCGGGACCGCTGGCACCCGACCCTGAAAAACCATTGTGACAGAGCACTAGTGTGTGCGCAGGTACTCAATCCGGACACTCGACGCACGGCGGAGATCTTTGTGTAGGTATTGATGGTCGCTTGCCTGCCGGCGCATCACCCACATTAATCACGAATGTCCCCGTACTGCACGCGGCGCTCGGCAACATAAGGGGTGTCGATATCGGCGGCCACGTCGCCGGAGAGCCAAACCTCGCCGCCGATCACCTGGTAGATGCTGCCCGGCACGCTCGGCGTGACCGGGCCGTGAAGCATGAGCCGGCTGATAAAGCGCTGCCACGACACGTCGCCGTAGCTGAACCAGTGGTAAACACGGTTCAAGCGGGCGGCGGCCAGATCGCGAGGACCGATCGTGGCCGCTTTGGGCGGCACACGATGCCAGGCACCGGAGGCGCCGGCGTCGCAGAACAGGCTGTTTTGCGCCACGGTGATCGGGTGAAGATCGACGATTTGGGCACCCTCCCGCATGAACGCGTCCATATCGTCGCCGAAGCGCGCCCCGAGGTGCGGTTCGTAAAAGGCGATGTGGCCGTTCCATCCACAGCCCCCGTAGCAAACGTCGGCCCCACCGGCGTCTTCGATCATGCGGCTGTAGTCGTTGATGTTCTGCGTGCTGGGGAAGTGGATCTGAGCGTCCGGGATGGCCAGCTCGGGCTTCAGACGCGAGAAGAGATCCTTCCACATCCAGTACTGAAACCCTCTTTCGTAGTCGCGCGGCGCCGTGTTGCCCTTCTCATCCGCGTATTCATCCATGTTGAACGTATGGACGTGCTTGCACGAGATATTCAATTGGTTGATCATCTGGGCCAACAGGGCGTATTGTGGATTCGGCGCCCCCAGGATGATCACGTGTGGTTTGCCTTCCTCAAGACTCTGCTTGATGCCGCTGAGGATATCGAGCATGAATTTCAGCGCCAACTGGAAATTGTCCTCGATGATGCCGATCTTCAGATTCTCGTTTGGGTGTTTGCACAGGTCCTCCTTGTTGATCCGCATGACCCGCTCACACACCTCTCGATCCCGAAAGGGATGGACAGGGGCCGGCGCAAATGTGAATTCCCGGCTCATCGTTGTGCTCCTGTTGCTAATGGGTCGTGCGCGGTATTCTGGGCCACCGCTGCGCTATGGCCCAGGCACCGGCGATGGTGCTCTCGGGCAAGCTCACGCATCGACCGCTCGTTTCATTTCTGTTGAAAGACGCAGCGACCTCCGACCCAAGTACGAACGGCTCGATAACGGTCGCCGATCTCGTCCCAAAGGACCAGATCCGCATCGGCTCCCGGACGCAAGGTTCCCTTGTTGCCGAGACCCAAGAGCCGGGCCGGATTCCGGGTGGCCATGGCCCAAACCTGCTCGGCAGGCAGATCGAGCCATGCCAAGGCGTTGGTGACTGCGCGATCCATGGTCAGACTACTTCCGGCCAGCGCGCCATGGTTGGGATGCGCCGGATCGTGGATTCTTGCCCCACGGCCTTCTTGAGTCTTTATCGGATATCCCCAGGGCGATTCATGGACACCGTCCGGCAAACCGGCCCCGACGTTCGAGTCCGTGATCAAAACCAGTTTCTCCCAACCCTTGGCGGCCAAAACCGCCCGAACCGCCGTCGGATGGACGTGCACCCCATCGCAGATGAAATCAACCGAGCAGCGAGGGTCGGCCAGGATGGCTTCCACGGTCCCGACCGCCCGCACGCCGGGGTCGGTTTCCTCCGGCGGGTAGAAGACGTCGTAGAAATGGGTCGCATGGCGGGCGCCCGCGTCAAGAGCCCTTTGGGTCTGCTCGACATCTGCCTGCGTGTGCGTGATGAACGGGACAACCCCGTGCTCGACGAGCCAATGGATCACCGGCAGGATGTCGCGCGTATCCGGACTGATCGACACCGCCACGACGTGTTCGTCCACGGCATCGTAGAGTTGCTCCAGCAGTCGCACGTCACCCGGCACGGTCACGGCCCCCGCGCCGGGCCGCGCCAGGAAGGGACCCTCGAAATGAAACCCGGGCACACTCGCGGTATCCACGCGCCGAATCGCCTCGGTCAGCGCGGCCAAATCGGAAAGGTGATCCTCGTCCAAAACCCGATAGAGCGTGGGCAAGACACACGTGGTTCCATACTGCCCCAACTGCTGCGTCCCGCGCAGCAGATCCTCCGGGCTGCGTTCATACGCATGATGTCCGATCCCATGCGTGTGGATATCGACCAGCCCGGGCGTTACCAGGCGACCACCGCCGTCGATGGCCGCCGCGTTCACGTCATCGCCGGTGTCGGCCATGATCTCCGCGACCCGATCGCCGCGAACACGCAACGCGCGTCCGACGATTCCTTCGCCGGGCTCCAAGACCCACACGTTCTCTAGCAAGAAGTCGCTCATGTCCTTCACTCTGCGGTTTCACTTCAGCGGGCCCGTGGCGGTGCCCAACGTCCCCGGTTTCCACGACCGGCCATGACACGTCGCCCCCTTTTGTGCCGCGCGGAAACGGTATTAGACACCGGGCTGCCGAAATTGACAACCCATTGCCTTCTCGGCTCGGTTTGCGGCTCTGGCGTCCCGTCGGCCGGCCCTTCTGGTCCCTGGGACAAGATTATTTGAAGTACCTGTCGCGCAAGAGCTTGCCAGCGGCACGCGGAGGTCGGTCTCCGCGCGGGATATCTTTCGACTGCTCGTGGCAACCATTGCTCCCTGAGAGAGTTGAAGCACTCTGCCCGTTGCGGCCAAGATGAATGATCCCCCCTCAATACTCCTCCACCGCCGCCGGAGCGTCACCGCGTCCGCTAAGGGTGGGCGTACCAGAACTTCGTTCTCTTGGAAGGCTCGCCAATGCGAGACATCCAGAACACCCTGGCGACATCGCCATTCCTGGCCAGCGGAGAAAACTCAAAGAGGACCTCCTCCCCTTCCCGTAGTCCTTGCATAAACTTCCTGCTGCTTCTGCTTAGATTGCAGACCAGCGTCAGCTTGTGATGATCGTAGTAGAGATGATCAATGTCAGTAGTTCCAAGTTTGGCTGGCTGACACCTCAGCAGGTCATCCTGAGCGTAGCGAAGGATCTCGATTGTCCAAGGAGATTCTTCGCTACGCTCAGAATGACAATGCCAGGTCTCGATGGAATTTGGAACTACTGAATGTAGATTAAGCAATTCGTTTCTTTGTCGATGTATCTAGAGGGCATTTCAAAACGGTCATCCTGAGCGAAGCGAAGGATCTCCCCTCCG
>CAZWWC010000308.1:0-5584 GCA_964637625.1 uncultured Planctomycetaceae bacterium
CAGGAACTCGTCGATGGCTTTCGAGGCGCCGTAGGACCAGCGGGCCCGCGCGGTGGAACCCAGTACGAGTTCATCCTCTTCGTCCCAGCGCGGCTTGGGGTTCTTGCCGTAGACCTCGCTTGAGCTGGCCAGGAACAGCTTCACCGGATGGCCCGCCTTGTGACGCCGGCCCAACTCGGCGAGGATCAGCTCGGTCGGGTAAATGTTGGTTTCAATCGTCTGGATGGGCGAACGGGCGATGAGCTCGACCCCCACGGCCGCCGCCAGATGATAGACCTCGTCGACCTCGGACACGGCCCGGCGAACCAACTCATGATCGGCGACCGAGCCTCGCGTGTAGTAGAACCGGGGGCATTTCATTGCCTCGGCGAGATTGTCGACCGAGCCGGTCGACTCATCGTCGACGACCGAGACCCGGTGTCCTTGCTCGAGGAGCTTCTCGGCCAGATGGCTGCCGATGAAGCCCGCGCCGCCGGTGACGAGACAGTGTTTCATGAATAGGCCGTGGGTTCTGGATAGGGCACGTCGGGAGGGGACGGTACCCGGGCCGAAAAATGGACCTTTTCTGCTCTGTGGACAGCGTCGTACCGCCACTTACGTAGTTGGCGTGTGTGCCAGCCGACGACCTCTTTCATCGGACTCTGCACTTCCACTGGCGCCGCGGCGCGATTACCCGCCAGTAGGGTTTTCCGCGGAGCAGTTGTGTTGCCGTTTCGTTCTCCCGGTTCGCTATCTGCTCAACTTCCGCGGTCGCTCGGAAATCTGGGTAGGAACCTTGGTGAGCGGAGTAATCGTGCTGGCCCATTGCGTGAGTGTCTTGAGGTCTTCCTTGTTGTCGGCGCATACGGCGACGTTGTATCCGTTTCGAGTGAAGAAGATCCGCATATCGATGTACAAGTCCCTGCCGTCCGGAGTTTTGTACGTCAGTTTGACAGGGGTTCGCTTTGTGACGTCGATCGTGGCCGGGTTCGGGATCTCTTGGTGGGCAAGTGTCGCGCCGGTCTTCGCAAGCGCCTGGGCCGTGCCGTTGACATAGGCCTTGTAGGCGGTCCTCTTGTGGTCGTCCGTCGGCAAATCGCGGTTTTCGACCGTTACGGCGGCCCTGGAGGACGTGTTCTTGCTGGTCACCGCCAGCGTGTTTCCCAGCAAACGCGCTCCGTTCCGCATCGGATGATTCGTCATCTGGAATCCCGCCGGCAGGGGCGCCGCTAGAATGAGCCCTTCGTAGTTCTTTTTTGCGTGTTGTGCCTGAGGCTGGGGCCGGCCGGCCGTTTTCCGGGAAGCAGTTTGTCCTTCTGGCGGGGCAGGACCTACGGTTTCGGCCCATTGCGAAAGCGTCTTGAGATCCTCATTGTTGTCGGCAATTACGGCAACAGCATAGCCGTCTTGAGCAAAGAAGATCTGGAATTCAACGTAAACGTTTTTCTTGTCGGCCGTTACGTACTTGAGTTTGGGTCTGATTCTTGTCTTGAGGTCGACCGTAGCCGCGTCGGGAAACTTCGTTTCGACGAGTTTCATGTTGGTGGATGAGAGCAAGTCGATGATGCCGTTGACAAAGGCCTTCATTGCAGCTCGCTTAAGGGCGTCCGTCTGCAAGTCCATATGTTGAACCATGATCAGGACTTTGGAAGCATCCCGTCCTTTTCTCACGACCAGGTTTGTGCCTAGGAGTTCCTTCCCCTGGCGAAGTGGTATCGTGGTCACCGTGTAATCCGGCGGCAACGTTGCCGCCGTGACGACTCCGCCATAGGCCGTTCTTGCCGGTACCGGTTCTTCTTGCGCCTGGAGCGGTTCGGACCCGAAGGCAAGGAAAACGACCAAGAACGTGAAAGAGTTGTTGACGTGTCGCACGGCAGTTGTTCTCCCTAATACGAATCTATTGCGCGAAGCTCGAATGCGATGAAGATATCGATGTGCTCCTTTTCGTGCAAGGCCGAACGTACGCTGCGTTTGGACGCGATGCGCCCAATCTGCAATACGACGTTTTGCGTAGAGCAGAGTAGTCCGTCCGGCCCGGGGACGTCTGCAAATCTCGGGGCACCCAGGCCCCCGGAACTCCGCGAAACGGAAGCCGTATGTTTGGGGGGATCGTATTGCGTGGTGTGGGGTTCTCAGCAGGAAGTTCTCTCCGGCGGAAAGCGATTCGAGGACATAGCCCTTCACCGGCTGTTTGGGGGCGTGTTTTTCGTTTTGGAGGGTGGTTGCGTTGGGGCCAGTCCGAGGCCATACTTTGACGTTTGGTGTATACCGGACGCGTGCAAGGTGAGTGGCCGTCCGTGGCAACACAGTCGTCCACGTGGCGCGGGCTGACCCCCGATCCACGTCGGGACGACGATTTCCGACCAGAGCGCGAAACGAAATGGAAAATCTCGATGTTTGAACAGTTTCAGCAGGCGGCCCGGGCGATTTTCGATGCTGCTGATCGGGAAGGTCGGTTGATCTACAATCCCGACAACGACCAGTTGCGCGCCATGGCGATGGAGGAACCCGACGTTGTCGTGAGCAAATACGGGAGTATCGTGGCCGAGTCGGAGCCGATGTCGCGCGCGGCGATGTTTACCTGCAACAACATCGATACCGAATTCGGCTCGGAAGAGGAAGAATTGCTCGCGCTGGCCATCGAGTGCTCGGCCAAGGAACCACTCGTCGCCATCGACGTCGTAGTGGCCGACGGCACCGAGGGAGTGACCACTCGGCTGATGCTTCCGAAGCGATTTGCCCACGTGGCCTATTCGGGCCGCAAGCTGTTCAAACCGGCCCAGACCGATGAGCCTACCCATCAGGTGATCATGTTCTTCGACGACCAGTTCGAGAAGAACAAGGCGAAGGTACTGCCCGAGAAAAGCATTACTATCCGCAACGCGCACTCGAGCGACGGGCGCATGGTCAAATTCGCCCGAAACACCAACTATTTCGGCGAGTGGAAAAAGGGTGTTTTCACGGCGGAAGATTATCGCGCCAAGCTCGGCGGCGACGCACTGTTTCTCCATGCCGGCTGTCGCAAAGACGTACTCGAAGACTCCGCGGGAGACTATCGGACCATGGTTTCGCTGTTTGTCGCGCTGAGCGCCAACGGCAAGACGAGCACCTCCTGCAAAGTCCTGGCCCGCAAGGGACAGGAACGCTCCTGGCTCATCCAGGACGACGGCGGCATTCTGCGTCGTGACGGCTCCTTCCACGGCTTCGAAGCCGGAGGATTGTTTGTGAAAACCGAAGGGCTCAGTCCCGCCGACCAGATCGAGGCGTACTACGGCGCGCTGAAACGAGAGTCGTTTCTCGAAAACGTGTTCATCGCCGAGGACGGCACGATCGATTTCTGCAACCTCGATCGAACGGCCAACGGTCGGGCCGTCATCGAGCGGCGCGACTTCATGCACGCCGGGGGTGAAATCAACGCAGAGAAGGTCGATAACATCTTCATCATTTCCCGCGGCGCCATCATTCCCGCGGTGGCCAAGCTCTCCCACGAGCAGGCGACCGCCTTCATGGTGCTCGGCCAGTCGATGGAATCGTCCGCCGGCGATCCGACGCAGGCGGGCAAGATCAAAAACGAGTTCTTCTACGATCCGTTCGTGGCCGGCGATCGCGCCGCACACGCTAACTTGTTCTACGACATCCTCCAGCGAAACGAGCATATCAACTGCTACCTGCTCAACACCGGATGGGTCGGCGAGGGGAACAACATGCGGGACATCCGCCTGGGTGACACGATGGGTATCCTGGATGCCGTGTTGCGAGGCGGATTGAGCGATTGGACCCTTTCGGACAAGACGGGCCTTCGCGTGCCCAGCTCCATGCCGTCGGTTGACCCGGCGCTGCTGCACCCCGACCGGGTCTTTGCGGCCGGCGTTTTCGCGCGCCAGCAGGCGGCGCTGGACCGGCAAAGGTTCGAGTTCGTCGCCAAGTACCCTGGACTTCATCCGGGGGTCGCGGCCGTTTTTCAGAAGTGACCACAGCCAAGAGCGGAGGGCATCCGGGAATTCCGTGTGCCACTGCTTCGCAAGAAGCAGTGCGAAACGGCTGCGCAGCCAGCACTGCTTGCCGGTGGCAAGCAGTGGCACACCTTTTGCCTCGAAAAACCTCGATTTCAATTCCCGGAGATGCTCACGCAAGCGAGAGCATGCCACCCTCAGTAGTTCCAAGTTTGGCTGGCTGACACCTCAGCAGGTCATCCTGAGCGTAGCGAAGGATCTCGATTGTCCGAGGAGATTCTTCGCTACGCTCAGAATGACAATGCCAGGTCTCGATGGAATTTGGAATCACTGACCCTGAATTCCCGGACACCCTCTTCGCGCAATCGCCACGAAGGGGACAATCGGCACTTCGCTTCCCCGGGCGTCTCGGACAATGCGCCCACCGAGAGCAGAATACGCCCCCCGCACGAGGTGTTGATTCTTGCTTCCGGCCCCGGTTCCAATCATAATGGAGCCTGAGGCAGACCCCATTTCGTGCCTACCTCGTTTCGTCCTCAAGGGAAGCGCGGGCCGCCAGGTGAAGAGGTGCTGCGGCGCCGACACAAGCCCCCACTCCCGCCCATCAACGGAGCGTCGAGGCCTTTTTGCGCCGCCGCGCGAGCAACACAGAGTCTTCGGAGGGTCTCTCTGGTGATCTTACATCCTCGCTTCCATGCCGTAGTCGCCTGCCGCTTTGCACTGGTCGTGCTCTTGGCGGTTGGCGTGCCCGGGCGGCCGGCGCCCTTGCGGGCGGATTCTGATCCGCCGGCGGAGTCGGCCCAAAGCAACGACAACGTTCCGAAGAACGTCGAGCAGTTGCGCGCGATCGAGGAGAAATTCAAGAAAGTCGTGGCCCAGTCCAGCAAGAGCGTCGTGGCCATTCGGCTGGGACCCTTCCGGGGCAGCGGCGTGATCGTGAGCCCCGACGGCCTGGTCCTGACCGCCGGCCACGTCGCCGGGACGCCGGGCAGGAAAGTCGTTTTCCTGACGCCCGACGGCAAGACCCTAAAGGGTGTGACTCTGGGTGTGTTCTCCAGTGCCGACGCCGGGATGATGAAGATCACGGACAAGGGAGAGTGGCCCTTCGTCGAGCTTGCCCCGAAGGGCCAAATCCACCTCGGCGCTTGGTGCGTCACGCTCGGTCACCCGTCGGGCTACGAAAAGGGTCGTCCGCCGGCGGTTCGCGTGGGCCGAGTCCTTCGCCTGGAGGAGCGCGTTCTTCAGACGGACTGCCCTTTGATCATGGGCGACTCCGGCGGGCCGCTGCTCGATCTGGAGGGCAAGCTGATCGGAATCAATCGCCGCATCGGCGGCGCCTTGAGCATGAACTACCACGTGCCGATCGATGTTTTCCACAAGCATTGGGAACGTTTGAAGCAGAGTGATGCCTGGGCCGACAAGATGCCGCTGCGCGATACGCCTCGCATCAAGGCGGCCTTCCGCAACGTGATCGCCGAGGCGGCCCAGTGCGTCGTGCAAATCCGGTGCAACAGGAGGAACACCGTACTGGGAACGATCGTCGGGCCCGACGGTTGGATTCTGACCAAGGCCAGCGAACTCAAAGGGCGCATCATCGTCCGGCTGCCCGACGGCCGGGATCTCGCGGCCCGCACGGTCGGCGTCGATCCGCG
>CAZWWC010000309.1:0-5549 GCA_964637625.1 uncultured Planctomycetaceae bacterium
TTAAGTGTCTGTTGTGTTTCCCAGACGTCGTCCGGGTCGTCCTCGATCAAGAGCAATTCGACGGGCCGTCCCATGGGCTGGTTCTTCATCGGCAAACCTTCCTGATTTCCGTTGTGCCAACATGAAGTAAGAATCGCGATCAGCGACGCGACCACCCCACCACTCGCCCTCACTTTACTCGTCCTGTGCGATTCTGCAAGATGGGTGGCACGGCCCTGAGCGCAGCGAAGGGCGTGGCTCCGTGGTCGAGTCGACGTTGTGGGGCTAGAATAGGGCCCATGATCGACGAGCCCGGGTTTAAGATTCTCTACGAGGAAGGTCCTTGCCTGGTGGTGAATAAACCCCCTGGCGTGCTGACCCAGGCACCACCCGGCATCGACAGCCTCGAAGTCCGGATCAAGCAGTTTCTTGGCCGTCGGTCAGGTGGCTCGGGCGAGGTCTATCTGTCCGTCCCGCGCTTTTAGCTGCGGGATCGCATGCGTCGTAACGCCATCAGCGCAAGTCCCACGGCGATGCTTAGAAGTCCTGACAGCGCCGTCGGCTCTGGAACGCTCTGACCGCCTTCCGATACCGTGCCGTAGTGCCAGTTGGCGGCCAGGATGGAAGCGTCTGCGGCGTCGATCGTGCCGTTGCCACTGAAATCGCCCATGGCCCACGTGGCGTCGGATTGGCCCCAGTATGTGGAAAGCCGGGCCGCATCCAGTTCGTCGACACTGCCGTCGTTGTTGGCGTCGCCGGGCACATAATTGAGGCTCGTGTCAACCACGATATTGTCGATCAGGAAGTTCGGTGGCCCGGCCGACCCGGAGCCGATGCAAATCCCGTCGAACGACGAAATGAATCCAAAGGGATCCGTCGGAGTACCGCTGGTCAGTGAGCCGTCATCGGTGTAAATACTCTTGGCGACACCGTCTATCGAAAGGCTGGTTCGAATGCCGGCCTGGTGTGCGCCGGTGTTCGTCCTGAGCAATACTAGCGAGAGTGTGTGCTTGGTCGGGTCCAACTCATAAGTCCCGCGTGGCACGGTATAGTTGTATCCATCTTCCGAGGTCGGCGCAAGGATCTCATCAATGGTTTTCTCGCGATATACACGAATCGAAGCGTTCACTGGGGGATTGAGGCCGTTTCCGGTTCCCAACTGGACAAGGTAACCTTGCGCCTTCCATCCGATGTCGCATTCCATGTAGTCGCCGAGGATCGGGTTGTCGAGTTCGTCGCCCGAGTAGATCCCAAACCGGAGACCTCTGTCGTGTTCGACTGGCGACGTGATGCGCACGTCGAAGCTGAGCCTCAGCCAATCACCGACTTTGTCGAGGTCGACATGGCGAATGTTGCCCCACACGCGCGAGTAAGGCGACGCTCCAATCGATAGGGCATTGCCTTGATCGATTCCCCCCGGATCGGTCACGAGGGACAAGGTATTCCACGGCGGATTCAAGGCCGGCGAGATCGCCCACCAATCCACGTCTTGTGGATCGTCCTGGTCGTCGAACCGTGTCGGGGCGGAGCCGATGTCGAATGTCTCATTGACCAGAATAGTCTGCGCCTCGGTCGTTGACGCAGTCATGATCCACCATGACAAACCATATATGGATATCAGGAGCGCGCGTTTCAGAGCTATCTTCATCAGTCGTTTCTCTCACAAATTATCGTAGTGGGTCTACAAAAAGGCGAAAGTACTTGAAGGCTAAAGCGAATTCACGCACCGTCCGACCATCAGGTGGATACTCGAAAAGCGCGCTGGTGCCGACCCACCGCGGCCAGCATGAACACGCCGGTTATCAGTACGCTCAGAAATCCGGGCTCCGGTACTCCCGCCTCGGCCTCTGGCGGCGTGCCGTAGAATTCCGCGATGCTTCGCATCAGGATCATTCCAACATCGAGCGCCTCTTCCTTGTTGATCACGTTACCCCCACCCTCGACTAGCACGCTGGTGATGCCAAACTGTTGATAGGGTCCCTTGTCCCACCAGGTAGGGTGCACATCGCCGGAAACCGCCCTGACCGGTCCGAACATGTGATGCGGCTCATCATAAGTCTCGATGAGGTCGCGAAAATCCGTCCATGGACCAACTGTGTTGTCGAATTCGGGGCCCCGGGCAATCTCTTCGATAATGTCATATTGGTCGGTGTGGAGCCCCCAGACGGTGGTGAGCGGCTCGCTGGAAACCATCATTTGTTCAAGTTCGGACTGCAGGAGATACGCTTCGTGCGCCTGCGAGTCCGGGTCGGCGCCGCTGACCAGATAGGAGCGGTTCATATCGTAACCTTCCGCGTTCACGCGGTACCAGCCGTGCGAGGGGCTGTCGGGCGAAGCCATCAACACGAAATCATAGATAGCGTTCTCTCGGGCAGTCGCTCCCTCCGGACCCAGGAGCCAATCCACCATCCCGGCCATTCTCCACTGCGAATTGTGCTCGCCGGGATGAAGGTTGATCATGTAGTGGTGCCAGCGTTCGCTGCGCGCGTAGGGACTGGCCGCGTCGGTGACCTGAAGCCGGTAGATGTTGTGGCCCTCGATTGACTGGCCAACGACGTTAAGTTGCGCATCCGGGTGCTCACTCCATTGCTGCATCAGATCATTCACGTTCTCATACGACATGGGGACTTGATGGCCCAGGTAGACTTTGTCCTGAGTGAACGCTGGGAAGTAGATGCTCGCCCCGACCGACGAATTGCCCGAATCATAGAACGCGGGAAACTGTTTCCAGTTCACTCCGTCATAGGACCAACTGCCGCGACGCGTATTGTAGCGATATTTATTGCCGCCATAGAAGTAAACGTCCAACTGAAGCGGATTGCCCAAGGCATGCTCCTCGATCGTCACATTGAGCATGTTGTCCCAGTCGGGGTGGGTCGGCGCGCTGCCCAGAACGACTTTGAAGTGGTTGGTGCCCAGTTGTTGAATCGTCGCGCCGCTGGATCCAAGCCCCAACTCATCCGGCGCGAAGCTGAAATCGTCGACCGACAAGGGAACACCGTGTGCGGACGGACAGAGGATCAACCCAAGCAACGCAACGGCTGTGATAGCCGACAGGCCCTGCTTCAGGCGTGAAAAGGCGTCTGAACGATTGCACGACAGATGCCCAGTTATGCACTGAAGGAAACCGAAAAGCAGCACGATTCTATTTCTCCTTTCCGAAAGCGGGAATCGTCATTCGCGCAACGCGTGTTCCAGGGCATGGAACAAAAATGGAATGGTAGCTGCCCGTGACGATGCCTGACCACTAGTAGTATCGACCGACACTCCCTAAAAGACGTCTTCCGCCATATCGATATCCCGAACGATAGACCAAATGTAGCCGAGGATTCTATTTCGATGCACGAAAAGCAAGCGAACGATCCGATCTTCGGCCGACCCAATGTCGACCTTTCAAATGATGATTGTCTTGTGGTGCACATCGCCTGTTTGAATCGAATGCCATCCCCATATATTATTTTTGTGTCGAATATTAAATCTCTGTCGAAAATTTCGGTTGGTTGTACATCGTTTTTAGCGATTCCCTCAAGAGACTGTTGCATATGTGGGCAAAGTGTTCTTTCCGCACCCCACTTCTGGCTCGTGTGCGTCGTAACGCCGTCAGCGCAGATTTTAGAGATATTGTCAAGAGTTGCGTACGGGCGGTTGGCGGATTTTTCCTCAGGCGGCGGCTTTGGGTTGCTTGACTCCGTCTACAAATGGGATTCCTTGAATCACGTCGCGTAGTCGTTCCGAGCCGTTGAGCGTACGCCAACGCTTTTGGGCCGACTGCATCAACTTGAAGACCATCGGCGGGGGAGTGTGGGGTCAGAGCTTGAATAGTGATTAGTGAAGCCCGCGATCTAACTCGGTTAGTCCTCTTCCGTCTCCCCGGTATGCCGTGTGATCGTTACCCAAAAGTCGTCCAACGAGCGGATGAGCATGAGCATGTGGTCGATGCGGACCGGCTTGCTGATGTAGCTGTGGCAGTTCAGATCCCGGGTTTGGATGATGTCGTCCTCGGCCTGGGAGGTGGTCAGAACGACCACGGGAATGTCGGCCAGCGACTCGTCGGCCTGGATGTCGGCCAGGACCTCGCGGCCGTCGCGCTTCGGCAGATTCAGATCCAGGAGAATCAGGTCGGGGCGCGGAGCCTCGGAGTATTTTCCCTCGCGGCGCAAGAAGGCAAGCGCCTCCTGGCCATCGACCACCACGTGCAGGTTGTTGGTGACCTTGGCCTCATTAAGTGTCTGTTGTGTTTCCCAGACGTCGTCCGGGTCGTCCTCGATCAAGAGCAGTTCGACGGGACGTCCCACGGGCTGGTTCTTCATCGGCAAACCTTCCTGATTTCCGTTGTGCCAATACCAAGCAAAAACAGTCTTTTATCACCCCATTACTTGCCCTCACTTTACTCATCGCGGGCGATTCTGCAAGATGGGTGCCGGCGCGCCGAGATGCCGACGAATCGCATGGGCATGGGTGGCACGCCCTGAGGAACGAAGGGCGTGGCTGGCCCAGGGAACACGCCCTTCGCTGCGCTCAGGGACGTGCCACCCGAATTCCCGGACACCCTCACGCAAGCGTGGCCATGGCACCCAGCAGTTCACTTTAGACTCTGTGTTCTCCGTGCCTCTGTGGTCGATTTAGCGTTGTAGTACTAGAATAAGGTCCATGATCGACGAGCCAGGGTTTGAGATTCTCTACGAGGAAGGTCCGTGCTTGGTGGTGAATAAACCCCCTGGCGTGCTGACCCAGGCACCACCCGGCATCGACAGCCTCGAAGTCCGGATTAAGCAGTTCCTTGGCCGGCGGGCAGGCCGCTCGGGGAAGGTTTATCTGGCCGTGCCCCACCGGCTCGACCGGCCTGCCTCCGGCGCGATGGTTTTTGCCCGAGAGGTCCGGGCCGCCCGGCGGCTCGCCCGACAGTTCGAGTCGCGCTCGGTCGAAAAGACCTATTGGGCCTTGGTCAGTGGCCGAGTCTCGCCCGAGATGAGCACCTGGCGGGATCGGCTGCGAAAAATCCCCGACCAAGCGCGTGCCGAGGTGGTCGCCGAGGATCATCCCGAAGGTCGACCGGCCGTGCTCGACTACCGCACGTTGGCCCAGGCCGAGTGGGGCACCTGGCTTGAAATTCGCCTGGAAACCGGACGGACCCATCAGATCCGCGTGCAAGCGGCCTCGCGGGGCCATCCGGTGTTGGGCGACGAGCAATACGGCTCGATGGTGCCGCTGGGTCCCCAGCACGAAGATTGGCGGCGTCGCGCGATCGCCCTGCACGCGCGGCGGTTGGTTTTCGAGCACCCGATGACCCGGGAGACGGTCGACGTCACGGCACCGGTGCCGGCGCCCTGGCAAGAGCTGGGGCTCGTGTCTGGCTGAGATGTTTGCCGGTCCGTGGTCGCGGGACAAAAAGTAGGGTGGGCACCGCCCACCGGAATCACGATTGCTCACGTAAGGCAACTCTTGGTGGGCGATGCCCACCCTACGACCGGTGGACGGGGGGAGTTCCCAAGGGGCTGCGATTGGATAATATACCTACAGAGAACATCGGCGGCATGAAATCAAGATGGAAAAGGGATTGCTAACGAAAT
>CAZWWC010000310.1:0-5537 GCA_964637625.1 uncultured Planctomycetaceae bacterium
GACTGCAAACCGTTCAATCTCGCCACCACGCGCCGGTTCCACGCCCTGGACAAGCCCGGGGGTTGCCCGGAAAATGGGGCTTCTCTGTCCCGTGGTGGGACTTCGCCGGGGAGACCCTGATTGATGTCGGCAACCGATCAGCATCCGGAAGACAATAATATTGAATTGACCGACGTCCACGATCCGCCGGTGGACGACGACTTCGAGCTGCCGATCGCCGGTTTCGAAGGCACTCCGGAGGAGATCGAGCGGCAGTGGTTCGAGCAGGTCTACCGAGGCCGCGGCGACGCAATGGCCCAGTTGACCGTCAGGGCGGTCGTGATGGGCGCGCTGTTGGGTGGCGTCCTGTCGCTGACGAATCTCTATATCGGGTTGAAGGCAGGCTGGGGTTTCGGCGTGGCGATCACCGCGTGCATCCTCTCCTATGCCATCTGGACCGCGCTGTACCAGATCGGCCTGGTCGGATCGAAAATGACGATCCTTGAGAACAACTGCATGCAGTCGACGGCCAGCTCGGCCGGCTATTCGACCGGCAGCACGCTCATCTCGGCGTTCGCCGCCTACATCATGCTCCACGACGAGTCGCTGCCGATTCCCTTGATGCTCGGTTGGGTTTTCTTCCTGGCGGTCCTCGGCGTGACCATGGCGATCCCGATGAAACGCCAGATGATCAACGTCGAGCAGCTCCGGTTTCCCAGCGGGATCGCCGCTGCCGAAACGCTCCGCGCGCTGCACTCCCATGGCGCCAGGGGAATTCGCGCTGCCCGCGCGCTGGGGATCGCCGGTGTGCTGGCCGCGGCAAGCCATTTTTGGACCGAAGGTCTCCGGCTGTTCGACGAGTGGATTGCTCGCTACTCGTTGGGTTCCATGGTCGAACGGCTCAATGAAACGGTTTTCGGCAAGCTCTGGATGGGTCGGACCGTGGAATTCCGTTGGGAACCGATCTTCCTGGCCGCCGGCGTGCTCACCGGACTGCGCGTCTCGGCCAGCATGTTCCTCGGCGGTACGCTCTGCTGGGCCGTCTTCGTGCCGATTCTCCACCACCAAGGCGTCACCACCGCTTCCGGATATGACGAACTCGTCCAGTGGACGCTCTGGGGCGGCGTGGCGTGCATGGTGACCTCGGGCATCCTTTTCTTCGTCCTCCAGTGGCGTAGCGTGGTCCGGGCCTTTGGAGACCTGGGCAACATGTTCTCCCGCGGCGCAAAGATCGACGATGAGATGACGGCCATTGAAACGCCCGGCTCCTGGTTTTTCGCCGGGCAGGTGGTGTCGCTGATCGCTCTGGCATGGTTGGCCCATGCGTCATTCGGCATGCCCTATTGGCAAAGCGCGCTGGCGGTTGTTCTGTCATTCTTTTTGGCGCTGGTGGCCTGCCGGGTGACCGGCGAGACCGACATGACGCCGGTCGGGGCGATGGGCAAGGTGACCCAGTTGATCTTCGGCGTCGTCCATCTGGCCAGCACGAGCACGAACCTCGTGACCGCCATGAACGTCAACCTGATGAGCGCCAACATCACGGCTGGCTCCGCCTTGTCGTCGGCCGACCTGTTGACCGACCTGAAGAGCGGCTACCTGCTGGGCGCCAACCCGCGGAAGCAGTTCCTCGCCCAGTTCTCGGGCATCTTTGTCGGCACGGTGGTCACGGTGCTTTGCTTTCGGGTCATGGTGCCCGACGCTTCGGTGCTGGGTACCGACCAATTCCCCGCCCCCTCGGCCCAGGCCTGGAAGGCCGTGGCCGAAGCGCTGAGCAAAGGTCTCAGTGAGTTGGCGCCGGTCAAGGTCTGGTCGATGGCCGTCGGCGGACTCATTGGGCTCATCCTTCCGCTGCTTTCGAAATGGCTGCCCAAGAGATGCAAGCCATGGGTACCCTCGCCGGCCGGATTGGGCATTGCATGGACTTTTCATTGGTACTACGGCCTGCTGTTCTTCGTCGGCGCACTGATCGGCTATGGATTCGACAAGAAGGCGCCGAAGCTGTCCAAGGAATTTACCTTTCCGGTGGCCTCGGGCGTGATCGCCGGCGGTGCGCTGATGGGCGTGATGCTGATCTTCTGCGAGAACGGCCCACAGATGTTCAGGCAACTCTTCGGGCTGTAGTCGTTCAGACCGCGAACCGTTGCCTACCTTCGCTGGTCGCCCGGAACAGGCTGTTATGGACTGACCGGGGGGGGTTCCGGTCGAAGGGGGCGTGCTTGTCGAGCGGCCGACTCGCCCTAGAATTGAGGGATATGCCCTCGTTGGCCGAACACATAATTGGTGTAGGGTGCGTCACGACCCAGGGTGGCACCGATGATTCTGCGGAATGGGGCTTAGCGCTTCGAATTGGCTCCGACCGCAGAATCGTCGGTGTCGCGTAAGCGACAGGAGGCGTCCGACATGGATCTAACCTCTTGTTGGCGTTGGCAACACCGACGATTTTCCGGGAGACCGGAAGGCAAAGGCAACGCCAATCGCGGAAAATCATCGGTGCTACCCAGTTGTAGGCATTCCCTCACGACGGGAACAACGGGATGAACCAAGACGCAAAGACCGGCGAGTTACCCCGCGGCGTCATGCCCGAGCTGGCGCACGACGTCGATCCGCAAGAGACGGCCGAGTGGCTCGACGCGATCGACCACGTGATTCGCTCGGCCGGAGCGCGCCGGGCCGAGTATTTGCTGGCCCGGCTCCGCCAGCAGGCCTTTCGCCGGGGCGTGCGACTGCCCTGCAGCGCCACAACCCCTTACGTTAACACGATCCCCGTCAGCCGGCAGCCCGACTTCCCGGGCGATCGGGCACTGGAACGCAAGATCAAGAGCATCGTGCGTTGGAACGCGATGGCGATGGTCGTTCGGGCCAACCGCCACAGCCACGGGATCGGTGGGCACATCTCGTCCTATGCCTCGTCGGCCACGCTCTACGAAGTGGCCTTCAATCACTTCCTGCGCGGCAAGCACGGCAAACATCCGCCCGACCAGGTCTATTTCCAGGGCCACTCGGCGCCGGGGATTTATGCCCGGGCGTTTCTCGAAGGTCGGCTCAGCGCGGAGCAGTTGGAGAACTTTCGCCGCGAGTTGGCTCCCGGCGGCGGCCTCTCGTCCTATCCGCACCCGTGGTTGATGCCCGACTTCTGGGAATTCCCCACCGTCTCGATGGGTCTGTCGCCGATCATGGCCATCTATCAGGCACGGCTGAACCACTACCTGGTCGACCGCAAGATTCGGCCCGAGGCGGCCGCCAGCCGGGTTTGGGCCTTCCTGGGCGACGGCGAAACCGACGAGCCGGAAACGCTCGGCGCTATCACCTTGGCCGCGCGCGAACAGCTCGATAACCTGATCTTCGTGGTCAATTGCAACCTGCAACGGCTCGACGGACCGGTCCGTGGCAACGGCAAGATCATCCAGGAGCTCGAAGGCGCGTTTCGCGGGGCCGGCTGGAACGTGATCAAGGTGATCCTCGGCTCCGACTGGGACCCGTTGCTGGAAAAAGACGCCGACGGCGTGCTGGTCCGCCGGCTCGGCGAGGTGGTCGACGGCGAGTTCCAGAAGTACACGGTCATGCCGGGCAGCTATACCCGGCAACATTTCTTCGGCGCCGATCCGCGGCTCGAATCCCTGGTGGCCGACCTGACCGACGACGAGATCGCGCGGCTCCGACGCGGCGGGCACGATCCGGTGAAAGTCTACGCGGCCTATCGCGCGGCCGTCGAGCACCGCGGCTCGCCCACGGTGATCCTGGCCAAGACCGTCAAGGGCTACGGCCTGGGTGAGGCGGGCGAGGGGCGCAACATCACGCATCAGCAGAAGAAGCTCAACGAAGCCGAGTTGCACCACTTCCGCGACCGTTTTGATATTCCGGTCTCGGACGCGGCAGTGGCCGAAGCCCCGTTCTACCGCCCACCAGAGGATAGCCCCGAGATACAATACCTCCGCGAGCGTCGCCGGGCGCTGGGCGGACCGGTGCCCAGCCGCCGTCGGCCGACCGCGAAGCTCAAGCCGCCGGACTGGGACGACCTGGCCGAGTTCTTCGCCGGAAGCGACGGCCGCGAGGTGTCGACGACGATGGCCTTCGTGCGGCTCTTGGCGCATCTGTTGCGCGACAAGAACGTAGGCCGCTACATCGTGCCGATCGTGCCCGACGAAGCCCGCACGTTCGGCATGGAAAGCCTGTTTCGCCAGGTCGGCATCTACTCGCACGTCGGTCAGCTCTACGAGCCGGTCGATTCGGACACGATCCTCTACTATCGCGAGGCGACCGACGGCCAGATCCTCGAAGAGGGCATTACCGAGGCGGGCTCGATGTCGTCGCTCGTGGCCGCTGGCACGGCCCATTCGAGCCATGGAATCAACCTCATTCCCTTTTTCATCTACTATTCGATGTTCGGCCTGCAGCGGATCGGCGACCTGGTTTGGGCGGCCGGCGACATGCGCTGCCGAGGTTTTCTGATGGGCGGCACGGCCGGCCGAACCACCCTGGCCGGCGAAGGCCTGCAACACCAGGACGGCAACAGCCACCTGCTGGCGCTGGCCGTGCCCAACCTGAAGGCCTACGACCCGGCCTACGCCTACGAGATGGCCGTGATCGTCCTGGAGGGACTCAAGCGGATGTACTTCCACGAGGAAGACATCTTCTACTACATCACGCTGATGAACGAAAACTACGCGATGCCTATCCTGCCCCAGGGCAGCACCGAGGGAATCTGCCGCGGAATCTATCGTCTCTCTTCGCGGGACTTGGGCTCCGAGCGGCCGATGGTCCAACTCTTCGGCAGCGGGGCGATCTTGCGCGAAGCCCTTCGGGCACAAGAGATCCTCGATGAAAAATTCGGCGTCGGCAGCGACGTCTACAGCGTGACCAGCTACAAGGAATTGCTGCTCGATGCGAAGGACTGCCAGCGCCACAACCGGTTGCATCCCGAGGCCGAGCCGCGCACGCCCTATGTTACCCAGGCGCTTGAGGGCCGCCGAGGTCCGGTCGTGGCCGCCAGTGACTACGTCAGCGCGCTGCCGCTTTCGATTGCCCCGTGGATCGGGCGGCGGTATACTGTGCTGGGAACCGACGGCTTTGGGCGGAGTGAAGCGCGGCGCGAGCTGCGACGTTTCTTCGAGGTCGACGCCGAACACGTCGCCCTGGCGGCGCTGGACAATCTGGCCCGCGAGGGCGAATATCCCCAGGACAAATTGCCCGAGGCGATCAAGACGTTGGGCATCGACCCCGACGCACCGAACCCGGTGACGGTTTGAAGGGAACCATAGATGAACACAGATGGACACAGATGGGAAAGCCCTGTAGGGTGCTTGCACGCACCAAGTTGCAACAAATCCAGCCGGCGCGTCCTCTTCGCACACCCTGCCATAGTTTGTTATCTGTTTTCATCTGTGTCCATCTGTGTGCATCTGTGGTTTCATTCTCAGTTTGAGCAATGGAGGCATCGGTCTCGACCATGACCATCGAATTCAAACTGCCCGAGTTGGGCGAAAATATCGAATCGGGCGACATCGTCAAGGTCCTGGTCCACGAAGGCGACGTGGTCCAGCCGAACCAGGGCGTCTTCG
>CAZWWC010000311.1:0-1883 GCA_964637625.1 uncultured Planctomycetaceae bacterium
GTAGCGAAGAATCTCCTTGGACAATCGAGATCCTTCGCTACGCTCAGAATGACCTTATACTCAGGATGACCTTGTACTCAGGATGACGTGCTGAGCTGTCAGCCAGCCAAGCTTGAAACTACTGAGGATGGGCACCGCCCACCGGGATCTGCTCCCGATCCATCAATATGGCGCAAAATGTCTACCAGTGCCACCAGTGCCCCCAGATGGGTGGCCGGAGCCCGTGGATCGGTAAGATGGGTTCGCCAAGTCGTATAATTCAGCAGTTCGTGTCATTTTGTCGGGACAGTTAGCCGCCGCGCCAGCACGGCGCTCGACCCGTAGCAACGTCGAGCAGGCTCGACTGCCAACCGATCGGCCCAGCTTGGCCATTCAGGGATTGACCGTTGGAACCAAAACCCTTCCACGAAGCCGTCTTCGACGTGCCCGAGCTCTGTTGCAGCGAGGAAATGACGCTGCTGGAGAAGAGGCTTGCGCGGCTCTCGGGCATCGAGGCCGCCGAGCCCGACTACCTCAATCGGACACTCCACGTGAAGTTCCGCCCCGACAGGGTCACCCCGGCGGCCGTCGTCCGGGCAATCGAGGACGCCGGTTTTACCGTTCGCCCGCACCAAACGACCCGCGTCGAGCGGGCCGAGGCAAGCTGGCGTTGGCGGGGCACGACCGCCGCCGGGGGTATTCTCCTGTTGTTGGCCGTTCTCGGGTGGGTGGCCCTGGGAGAAACGACCGGGCCGGTCGGTGTCCTTCTGGTAACCTCGACGGTGATCTCCGCTGTGCCTGTTTTCCGGGCCGCGGTGCGGGCGCTTCGGCTTTGGGCCCTGGACATGAACGTCCTGATGAGCATCGCGGCGCTCGGCGCGATGGGCATCGGCGAGTATTTCGAGGCGGCCACGGCGATGTTTCTCTTCGCCATCTCGCTCTGGCTCGAATCGCACAGCATGGACCGTGCCCGAGGGGCCGTTCGATCGCTGCTGGAATTCTCCCCCGCCACCGCACATCGAATCGACGGCAGGCAAATCACCGACGTCGATCCGGCCGTGCTGGGCATCGGGGATTGCGTGCTCGTGCGGCCGGGCGAGCGCGTGCCGGTCGACGGTGTGGTGATCGAGGGCTGCTCGGCGGTGAATCAAGCGCCCATCACCGGCGAAAGCATCCCCGTCGACAAGGCGGCCGGCGAGCAGGTCTTCGCGGGCACGCTCAACGGCGAGGGTTCGCTACGGGTCGAAGCCCGGCGGGCGGCCCATGCCAGCACCCTGGCCCACATCGCCCGGCTGGTGACCGAAGCCCAGGCACGACGTGGGCCGACCGAGCGTTTCATCGATCGGTTCGCGCGTCGCTACACGCCCGTGGTGATCGCGTTGGCCGTCGCGCTGGCGTTGGGCCCACCGCTGCTGGGACGGCTGGGCGTCGGCTGGGCCGCCGAGACGACCGGCGACGAATGGTTTCGGCGCGGGCTCGTGCTGCTGGTGATTGCCTGTCCCTGCGCGCTGGTGATTTCCACCCCGGTGACGATCGTCTGCGGATTGTTTCAGGCAAGTCGTCGGGGAATCCTGATCAAAGGGGGTGAACACCTCGAAAACGCCGGCCGAGTCGATGCCATGGCGCTGGATAAGACCGGAACGCTTACGACCGGCACCGCTCGAGTGGTCGATGTGATCCCGTTTTCCACCCCGGGTGCCACTGCTGGCTCGTCCAGCAGTGCTTCCGGGAACACTGAAGGGGACAGTCCCATTTTTGCTGCGCAAAAATTGGGACAGTCCCCAGCGGGTGCCACTGCTGGCTTGCCCAGCAGTGCTTCCGGGAACACTGAAGGGGACAGTCCCATTTTTGCTGCGCAAAAATTGGGACAGTCCCCAGCGCAAAAATTGGGACAGTCCCCTGAG
>CAZWWC010000311.1:1983-5533 GCA_964637625.1 uncultured Planctomycetaceae bacterium
TGCTGCGCAAAAATTGGGACAGTCCCCAGCGCAAAAATTGGGACAGTCCCCTGAGGCCGATCGCATTGTCCAGGCGGCCGCGGCGCTGGAGCGTCACAGCGAACACCCGTTGGCAGCGGCCATCGTCGACGAAGCCCAGCGGCGGGGCCTGCCCATCGAAGAAGCCGAGGACTTTCGTCCGCTGCGAGGTTTCGGCGTCGAGGGCACCGTCGGTGGCCAGCGGCTTCTGGTCGGCAGTCCGCGATTGTTCAGCCAGGCGGACGTCGACGTGGAGCCGGGGGTCCGCGCCGAAGCGGCCCGGGCGGCAACGACGTGCTCCTCGGCACTGGTGCTGGTCGCAACACCCGATTTGCTCTGGGGAGCCATTTGCGTGGCCGACCCGCTGCGAGCCGGGGCCGCCCGTGCTGTTGCCCGGTTGCGACGGATCGGAGTCCGCCGGATCGCCATGCTGACCGGCGACGCCCGGACGGTGGCTGAATCGATCGCGAAGGAATTGGATATCGACGAGACCCATGCGGAACTCTTGCCCGAGGACAAGGTCCGCCAGGTCGAAGCCCTGACCGCGCGGAGCCGGCGGCTGGCCATGGTGGGCGACGGCGTGAACGACGCACCGGCCCTGGCCGCCGCGCCGCTGGGCATCGCGCTGGGTCGCCACAGCAGTGATACGGCCCTGGAAACAGCCGACGTGGTCGTGATGACCCCGAAACTGGACCGGTTGGCCGAGCTGGTGTTGCTCGGGCGCCGCTGCCGCCGCATCCTCTGGCAGAACATCGCGTTTGCCTTGGCGATCAAGGGTGCCGTTTTACTGTTGGCCGCTTCGGGCATGGCCACGATGTGGATGGCCGTCTTTGCCGACGTGGGCGCCGGTCTGTTGGTGACGTTCAATGGGCTCCGCCTGGTCGGCTCGCGTCGGTCGCGTGGCTGCGAGCACTGTTCGGCGTGACCCTCTCCGGGTGGGTGGCATGCTCACGCTCGCCGTGAGCATGTTTTTCGGTATCCAAGCATGGCCACGCTCGCGTGGCCATGGCACCCAGCCCAGGGCATCCACCCCGGCCCGCTTGGGTGGGTCTTCGGCCGTCTGGGGCACCGCTTCGCTACGGCCCAGCCGCCCTTACTCTTACTCGAAGGTTTTCCACGGAGCAGGACCGATAAGATTATTGACGAAGCCAAACACGCGACACGGCAACCGTAAGGAGCAACGGCCCATGGCGGCCAAACGACGCAAGAAGAAAACGAAGGCTCGTCCGGCCACCCCGCTGGTCAAATGGATCGCGACGGTTCTGACAGGATCGGGTCGGCCCGTCGGCCTGGCACTGCTGGTCATCGCCTTGTTTGCGGGAACCATCTTCGTTCTTTGGAACAAGTACGGCAGCGACGTGCTGGCCTCCGACCAATACCGGGTGAGCGTCGAAGACCTCCAGATCACCCCGTTGCCCGGGTGGATCCGCAACACCGACGTTCGCGGCCAGGTCTTCCACTACATCGGCTCGTTGTCCATCATGGACGACAATGCGACGCAGCGCGTGACCGACGCCTTCAGGCTACACCCGTGGGTCGATCGTGTGATTTCGGTCAGCAAGCACCATCCGGCGCGAATCCGCGTGGAGCTGAAGTATCGGCGTCCGGTTTGCATGGTGGAGTGCATGGTACAAGGGGAGAAGGGCCTCCGCGCGGTGGACGTCCGCGGTGTGTGGCTGCCCGGCAACGATTTCGACCCTCAGCAGGCCGCAAGACGGTATCCGCGGCTTGTGGGCGTCAACAGCGAACCGCTCGGAGGGCTCGGCTTTCCCTGGGGCGACGAACGCGTGGTCGGGGCGGCGGAGATCGCCGATGCCTTCGGTGAAGCCTGGGGTGAACTCAAACTCGACCGTATCGCCGCCGGTAGCCGCGTCCGCTGGGAGTCCCAAACCGAGTACACCTATGAGCTGTTTACCCGGTCGGGTACGCGAATTCTCTGGGGTCGCTCACCCCGGACACAAGCCAAGCTCGAAGTCCCCGCCGAAGAAAAGATCGCGCGACTGCGCCAGTACGCGATGACCCACGGCAGCCTCGACGGCGTGGGCGGATCGCAGAACATCGACGTTCGTCATCCCGACGCATTGCGTCTCCTGCGCCGGGTGGCGGCCGCCCAAAAAACGGACAACCGCCAGCAGCGTCAGTAGGATGCTACCGCCGGTTGAAGCGAGGCCAGGCCGAGTAGAGAACCCCAGGCCGGCTCGGTCAGCAGAGAACTGGCGCCAATTCAGCGGTCACGGACCAGTTTGCGCTCTTCCGGCTGTTCTGCCGGGGTTTGCTTGATTTCTTCCCGGACGATGACGAGGTGATCCGGTGCCTCGACACCGATGCGCACCGCTCCCTGTGCGACACGGACCACGGTTACGGCGATCTCGTCACCAATCAGGATTCGCTGGCCGACTTTTCGCGATAGCACAAGCATCATTCTATCCCGGCATGAGCGCCCGGGTCCGACCGACGCCGGCGGCTGCATCCTTGTCCCTGAGGAGAAGAAACCAGTACGAACACGATACAATCATTTTTAATATAGCAGTGCCTGTAAGGGAGAACAAGGGGCCGGATGAAAAAACGGGCCAATCCTCTCCAGCAGGGACTTGCCCAAGACCGGTGGCCACATAGTCGACAAAGTGTCGCGTGCTTTGTGCCGGGGAATGGAAAGGCCGGTAAGCTGACTTGTCCTGGAGAAGATATGACGGTGTCCGGGAACTGGGAGGGCGAAGTTGCTGCTGAGGCCGGTTCGGAGCGTTGATCTGCAGCCCGGCCCTGGGAAGCGCATTGTCGAGAAATCGGATAGGCCAACGTCTGACTCTGGGTAACGTTGGAAAAATGACCTCTTCGTGTCAATCGGGGCAGCCGGATGGGTGACGTCGCCCTGCAGAGTTCATTCCCTCCTATTGGGGGTCACTCTGGGCTTGCCCCTTCTTCGTAACGGGACAACTAGCAACGTAGAATTCAGCGACCGGCTTGCTGTGCGCCGCTCGCTCCGGAGGATTTGCCGGTGCTTTCTGGGACGCGCCAGGCGGTGTCAGCCACCGTGCCGGGGCGGCCGATGGGCGTGCGTGGCCCCACCAAAGCCTGGAGAGGAAAGGCTCTAGCCAAGGGCTGGCGTAGCGCCCGGGCACGCGTTATGATATCGTGTTTGGGAAAGTTGAACCGGACTGTCCGAACAGGAGTGCGTGATGTTTGACGCTGCGGAACTCTACGATGCCGTTCTGACTGGCAATGCGAAGAAGGCGGAAACGGTGACCAAGGCTGCATTGGAGGCGGACACGGACCCATCTGAATTGCTCAACAAATACATGATTCCCGCCATGGACGAGGTGGGCCGGCGGTTTGAGTGCAATGAATACTTCGTGCCCGAGTTGTTGATTGCCGCTCGTGCGATGAAGACGGCGTTGGAATTGCTCACGCCGCACCTTGCCGAGGCGGGCGTCGCTGCCGCCGGCCGTGTGGTCATCGGCACCGTCAAGGGAGATCTCCACGACATCGGCAAGAACCTGGTCGCCTCGATGCTCGAGGGCGGCGGGTTCGAGGT
>CAZWWC010000312.1:0-5524 GCA_964637625.1 uncultured Planctomycetaceae bacterium
GCAGCGAAGAATCTCCTTGGACAATCGAGATCCTTCGCTTCGCTCAGGATGACCTCTGCTGCGGTATCAGCCAGCCAAACTTGGAACTACTGTCACTGCCATCGCAGCGGCTTACACCGACCAGCCGTCGGGCAAGACCGCGCCTCTGATCACCACGACGATCCCGTCGCGGATCATGCCGTACTGGCTCTCCTCGGTGCATTCGATCCCCTGGTGGTTGACGATCTGCACACCGCGGCCGATGCGGCAGTTTTTGTCGATGATGGCTCGCTCGATCCGTGTACCTTCTCCGATACCCAGCGGGGGTCGATCGCCGGACCAGTCGTCTTCGAACTCCGCCGGTGCCTGATAGTAGTCGTTGCCCATCACGATCGAATCGCGGATCACCACGTCGCGGCCGATACGGCAGCGCAGGCCGATCACGCTGTTTTCGATCACCGTGCCCTCTTCGATGATGCAGCCGTCGGCCATCAGGCTGCCCCGGACGGTCGCTCCGTCGATACGCGAGGGCGGCAAGAAACGCGCCCGGGAGAAGAGCGGCGCGTCGGCCGACATCAACTCAAACGGCGGCACCCGAGCGGCCAGGTCGAGATTGGCCTGGTAGAACGACTTGATCGAGCCGATGTCTTCCCAGTAGCCGTCGAATAGGTGGACCTGAACGTGCCGGCTGCGGACCGAGGCCGGGAAGATCTCGCGGCCGAAATCCTCGTAATTGGTCTTCTCGAGCACGTCGATCAATGTGTCGCGGCTGAAAACGTAGATACCCATGCTGGCCAGACAGTCGCGTCCCCGACTGGGAATGCCGCGTGCGTCGATCCACGCCGGATCGGTTCGCACCAGGTCGAGGTCCTCTTCGGTTTGAGGCTTCTCGAGGAAGCCAAGCACGCGCCCCGAGTCGTCCATCCGCATGATCCCCAGCCCACTGGCGTCTTGGCTGGCCACGGGCACGGCCGCAATGGTGACGTCGGCTCCGGACCGGCAATGCGTTGCAAGCATGTCCTGGAAGTTCATCCGGTAGAGCTGATCGCCGGAAAGAACCACCACGTACTCGATCCCCGGCTGCTGGAGGTAGCGAAGATTCTGACGCACGGCGTCCGCGGTGCCCTGATACCAGTTCGAGCCGGCCACCGTCTGCTGCGCGGCCAGGATCTCGACAAAGCCGCCGTCGAACGGGTCGAACGTGTAGGTGCTGCGGATGTGGCGATGGAGACTGACCGAGTTGAATTGCGTCAAGACGTAGATCCGATTCAAGCCGCTGTTGATGCAGTTCGACAGGGGTATGTCGATCAAGCGGTACTTGCCCGCTACCGGAACCGCCGGCTTCGAGCGAAGTTGGGTGAGTGGATACAATCGGGTACCCCGTCCGCCGCCCAGTACCAGGGAAACGACATTTCTCACCTTAAACCTCGGTTCTTTCTGGTCATCGTCGGGCTTCCGCCCGACGCTATTAGTTGATCACTGCCTGCTGCCTACTTCTCGGACAGCTCGATGCCCATCTCGCTCATGAGCAGTTGCATGTCTTCCCAGACCTGGCGCTTGGCCGCGGGATTGCGGAGCAAATAGGCCGGGTGGTAAGTGCAAAGTACCTTGATACCGTTGTACAAATAAAACTTGCCTCGCATGCGGCCGATGGAGGCGTCGGTTCCCAGAAGGTTGTGCGAGGCGATGGCTCCCAGACAAACAATGAACTCCGGCTCGAGGATCGCCAGTTGGGCGTCGAGATATTCGCGACAATTATCGGCTTCGTCCGGCAAGGGGTTTCGGTTGCCCGGCGGACGGCACTTGAGAATGTTCAAGATATAGACGTCGTCGCGTGAGAGGGTGCAGGCCTCGACGATCTTGGTCAGCAATTGGCCAGCCTTGCCCACGAACGGGATGCCTTGCCGATCTTCGTCGGCGCCCGGCGCTTCACCGAGAAAAACGAGCCGGGCGTTCGGGTTGCCGGCGCCGAAGACGGTTTGGGTTCGATTCCGGACCAATTCTCTGCAGCGCGTGCAGGCGGCCACGGTCTGCTGGATCGCGTCGAGTTCGGCCTGCTGACCGACGTGGTGCGATCTTAGGGTCATGGGCGAACCGGTGGTGTCCTCGGGACGTATATTCGGGGTGCCGGCCACCTCATGGTGGTCGATGGTTTGTGCGACTGGGCTGCGCGCAAGATGCGTCACCCCGGCCCGCTGGAGACTCTCCAACCCCTGCAGGACGATTCGGACGGCGGAATCATCATCCGTATTCTTGTCCATGGGCGATCCTCAACCGGCAGTCGGTCGAACAACATTCCTTCAGCCGAAATGGTTTTCCTCTAAGAGACTATCTTAAAACCCAGTTCATGGTTGTCATCCTGAGCGAAGCGAAGGATCTGCGAAGCGAAGGATCTGCGAAGCGAAGCATCTCAAGTCTTCCAGTGCCAAGGAGATCCTTCGCTTCGCTCAGGATGACAGATAAAGGCCAAAAGGAATTCTGAGATAATCTCTAAATGGTTCGCAAGCAAGTATAATGGGAGAGGGGCTCGGGCGAAACGGGGGGAGGGGTCGGCCGGCCCACGGGTGGTCGACCGCGGTACTCCTTCGTTTTGTCATCCCACCGATGGACTATTGGTCGGGCTTTGAGCAAAGTATCATAGAGAAGAGGGTAGGGCAGCGCCGGTAAGCCGGGCCGCCCGCCTGTCGTCACGCCGCGGCACCCCGGATTGCCCGGGCACGCGCCGTAAAAGCCAAGATTTGAGCAGAACCACGGAATATACGGAGGGAGCCGCGGCCAACCGCCGACCGGTCGGCCTCAGTTCCGGCCGTGCGGCAACTTGCCTGTTCTCGTGGACCTGCTGAACAACCGGGGGTGAGGATACTCGATGGGCGTCTCGCGAGTGGTCATCGTCGGCCGGCCCAACGTCGGCAAGTCGAGCCTGTTCAATTGGCTCGCCGGCAAGCGGCTGGCGATCGTCGACGCCGAGCCCGGCGTGACACGCGACCGCGTGACCCATCTGGCGGAGTTGGGTGACCGGTTCGTCGAGCTGGTCGACACGGGTGGCATGGGGATCGAGGATGCCGACAATCTGGCCCAGCACATCGAGCAGCAGATCCAAACGGCCGTCGACGAGGCCAGCGTGATTCTTTTCGTGGTCGACACGCGTGAGGGAATCGCCCCCTTGGACGAGGAAGTTGCTCGGCGACTGCGCTATGCCGACGCGCCGGTCCTTTGCGTGGCCAACAAAACGGATCACGACCGCCTGCGGAGCCAGGCCGATGAGTTCTACCGGCTCGGGCGCAAGATCGTCGCGGTGAGCACTACACAGAACCGCGGCAAGCGGCGATTGATCGAGGCGATCCTCCAGCGGCTGCCTCAGTGCTCGGAAGAGGACGAGGAGCTGATGGGCGAGCCGGAGATGCGCGTGGCGATCGTGGGGCGGCGGAACACGGGCAAGAGCACGATGATCAACACGCTGGCCCAGTCCGAGCGGATGATCGTAAGCGAAGTACCCGGCACGACCCGCGACAGCGTCGACGTCCGGTTCGACTTGGACGGCAAGGCTTTCATCGCCATCGACACGCCCGGCTTCCGCCGCCGAAAAGCCGTGACCAGCGACCTTGACTTCTACAGCTCGCACCGTGCGCAGCGGAGCATCCGGCGGGCGGACGTCGTGCTGCTTTTCTTCGACGCCACGCAGCGAATCAGCAAGGTCGACCGGCAACTTTCCGACTACATCGCCGAACAGTACAAACCCTGCATCTTCGTCGTCAACAAATGGGACTTGCTCACGGGGACCATGCCGACGGAGAAATGGGTGACCTATCTGCGTGACACGTTCCGAACCATGTGGTACGTGCCGATTGCTTTTGTCACCGGCCAGACGGGCCACAACCTGAAGGCGCTGTTGAACCACGCCCAGATGCTCTTCAAGCAATCGCGGACGCGCGTCAATACGGCCGACTTGAACAAGCTGGTGCAAGCCGCCCTGGAGCACAACCCGCCGCCGGTGGTCCGCCATCGCCGCCCGAAGATCTACTACGCCACGCAAGTGGCCGCACAGCCGCCGACCGTCGTGCTGTTTGGCAACGACCCCAAGGCGTTCCCGGCAACCTATCGCCGGTACCTGTTGGGCGTGTTTCGCGATCGGCTGCCCTTCGGCGAAGTGCCCATCAAGCTGTATCTCCGCAAGCGCGAGAGCAAGGAACCGACGGAGGCCGCCGATGCGTGAGGACCGAGCGCCTCGCCGGGTGGCCGTCGTGGGAGGGGGTATTGCCGGGCTGGCGGCCGCCCATCGATTGATCGAGCTGGCTCCCGGCTGTGAGGTTCGCCTGCTGGAAAAAGCTTCGCGGCTCGGCGGCGTGCTCGAAACGGTGCACCAGCAGGGTTTTCAGGTCGAGCTGAGCGCCGACAATTTCATCACCACCGTGCCTTACGCCCTGGAGCTGTGCCGCCGGCTAGGGCTCTCGGACCAACTGGTCCAAACCAACCCAGAGTGCCGCCAGACCTACGTAGTGCATCGCGGCCGGCTGCACAAGCTGCCCGACGGGTTTTTGATGATGGCCCCGAGCCGGCTCTGGCCGCTGGCCCTGACGCCGCTGTTGAGTCCCTGGGGCAAGCTCCGCGCGGGCGTCGAGTATTTCATCCCGCCGCGCAAGGACTCGGCCGACGAGAGCATGGCCGCGTTTGCCACGCGACGGCTGGGCCGCGAAGCGTTCGAGCGGCTCGTCGAACCGTTGGTCGGCGCCGTCTACGCGGCCGACGTGGAAAAACTCTCCGTCGAGGCCACCCTCGCGCGATTCCACGACATGGAACGCGAGCACGGCAGCCTGATCCGGGCGATGCGCCGGCAGGCCCGGCGACGTAAATCGTGTGGAAAGGAGACCCAGAGCGGTGCGCGCTACAGCATGTTCGTTACGCTCCGCGACGGATTGGGCAGGCTGGTCGACGCGATCGCCGCGCGATTGCCCCAGGGGTCGGTGCGGCTCGGCTGGCCGGTCGATCGCCTGGAGCGGGTCGAAGCAAACCAATGGCGGGTTCACTTGCGCGGGGCCGACGAGACGTTCGACGCGGTCATCCTGGCCACGCCTTCGTACATCTCCGCCGAGTTGCTCGCGACGGTCGATCCGACGTTGGGACAAATGCTCGGCCGTATCGAGCACTCGGGCACGGCGATCGTGGCACTCGGATTCGACCGCCGACAGATCGCCCATCCGCTCTCCGGAGCCGGGGCGGTGGTCGGCCGGGTCGAAAACAGCCCCATCCTGGCCGTCAGCTTCAGCAGTCAAAAATACACCCACCGCGCGCCCGAGGGCAAGGCAATCCTGCGGGTCTTCGCCGGCGGCGCCCGCGCGCCCGAGATGGCCGACATGGAAGACGACCGGCTGCTGGCGGTCGTGCTCGACGAGTTGCGCGGGCTGCTGGGGATCTCGGGCGAGCCGGTCTATGTTCGGACGGCCCATTGGCCGCGGACCATGCCGCAATATCACGTGGGCCACAAGACGCGCGTCGAGCAGATCGAGCGGCGCGTGGCCGCTCTGCCGGGCCTGGCGCTGGCCGGCAA
>CAZWWC010000313.1:0-5513 GCA_964637625.1 uncultured Planctomycetaceae bacterium
GCCGGCACTGCGAAGCCGCATGGCGGCGCTGAACCGGCAACTGGCTAAGAGCTAGGAGGAAAAAGGGGATAGGTTTGCTCTGTAGAAAAGGTTCCATCCCGAATTGGGTGCCCGGGAATGAGCGCAGCGAAGGCCCGGTTTTTCACCCACTGGGCCACCGCTTCGCTATGGCCCAGGCACCCTCATAGGAGGTTTTCCACAGAGCAGACTTATCCCCTCTTTCCTCCCCGCAAGATCATGGACGATCGTGAGCACGCCCGCTGATACCATCGACACCCGCGCCGCGCCGCTGCCCCGCGCCGGTTCGCCGGTGACCGGCTGGCGCCGCGCGCTGGGCGACTGGTTGTTGGTCGGCTCGACGACCCTCTTCTGCCATGCCGTCGGCGCCGTGACCAGTTTGTTGCTCCGCGTGCTGCTCGATCCTGCCCAGATGGGCATCTGGCAGGCCATGAAGATGTTGTTGGGCTACGGCAACTATGCCAATCTGGGCATCAGCAAAGGGGCCATCCGAGAGCTGACGATCGCCCGGGGAAGCGGCCGGCCGACGCGTGCCCGGAAAGGGCTCAACCTGGCCTTCACGGTCAACACGATCAGCAGCATGGTCTATGCGGCCGTGTTGATCACCGCGGGCATTTGGCTTTGGCGCCGCGGTGGGACATTTGCCCCGGCGTGGTCGTTGGGCCTGGTCGTCGTCGGCCTCTTGGCCGTGTTGTCCCGCTATGTCACGTTTCACATCACGATCCTGCGTGGACAACAGTCTTTCGGTGTAACTTCTCGGCTCTCCGTGCTCGAAGCCCTCTTGACACTCACCGTCGGCGGCCTGGCCACTTGGCGATGGGGCTTGCCGGGGCTGTACTTCGGCACGCTGGTCGTATTGCTCGCCTCGCTCGTCTTCATCTTGCGACACCGTGGGGCATCGCTCCGCTGGGCGTGGAACGCGGCCGAGATCCGGCGACTGATCGCCATCGGCGGACCTATCTTGCTGGTCACCACCCTGTTTGTGCTCTTTCGCTCGCTCGACAAGCTGATGATCCTGGCCTATTTGAGTGACCGTGAATACCAGTTGGGTTGTTATTCGCTCGCACTGATGGTGACCGCACAGCTCTACGGGCTGGGTAGCATCACGACCATGGTCATGAGCCCACGATTCGGCGAGAAATACGGCGCGCGGGCCGACCGGGCCGAGGTGGCGCATCTGGCCGCCCGCACCGCGGAACTCCAGGCCGCCGCGATGGCGCTGGTCGGTGGGCTGTCGCTGGTCCTGGCCGGACCGCTGCTCGGCTGGCTGCTGCCCCGCTATCGCCCGGGGCTGGTTCCCATGACCTGGTTGATCCCCGGCGCGATCCTGCTGGCGATTGCCCTGCCGGCCAATCAGTACCTGATCGCAATCAATCGGCAGCGTCGGGCGCTGGCCGCCGTGGCGACGGCTATCGCGCTGGCCGCCGCGGCCAACCACCTGGCTCTGACGGCCGGCTGGGGCCTGCTGGGCGTGGCGATGGCCACGACGGCCGCCTATGCATGCTATTGGGGGCTTATTGTGGGTGTCTCGCTCTGGGTGGAGCTGCCCCGCGGCGAGCGACTCCGCTACCTCGGCATGACCGCGCTTGTGCTGTTGCCGACGCTTTCGGTTGCCTGGCTCTTCGCACGCGTCGAACCGGTCGGCGGAGTTGACTTGCCTGGCTTGGCCGTGCGGACTTTGCTCGTCGTGCTCGTCTGGTCCATTTCGGCGGCAGCGGCTTGGCGCTGGGGAGGTTGGCGAGGTCAACTCGCCGGGTGAATCCATGAGACGTCCCAGCATCGAACAACTTGAAACGCGGTGCCAGAAACCGGATCATCGCCGCCTTGGCAACTGGATGGCCCGACGGGTCACCCGGCCGATGGCGCTGCGGGTGACCTGGGTCGTTGCGCCCTGGGGATTGTCGGCCGGCGCGGCGACCTTGTTGGCCTGGGTATGCGGTGCCGCCTCAGCCGTCGCGCTGGCATGGGGCACCCCGGCGGGATGGTTGCTCGGCGCACTGCTACTGCAGCTCTGGTATTTACTGGACCACGTCGACGGCCAGTTGGCCCGGCTGCGTGAAACGTCGTCGTTGGACGGCGTGCAACTCGACTACCTGATGCACCACACGATGAACCTGATCATTCCGCTGGGCGTGGGCCACGGGGTGTTTGCGGCCTCCGGCCAGGCGACCTGGCTTTGGATCGGCACGGTCTGGGGTGTTGCCGCGTTGCTCATCACGCTGCACCACGATGCCCGATACAAGGCCTTCACGAAACGGCTGAAGCGTCTGCGCGGCACACTGCAAGTTCACGGCGGAGGAGGAGGACGACCGGAACCACAACCGAGCATGCCTCGCCGTCCTCTGCGACTGGCGGCCTGGCTGGCTCGCAAGCTCTGCGAAATGCACGTGGTGATGAACCTGCTCGGCCTGCTGGCCGTGGCGGTCTGGCTGCTCGGTGACGATCATCTCCGTTTGGGGCGCGTCTATCTCGTGCTGATGGCGACGGTGGCTCTTGTGGTGGCGATTGCCGCCGTTATCCGCTCCCAATGCAACGAGGCAGCCGAGCACGAATTCGCCGCCTGGTATCGGCCGGCCCCGGGCGACCAACTGGTCTATCGCGAAGGTTGGTGGATTGTGAAATCAACGGGCAATGCAGGGGGTACGGCGAGCAGGCCCGATGAAAAGGATGGGCAGCTTGGGACCACAGAGTCGTATTGACCCCGAGGGCCAAAAAGACTTATCTTAAAGCGTTCTGTTGTGCCTGGTGCTCCATCGCACTTTTTCTGTCGAGTTGATTTTGGGTGCCACTGCTGGCTTGCCCAGCAGTGCGCGATCGCACAAGCTGACCGTGGTCTCGGCACTGCTGGGCAAGCCAGCAGTGGCACCCGCGCTTCAGACTCATGACTGGTTTATTGACGAACGTCACATGTTGGTCCATCTGCTGATTCTGAATTACAACGGCCGGTCGTTGCTGGCCGAATGCCTGCCGTCGGTGCTCCGCGCGGCCAGCGTGTCGCGCCACCGGTGTGACGTGATCGTCATCGACAACGACTCCAGCGATGACTCGGTGAAGTGGCTCTCGGAGCACTTTCCCGAGGTTCGGGTGATCCGACGGCCGAACCGAGGGCTTTGCAGCTACAACGAGGTGGTCGCCTCGTTGCCCGGTCGCATCGCCGTCTTGATGAACAACGACGTGAAGCTCGACCAGCGGTGCCTGGATCCGCTCGTCGAGCCGCTGTTGGCCGAGCAGTCCGACTGTTTCATGACGGCGCCGATGTGTCTCCGATTCGACGATACCAGCTACGAAGGTTTTCGAACGGCCGTTCTTTGGCGTTGGGGACTCCTTCAGGCGACGGCTCTTTTTCCGGGCCACCAGCAGGCGATCACCCGGCCCGGGCCAACCGCCTCGGCCGGAGCGGTGATGGCCGTCGACCGCCGGAAGTTCGTCACGCTCGGCGGTTTCGATCCGCTCTATCTGCCCGGCCGCTTGGAAGACCTTGATTTCGCCTATCGCGGTTTCTTGCGAGGCTACTGCGGGTGCTACGTGCCCGAGGCGCTGGCGTGGCATCGAGGCATGGCCACGTTCGTCGAGCGGTTCGGCACCTCGGGTTGCGACCGGCTGGCGTTGCGCAACACGTTGCTCTTCGAGTGGAAGAACCTCCGCCATCCGGCCCACGTTGTCCGCGGTCTGGCGGGGCTGGCTGTGCGCTGGGTGTTGGAAGTGGCTCTGGTGCCGTGGATGCCGCCGGAGCGACGATGGACGTTGACGCGCGCGTTGGCCGCCGCACTGCGGCAATGGAACAGTCGTGCTGCCCGTCGCAGTGGTGGCGATGTCAAAGCATCCTTCGGCAAGCGGTTTTCTCGCCCCTCCGGTAGACTCTGGCGGGAACGGGAGTTCTTCCGACGCTTTTCGCCGGAGAAGATGCTCGCTGTGCGAAATGGGATGACAGAAAACGGGACACCCAGCGCGGCGACCGCCCAGACCCCTCTCGGCGAAGCAGGAGCCCGGGCCGTCCCGGCCAGGCCGAAATTCCTTGAAGGATCAAGGGAGGTCTGTCGATCGCGATGAAACTCGGCCAGTTTGCTGTGACAATCCAACAGCAGCCGGCTCGGCGCCACCCGATCTCGCGATGGTACGTCGGCCCGGCTGCCGATCGTTTTGCGCGGTGGTTCTCCTCCTCTCGGGTACGCCCTGTTCATCTGACGCTCGCCGGGCTGGCCGCAGCCGGCGCGGCCGCAGGGGTTTTGTGCGTCTGGCCCACCGCCGGCCCGCTGGCCGCCTTGCTGGTTCTCGGCTGCTGGTTCTTCGATCGGGCCGACGGGCTGCTTGCCCGACGCCAGGGGATAACCTCGGCATGGGGAGCATGGCTCGACGCCAACGTGGACGAACTGGTCGACGTGGGCCTGCACGTGGCCGTGGCTGCCGCGGCGGCCCAGCTCACGGGCCTGGCGTTGCCCTGGTTCTTGCTGGTGGCCATGTTGGCCGGCAAGTACCTGTTCTTCTATGGACTGCAAACCGAACAGCAGCAGACCGGCAAGCAGCCGGCAAACCCTTGCTCGAGCGCCGACGAAACGTCTCCGTCAGGCGGCCTCTTGCACCGGTGCTATCACCTGCCGGGCAACACGGACGTTCGAGTCCATCTGCTGGTCGTGGCCCTGTTGACCGGTTACCTGACCGTCGAGTTGGCCCTGGTGGCCGCCTATTACCATCTGCGGTGGATCGTCCGCTACGCCTTGGTTGCTCGCCGGCTGGGAGGTTTGCGATGAACCGCCGGCCGACCGTCTCCGCCACCGTCATTGTGCTGGACGAAGAGCAAAACCTTCGCGAGCTCTTGCCCCGGTTGGACTGGGTCGACGAGGTGGTTCTCCTCGACGGCGGCTCGCGGGACGCGACGCTCGAGGTGGCCCGGGCCTTTGGATGCCGAGTCGCGTCACGCCGTTTCGACGGCTTCGCCCGGCAACGCAACCATGCTCTGTCGCTGGCCACAAGCGATTGGGTGCTTTCGATCGATGCCGACGAACGTCCCACGGCCGCGCTGGTGGGGGAGATTCGTTGGCGCCTGGCCCACCCGCGCGCAAGCGGCTTCCGCGTGCCGATCCGAAGCACGGTCTTGGGACGACCGTTACGACGCTGCGGCACCCAGGACGACGTCCCGGTGCGCCTGGCGCGCCGCGGCGCGGCGCACTGGCGTGACGAGGTGCACGAGCGCCTGCACGTCGACGGCCGCGTCGGGCGGCTGCGGCACTGGTTGACCCATCGAACGCAGTCGGACCTGAACGAGTTTCTCGTCAAGATGCACCGCTACACGAATCTCGACGCCGAGACCCGTGTCGTGGCCGGGCGCCGACCACGGACCACCGACCGGTGGCTTGCGCCGGCGCGAGAAGTGTTTCGCCGGTTGATCTACAAGCAGGGCCTGTTGGACGGGCCGGCCGGCTGGGGTTTCTGTCTGTTGAGCGGATGGTATGAATTCGTACTGGCCGACAAACATCGCCGGCTCTGGGAAAAGGAAA
>CAZWWC010000314.1:0-5470 GCA_964637625.1 uncultured Planctomycetaceae bacterium
GATCGCTCTCGCTCGACGACATTTTCATTGCCCGGGTCGGAGCCGAGAACCTAGTCTCCGTGGAGGAGTGACCCATGCGAACGCCTGCCGCGGCCATTGCCTGGCAACTTTTTGCTCGGTACCGATGGTACTGGGTCGCTGGTATCGCCTACTTTGTCGCCGTGGCTATCCTGTGTCAGGTCTTGCCGGAATGCCCTTTTGCCAACGCCGTTCGATACTGTCTCGCCGTACCGCTCGTGGCGATGCCGGTAGGGGTATTCATCACGCTTGCGATCGGGTCGGACGGCGATATGGCCGATCGAGATTCGGTTTACCCGAAGCGAATGTTCACGCTGCCCGTGGCCGCCCGCACACTGGTCGCGTGGCCCATGTTCCTTGGCGCCGCGACGATGTTGGTGGTTTGCCTTGCACTGGGCCAGTGGGTTGTGCGGACGCTATGGCCGGAGGCGCCGCTTTGGCGGCCGACGTTACTGTTGACGGCATGCCTTGCGTGGTTTCAGACGCTCCAGTGGGTACCGTTCGGACTGCGTTGGCTTCGCGTGGGCATCGCCCTTGCGGCAATCGGCGCATTGGTTTCTGTGCCCGCGCTGGTAGGCATGGTCGAGCCGCCCGGCGTGTGGCTCGACGTGGTGCTGGCCGCGCAGATTCCACTGGCCTGCGGTGTGGCGATACGTGGCGTCTGTCGGGCACGTTGCGGTGACGGCCCGGACTGGCGGTGGATTCTCAATCGAATCAGAGGCCTTAGCCTCCGGCATCACCAGCGCAGCCGTCCTTTTCGCTCGGCATCCCAGGCGCAGCGGTGGCTGGAATGGCGGTTACACAGTACCGGTCTCTTCATCGCGATTGGGATCGGAACGGCTTTCCTTCTGGTAGGCATTCTCTATTGCAGCCCGTCTCCCGCCGCGAAAGACCTCCCAATCTTCGTACACCCAGCGTCCTTACTGCTGCTTCCCTTGCTCGTGGCCCTCATGGCGGGACCTGCGTTTGGACAATGCTGTTCACAGCACGCCAAATCGACCGCGTGTTCCTCGTTTCTGGCCACCCGACCCATCGACTGCGCCGGCCTCGTTCGCGCGAAGTTCACCGTCGCCATCGCGGGTGCGTTGGTCATGTACGCGCTGACGGTTCCGCTGGCCGTTGCATTGATGATCGGCCTTCAAGACTACCAAGGGCTGGAACAGGTGATGGCTCACGTGTCCTCACCGGCCGAACAGGTCGTGGTCGGGCTGGCCGCGCTGGTGCTACTGCCGGCCGCTACCTGGACACTGATTGCCACGAACATGTTTGTCAGCTTGACCGGCAGGAAGTGGGTGATCGTGGTCTTTTCGATCGTGGGCATGGGCCTTTTCTACACCATCCTTTGTCTGGGCATCTGGATCTCCTTGGTCTACCCAGAATTCATCGAAGCGATGGTTACGCTGGCGCCGTGGCTCTTGGGTGGGCTGGCCGCCGTGAAGTTGGCGTCGGCCGCCTGGGTGTTGCGGGTCCTCTGTCGTCGACGGCTGCTCGGTGAAACCACGGCAGTGCGACTGGTGGGCCTGTGGTTGGCCGTCGTCGTCGGGCTGCTGCTGTTGGCCGCGTGGCTGCTGCCCGGCAACCTCTTCGCCTGGCCGGTGGTGGTCTCCTGCGTAGTCCTGGCAGTGCCGGCGGTGCGGATCGGACTGGCACCGCTAGCTCTGGCCTGGAATCGACACCGCTAGGCAACGTCTGTTGGCGCCTCTGCCGTTACCCCTGCAACAGGGGCGTCGCGCCCATCCTTGATCGGCCCCTGGGCACTGTGTCTGGCCATGGGCCAGGTTCGCCCTGAACGCATTAAGGTAGACTTTCTCTCAAACACTGCGTGCAATTCTCACGCCGCCGGCCGTGCAGGTCTATGGTGGTCTTCCTCGCCGGAAAAACCCTTAAGGTCTGCCTATATTAAGCCGATGAGCCATCCGGTTTGACAGTCAAACACCGTACAAAGCGACCCCTGCGGGGGCGGTCTGTACCCTCTGTCTACGCGCGCGTAAATAATGAATCCGCCTCTGCCTATTTCCAGAGGCGAGGTGCAAAGTGGCACCACAGTAATGGTTTGCCGTTTTGACACTGCCTAGTTTTGGACTGCTCCGTGCCTATGGAAATCCTCCTTCGGCGGGAGACAATTCGATCGGGCAGGCAACGGCGGGATTGCTGCAGCGGTAGCCGTGCCGCAGGCAGCCGGCGGCCTTTGGGCGCCGAGCTGCAATCGGGCAATCGCCGTTGGCGAACTCTTTGCGCGCGCAGGGCGCGCGTCTATAACCGCGCCGAATGGTTGCCTTCAAGTCCCTCAGCGCGAATCGGGAAGCACTATCATCTGGCTCTCTTGCTGGCTTGCTTCCTGGCAGGCTGCTCGTCTCTGCGTCAACCAACCCAGCAGCCGGTAACCATCACTCGTCACCAGCCGCAGCAGGCCCCGCTGTTGACGCCTCCGGAGAACGACACGTCCGGCGGCCGGGCGGCTCCGCCGGCAGCGCGCTTGCTGGATCCTCACCGGGCAGCACAACTGAAGCAGCAGGCGGCCGCATCGCTGGCGGTCTCGAAGCCTACGCGTTTCGACGGCGTGTTGAAGGATCTGAGGAACGTGCTTCGTTCAGCCGGCTCTTCCGGCAACACGAAGCTGGTAGTTCCCGAGCCCAGCGAGGTCGGCTCAACCGGTCGGGCGCTCGGGGCTCAGGGGCAAGGTGTGGACGAGCCGCGACCGGGCGACTCGGCGCCTTCCGCGCCCGGGCCGACCCAGGGCGAACCGGTTCCAACGCCGGCCGGTTTTGTGCCAGTCACGCTCCACCTGAACAACGTGGGTGCACGACAGGCGCTCGAAATGCTCAGCCGCGAAGCCTCGGTGAACATCTTGGTTGCCTCCGGGGTTACTGGAAACGTGACCGCCAATCTTCGAGGGATGAGTTTCGACGAAGCACTCGACGCCATTCTGAGATTGTGCAATCTGGTGGCACACCGTGAAGGGCGAACGATTTTCGTCTATCCGCCGAGGGACCTTCCCCAGTTGGATCGAGTCCTGAAGGTGTTTCCGTTGGACTACGTGGCGGCCGACGAGGTGCTCACTTCCGTGAAGGGGCTACTCTCGGGCGCGGGCAGTGCGTACATAACGAAGATCGATCCCAACAACAACCGCAAGACGCAAGAGGCCATCGTCGTGGAGGACGCGCCCGACCACGTGCTGCGAGTGCAGCGCTACCTCTGCGAAATCGATTGCCCACCGCGCCAGATCTTGATCGAGGCCCACATACTGGAGGTGCAGCTCAAGGATAATCTGGTGCACGGCGTGAACTTCAAGGAGATTATCAAGACCGCCGGTAATATCGGAGAACTCGAGGTGTTCGGATTCGCGGATCCGGCGGCAACCTCGGCATTCTTTGCCAGGATCAACGGAAAGAACTTTGAAGCTCTGCTGGAAGCCCTCAAGGAAACGACCGACACGAAGACCTTGGCTTCACCGAAGGTACTTGCCCTGAACGGTCAGGCGGCACGCATCCAGATCGGTGAGAAACTGGGATACCGCGAGACGACCATGACCGAAACCGCCGCGACGGAGACCATCAAGTTTCTCGAGTTGGGTGTAATCCTGGAAGTCACGCCGCGGGTCAGCGCCAACAACGAAATCATCATGAACGTCAAGCCGAAAGTATCTGACGGAAAAATCAGCCTGACCGGCCTCCCGGAAGAGAAGACCACCGAGGTCGAAACCAACGTTATCTTGCAGGACGGTCAGGGGGTCATTATCGGCGGGCTTATCAAAGAAAAGGACAGCGACGGCCAGAGCAAGATCCCCTTCTTCGGCAACCTTCCCTACGTGGGAATGTTGTTTCAAGCTCGAAAGAAAGAATCGGAGCGTGCCGAGGTCATCATTGCCCTGCTTCCACGGGTGCTTCCGTACGCACCGTGTCCGGCCGCGCGGGAGCAACTCGAGATGCTTCGCACCACGACCCCTCTGTTCCATGGTCCTCTGCGCCGGTGTCCACGGCCGTGGGAACCGAGTTTGCGCGACGCGTTGCCCAGACGGGGCGACCGGCTCTAGGGAGCCGCGCGCCGCTGGTCTACTGTTACGCCGAACCGTGTTGGGATTCCCCCGATTTACCGGCACAATCCGATTGTTCCAATCGTCGTGCGCCATCCCCGACGGAAGGCATATCGGCATGTGCAACGCGTCATGGGTGTTCATCATCTCTACCTCCGGGCGGCTATCTTTCACTGATTCATCACGCTCCGAGCCATGGGCAGCACGTAGACCAATAATCCTATGCGTCCGGAGAGATTGCCTACGCCCGGATTTGACTTCGCTCTAACGCAACCTAGAGTAGGGTACAGATGTATGATGCCTCACCGCACGCGCGTCGGGCGGGGAGGCCGTGGGCTGCATAGCTCCACCTAAGTGCGAAAAGAGGACCAAGTCCCGTGAGTACCGCTATTGCCAGGATGCGAGCACGGTAACCATCCCCGGTGTTTCGTAGACCCTGTGTGGGTCGACCGAGTATGGTTCTCGCACCGGGATGGTCGGAAACCGCTACAGAAGGCGATGGACCGCATTGGTGGATAGCCCGTTGGTTACCAGTTTTGTTTCTCTAGTTTCGATGGGAGTGACCCATGAGTACAGCAATGTTTCGCAAGGTAGCAAACAGGCGGAAGGGATTCTCACTCGTCGAGTTGTCGGTCGTCGTGATCATCATCGGCGTCCTGGCAGCCTTTGGCGTGCCCCGGATGCTGCAGGCCGTCGAACGGTCGAAAGCCTCGGAAGCCTTCGGCTATCTGGCCGCGGTCCGCGGGGCCCAGGAGCGCTTCCAGGCCCGTGAAGGTACCTACACTATCACGATCGCGGATCTGGACATCGACCAGGACGCGCCGAAGTACTTCGAAGTGGGCACCATGGCCCTGGGCGATACGGCCAGTTTGGAGGATTCGTGGACGCTGACGTTGACACGTAAGGCGGGATCGTCCGGCTACGGCGCCTACACGGTCGTCTTCACTCAAGACGGCTTCGATACGACCAACAGCACGATTTGTGTGACGCCTGCCGACGTCATCAATCCGATGGGTACTTAGCGGTGATGTGCTCTAGGGGAGGTTGTGGCCATCCCGCGCCGCTGGAGGATTGATCGCGCTGGCTCCACGGTGTCCGACAATGGAATTGATCGAAAAGGTGCGGTCACCGGTGTGGCCGCACCTCTTTCGAATGGGGCTTCGTCGGAGCACTCGGCTGGGGTGGCTCACCCCGGCACGCCGGGGAAGCGGTGCATGCGGAAGACCAGAGATCTCGGCAACCGTCGACAGGGGACTGTCCCCCTTCGGTCGCGGAAGCGGACGGGTCCGTGTTTTCGGCTTGGAGGCGAGAATCGCAAGAAGTGTCTATCGGCCGAAGAATGGATCCATCCTCGACAAACGAGCATTTCATCACCGAAGCGGTCATCACCATGACACTGCCCTGGTACGCCGGCCGAAA
>CAZWWC010000315.1:0-3574 GCA_964637625.1 uncultured Planctomycetaceae bacterium
GCCTGGTTGCCCGCGCGACCGACCATCGGCGAGGGACCAATCGCCTGGGTGCCGGTCAGTATTTCGGCGGCCTGGCCGCCGGCGTGGGCCAATTGGGCCACGGCCCGGCTGCCGCGGCGCTTCATGTTCGCGGCGATTTGGGTCAGGCCGGGCATGAGCCGATCATCGTAGATGCCCAATTGCCAAGGACCGGCCTGGCCCCGGCGGCTGACGTAGGCGTGGCCCGAGATGATCATGCCCAGCTCCCCGGAGCCCAGCTCGATCATCAAGTCACAAAGCCGCTCGGTGGCCGATCCGTCGTCGCCGGCCAGCGCTTCCCAGGTGGCCGAACGGACGAACCGGTTGGCCAGGGTCATCGTGCCGATCGAAAGGGGCGTGAAAAGGGGTGAGGTGGTCATGAGTTTGTATCCTCATCTTCATTCGCCTTGCGGTCAAACCATCGTCGGAAGAGGCCTGCTTTGGCCAGACTGATCAACAGGGCCACCACCAGGAACAGCGTCCCAAGAACGATCTTGTCGAGGCCCTCGACCGGCTCGCGAAGTTTCTGATAGTTGGGCCCGCCTACCTTCACGAGCCAGGCCAACACACTTCCGATCACCGGCAGAAGGTACACCGGATTACTCATCAGGTAACCGTAGACGGCCGCAACAGTGGCCGCCAGGAGTGGATAGGTGGCAATCAGCGCCGGCGGTGGATTGTCGAGATGCTCCGGCGCGACGACGACGGCCACGAGACTGATCGCAAGCAAAAAAACGGCCCCGGCATGTTGCAGGATCTTGGCCAGCGGGTCCTTGAAGACGGCACCGATGACCAGAATCGACAGCAGCACGAGATGGACCGGAATCAGGCCGCGATAGGCCGTGAAGGTCGTTGCCTGGAATTGGGCCGCCAGTCCGGCTACCAGCAGACACGCCGCCCACAGGCAGTGGCCCGAGGTGCGCCGCTGGAGCGTAAACCCGAATTGGAGCACGGCGGCCAGCACAAGCGGCCATCCCTGCGGGCCCACGAGCGTGTCAAGGTCGGACGTTGCCGGACCGATCACGGCCAGGGCGGCCAACGCGGCCGTCGCGCCCCAAGCCGCATGGTCCACGCGCCGCAGCGCCGCATAGCAGTAGAACAGGGCCAGGCTGATCAGGGCGAAGTAGAGCGGCGTTGCTCCCAGCGTTTCGACGAACAGCCGAGAGAAGCCAAGGTCGCCCGAGGCGCCGGCGTACGGGCCGATGCACAGCAAGAGTACGACCAGTGGCGCCGCCAGCGCGGCCGACACGACGCCCTTGAGCCGTGAACGCAGCCCCATCTCCAGCAGCAGCACGCACACGGCCAGCAAGAATGGAGCCAGAAAGTACGGCCGAAAGATGCTCGCTTGTCCCTTGACGAAATGAAACGAATAGCACAAGTAGAAGCTTCGGGCAGCGACGGCAATGGCCAACGTGCCGAAGAGCGTCCACGGATACCAAGGCCACCGCCACGGGCTGCCGTTGCGCCGCACGTAGCGAGGCCCTCGCCAGACGGCCGGCAACAGGGTCAGACACACCAGCGCGGCCGCCGGCGAAAAGCCGAACAGGGCCCAGAGCAACGCCGGGTCGGCCGGGTCGCGGATCAACGAACTGATGGCCACGGGGTAGAGAAAGAACAATCCCAAGGCCAAGTAGTAAGGAATGCGGAAAAGCCACCGCAGCCGAAGCCGGATCACGCGGAGTGTGCCCTCGCTGAGGAGCACGGCAAACAGCAGCCCGCCGAGGTAATACCACCTGCCCACCGCCGAGTCGTCCGCCAGGGTCTTGTCGAAACTGACGGAAATGGCCAGCAGCATCAGGACGACCAGCAGCAGAATGGTCCGCACGTCGTCCCAGACCTGGCCCAGGCGGATCAGAACGCAGGCGGCCACGGCCAGCAGAAGTGTGTAGCCGGCCAGGCCGATCATCAGCGCGTCGGTCTCAAAGGTTTTGCCGGTCGTGTCGAACGAGCTGCGCAATCCCCAGAAGATCAACGCCGCGCTGATGACGTAGAAGGGGTTGCTGTTGTAGAGAAAGCGGCCGAAATCCCGGACCGATTCGGCGAAGGCAACCTCGGGTGGCTTCGGTCGCATTGAATGCGTCGGCGGCGCGATCGGGACCTGCCCTTGCGGTTGCTTGGCTTGTGGGCCGCCGGATAAATCTCCCATCGTACACCCTCCCCCTCAAGACGCGGCCCAGCGATGCACGAAACACCGTGCGCAAGGGGCCGAAACCAGCGTGCCCGGACAGGCCCGGGCAGACACGCACCACCATGCGATTCGCAGCCCGAAGTACTCGACAAGTTCGTTCCGAGATCGGAAAGGCTCGTCGGCCTTTCCACCGGATTGCAGTCTACCCCAATTGCAGGGTTTCCGCAAGGTTCCCGGCGGCTCCGGTACCGGCGGCGAACCTCGTCGGGTGCCGTGCTGTCCGACACTTGTCAGCCCAATGGCGATGGGCGAGAATACACGGTTTGCCGCTGGGATTATGGGGCGATAGAGGATTCCGGTGGGCGGTGCCCACCCTACGTGTAAAGGAATGACGCTTATGCCTGGCTGTGTACTTGCTTACTCGGGCGGATTGGACACCTCGGTGCTGCTGGCCTGGCTTCGCGACGAAGGCCATGAAGTCCACGCCGTCTACGTCGATCTGGGCCAGCCGTGCGAAGACCGCGAGGCGATCATGGAAAAGGCCCGACGGCTGGGCGCCAAGTCGGCTCGGCTGGTCGACGCCCGGGAAGAACTCTGCCGGGATTTCGCCCTGCCGATGATGCAGTTCCAGGCGAAATACGAGGGCGTCTATCTGTTGGGCACTTCGGTCGCTCGGCCGTTGATCGCGAAAGTCTGCCTCCAGGTCGCCCGAGAGGTCGGCGCCGAGGCGTTCGTCCACGGCGCTACCGGCAAGGGAAACGACCAGTGCCGGTTCCAGTTGGCGGCCGAGGCGCTCGATCCGACGATTCGGGTAATCGCCCCGTGGCGGATCGAGCGGTTTCGCGAGAAGTTCCCCGGCCGCAGCGAGATGATCGCCTATTGCCGCCAGAAGGACATTCCCGTCAAGGCGTCCGTCGAGAAGCCCTACAGCTCGGACGAGAATTGTCTGCACATCAGCTACGAAGCCGGCCGGCTCGAGGATCTTTCGGCGGGCGGTGTCGAGTTGGTCGATTTCGGCATGGTCACCAAGCCGCAGGACGCGCCGGAGCGGGCCGAGCGGGTCACGATCGCTTTTGCCGAGGGCACGCCCGTGGCGGTGGACGGAAAGAAGCTCAGCCCCTTCGGCGTCGTGAAGACGCTCAACGAGATCGGTGGGCGCAACGGCGTGGGTCTGCTCGACATGGTCGAGAACCGTTTCGTGGGCATGAAGAGCCGGGGTGTCTACGAGGCGCCCGGCATGACCGTGCTCTACGAGGCCCATCGTCTGGTCGAGCAGTTGACCCTGGACCGCGACCTGGTGCACCTCCGCGACCGGCTCTCACCAGAGGTGGCCGAGATGGTCTACTACGGGTTCTGGTACCATCCTAAGATGGACGCGCTGCTGGCTTTCATCCGCCAGGCTCAGAAACCGGTCACCGGCGAGGTGAG
>CAZWWC010000315.1:3674-5438 GCA_964637625.1 uncultured Planctomycetaceae bacterium
GTGATCTGCTCGCCGCCCTGCAAGTCCTGTTGGCCGGGCGTCAGTTCGGTGGCCAGAAACAGGTGCATCTGTTCGTTCAAGATGCCGGGCGACATGAAGAATCGGGCAATCGGCTCGATCCGTCCGGCGCGATAGCCGGTCTCTTCGACAAGCTCGCGCCGGGCCGTCTCGGCCGGGTCCTCGTCCGGCTCGCGCGTGCCGGCCGGCAACTCCAAGAGCTTCTGACGGACAGACAGGCGGTAGTTCTCGATCAGGCAAATCCGGCCGTCGCCCAAGACCGGCACCATGGCAACGGCGCCGGGATGCCGCACGATCTGGTGGACGTGTTTCCGTCCGTCCTCGGTCCGATACGTTTCCTGCACGACGCGAAAGAGTCTTGTTCGCAGCAGGGTTTCCGGTTCGTTCATGGTCGGATTCCTTGTCGAAAATGGCACCGGCTGGCAAGCGACTCGACTGAGCTCGTCGAAGTCAGCCAGTGGCACCCCGTGGCCCTTGCGTCCTAGATTGGTATGACCGTCACGACCGGCTCGACTGATCTCGAATCCGCGCGACGCTACGCGGCGGTTCTGAAGGCCTTGCCCACCCCCCGCACATGACGTACCCTTTCCTGTGGTGCTGGCCGCAAATGCAAGGGGCTGTTTTCGTTGCTTTTGACTGATCGAATGTCTCCAACACCCGTGACATCCTCGCCATCCGCCGAGAACGTCGTCGCCGACGCCAATGGTACGCGAGCGATCCTGACTCCGCAAGTCTCGCATTTGCTCGAAGCGGCGTTCGGTGTCGAGTTCACGGTGGTCGACGGCCACTCCGGGCGGTTACTGCATAGGGCGGAGGACCAGCCGGCCCGCGATTGGGAAGCCCGCGCCGAACTATGCCGCGCGGTCGCCGATCGCGGTCGCGTGGAGTTCCTTGCGGAGGAAGACCCGTTGCTGGTTCTGGCGATGCCCATCGCGGGATTGGCCGACGACGAGAGTCGCGTGGTGGTGGGCACTTTCGTGACGCGACCGGTCGAGGCGGATGAGGAGTTGGATGCCGCGGCCAAGATGCTGGGCCTCTCGGCGGAGGCGGCCGGCGATTGGGTCCGCCGGCAGAGCGTCTGGCCGATCGAGATGATCCACCGCGTGGCCGATCTCGTGATGGAGCGTCTCTCAGCGGACCGTCGCACCGAGGCGTTGGATCGGGAGGTGCGAAGCCTGTCGGGCAATCTCTCGGCTACCTACGAAGAGATCAGCCTGATTTATCGGCTGACGCAGAATCTGAAGCTGTCGGCCAGCGACGAGGAGCTGGGTGAGATGGCGCTGGAGGGGCTCGAGGAAGTCGTGCCGGCCGACGCCTTGGCCTTGCTCATGCTGCCGCGTGTCGGCGAAGACGAAGACGTGCAACAGCAGGCCCGACGCGAGGAGACGTTGTTGTCCCGGGGCGATTGCCCGATCGACACGGCCGAGTTCAACAGACTGGTCGAACACCTGGGACTCCATGTCCACAGTCGCCCGCTGGTAGCCAATCCCCCGGTCACTGGGGATCGCTCCTGGCCGGTTGCCGCGGTGCGTCAGTTGATCGTGGTGCCGTTGGCCGAGGGAGACAACCTGTTCGGCTGGCTCGCGGCGATCAACCACCACCACGGCGGCGAATTCGGGACGATCGAAGCCAACCTGCTGAACTCCGTGGCCACCATCCTCGGCATCCACAGCGGCAACATCGATCTCTATCGGCAGCAGTCGGAGATGTTCGCCGGGGTGGTTCGGGCGATGGTCTCCGCGATCG
>CAZWWC010000316.1:0-5429 GCA_964637625.1 uncultured Planctomycetaceae bacterium
CCCCGACGTCCAAAACGGGCCTTTGACTTGTGTGTAACAACGAGGGCAACGCCCTCGGTCACGAAGCCCGACACATGTGGTCGCCCTGAAAGGGCAATACAACTGCGCCCTTCGGGCTAAGCACGTACCTGGCGTGGCCGCCGTACCTTTGTGAGGAATGCTCCAGTCAAGCGACTGCCGTTTCGGATGACAAGACAAGGAATGCTGTGAATGTCTAGTTCTTCACCATCCACTCGTCGGGCGTTTACACTAGTAGAATTGCTGGTCGTCATCGCGATCATCGGCGTCCTGGTTGCGCTGTTGCTCCCGGCCGTCCAGGCGGCCCGCGAGGCAGCCCGGCGTATGCAATGCGAGAAGAACCTCAAGATGATCGCTTTGGCCGTCAGCACCTACGAGACCGCCCACAAGCGTTTCCCGGCCGGCCGACTCGGCTGCGACGGCCAGAGTTCGGTTACTGCCTACGCCCAGTGGTGCGGCAGCGACGTCTATCCGGCGGGCATGAGCGGCACCAGCACGCTGGTGGCGATCCTCCCCTACATGGAAATGCAGTCGCTTTTCGATCTGTTCGATCTGAGTGTCGGCCCTTGGAGCTCCAATATTCCGGGCGCATGGACGCCGGCCAATCTCAACGCGGTTGCCCAGCGCCCCAGTGCGTACGTGTGCCCCAGCGACGATTCCGAACCCTTCACGAAGGAGTTTTCTCATCACACGGGCGACTGGCCGGTGGCCACGTCACCTTCATCCCCGATGAGATCGATCTGGCCATGTATCGAAGGCTCTCGGAAATTGCCGATGGAGCAGTTCTCGACATCGACTATTAGAGCACATTTCAAAACCAAATTGGCAGGCATAGGGTCACTGGGAATGAGCGTCCCGGCGCGCCGGGAAAGGCCCAGTTCTCAACCTTCTGGGGCACCGCTGCGCTATGCCCTAGCCACCCCCGCCGACGCCGTATGACTGTCTGAACAGGGAGAAGGTATCGTGTTCGTCAACCGGGTTGTGGCACAACAGCACGCGCTCTTGCTGCTGGCAGTGGCCATTTGTTTGTCGGCCGGTTGTTCCGATGGGCGTCCGACGCGGGTGCCCGTCGCGGGCAAAGTGCTCATCGACGGGAAACCGCTCGCGCTGGGCTATATTCGCTTTATCCCCGACGGCGCGCGTGCCTCCGGCGGTGAAATCGGGCCCGATGGACGTTTCGTTTTGACCTGCTACGATGGGACCGACGGAGCGGTGATCGGTACCCATCGCATCGAGGTCACGGCCTGCGAAGTGATCAATCCCAACACGCGCCGTTGGCACGTGCCGAAGAAATATGGGAAGCACGATACTTCCGGCCTGAGCGTCGAGGTCAAGGAACCGACTGATTCGCTGGTGATCGACCTCAGCTGGGACGGCGGGGCCCCATTTATTGAACGAACTGGGACCGAACCAACGCTACGGTGACGTCGTGCTCCAGGTCGGCCCGTGAGCTACTGCTCCAACCTGGAACCGTCGGCCCTCGGCGTGCATCCTGCGAAAACAAGCATATTATTACCCTGCGCAAAGGCAGTGAATCTGCCGGGTGGCTGGGACATAGCGCAGCGGTGCCCCAGATGACTTGAGGACATTTGAAAGACTTGGCTATTGCCGGGTGCCCAGGAGTGAGCGCAGCGAAGGCCCGGTCGTTTGGACTCTGGGCCACCGCTATGCTATGGCCCAGGCACCCCGATGATGGTTTGGAAATTCGCTCTGGTCAATTCAGACAGGAAGACTCGTCATGAATGGCCGTGCCATACGCCGATCGGGCTCGAAGGGATTCACCCTGGTCGAGCTGCTCGTGGTGATCGCCATCATCGGGATCCTTATTGCTTTGCTGTTGCCGGCGGTGCAGGCGGCCCGGGAAGCGGCCCGACGCATGCAGTGCTCGTCGAACCTGAAGCAGATTGCGCTGGCCTTAGGATCGTACGAGAACAATCACGGCCGTTATCCAGCCGGTCGAGTCGGATGTGACGGCGCTCAGGAGGAAGGATCAAACGTACCTTGTTTGCTGATACGTCAAGCCGTCGGCACAAGCGGCCTGGTGGCGATTCTGCCGTTCGTCCAACAGCAAGCGGTCTACGACATGTTCGATTTCACCACGGGGCCCTGGGCAATCTACACCGGCACCGCCGTATGGCTTCCAACCAATCGGGACGCTCTCGCCCAACGACCCGAGGTGTATGTTTGTCCGAGCGACGAATCGGGGCCCGTTTCTCCTGCTCATGCGGGGAACGCCTAAAGAGAAGATCGCCACAGGTAGCTATGCACTCGTGGCCGGCTCATTTGGGGCAGACGACGGCGGTCTGAGCAACACCATGTTCGCCGGTGAAGTGGTTCAGTCCGACACGCTCCCTTCGTTGAATTTTTGGAGTGCAGGAGTCCGCGAATTGTGTGTCCACCGCTCAACCGCCAATCCGTTGAACACGCCACCGGGCGAAGGCTGGACGTTCAACGTGTACGGCTACGATGTCAATGGAGCGTTTGCCAGCTGGCATGCCGATGGAGCCAACTTTGCGTTTGGGGATGGGCACGTCGAATTTCTCGAAGACAACATTGCATTTCGTGTATACCAGGCACTTTCCACGCGAGCCGGAGGTGAGGTACTCGAGGTGGACCCCATTCTTTGGACAGCGAACGGGGTTGAATAAGGTGTAGTGGGTTGGGCTTAGCGGCCCGCCAGCCCCCTCAAAGGGCTGGCGCGGACGCAGAAGCTTGGTCACTTGTTGGGTACCGGTTGGTTCTCCCATTTTTTGCGCGCGACTTCGTGTTGATTTGCCGACCCGTGGCGCTGCCGCACTCACCCGGTAGCGAAGTATACCGCCGCCGGCGTCCGGTAGTCCAGGGCCTGATGCGGACGCTGGTGGCAGTAGAAATCGAAGTAGCTCGCCAGCGAGTCCTCCGCTTCCCAGCCCGATGCATAGTCCTTCAAGTACACTTCCTCGTACTTCACGCTTCGCCACAGTCGCTCGACGAACACGTTGTCCAACGCCCGGCCACGCCCATCCATGCTGATCGCCACGCCACACGCTTCCAGCCGCCCGGTGAACGCGGCAGCCGTGAACTGGCTCCCCTGGTCGCTGTTGAAAATCTCCGGACGTCGCCGGCCTAACGCCTCGTCCAAGGCTTCGAGGCAGAAGCGGCCGTCGAGCGTGTTCGACAACCGCCAAGAGAGCACGTAGCGGCTGTACCAGTCGATCACGGCCGCCAGGTACAGAAAACCGTGACGCATCGGCACGTAGGTGATGTCGGTGCTCCACACCTGGTCGGGCCGCGAAATCGCCAGATTCCTCAGTAAATATGGGTAAATCTTGTGTCCGGCCGACGGCCAGGTGGTCCGCCGCTTCGGATAAATCGCCTCGATGCCCATCTGCCGCATCAACCGCCGAATCCGCTTGCGATTGAAGCCCAAGATCTTGGCCATCTTGCGGCTGCCGTAAAAGGGCGTCCGCAAAAACTGCTCGTCGATCCGCCGCATCAACTCCAGGTTCTCCGCCGACTCGCCGGCGGGCGCGTAGTACCACGTCGATCGAGGCAGGCCGATCAGCTTGCACTGCCGGACGATGCTCAGTTCGCCATGCTTCGGTTCGATCCATCGACGCTTCTCCTCAGCCGAGTTCGGCAGCCTTTTTTTTAAGCCAGTCCACCTCCATTTTCAGCCGGCCGATCTGCTCGTAGAGCTGCTCCTCGCCTGCTGACGTCTCATCCTGCTTCCGGCTGCGTCCGTCGGCAAACAGCTCCGCCGCCTGCTCCAGAAGTTGCCTTTTCCAGGTCGATACCTGGTTGGCATGGACCCCAAACTTGCTCGCCAGTTCGGCCGTCGTCTTGTCTTCGCGGACCGCCGCCAAGGCCACTTTCGCCTTGAACGACGCCCCAAATGTGCGACGCTTCTTGCTCATCACATGAACCTCCTGATAGGCTACTCCAGAACGGATTATACACCTTATCAGGCTGTCCAGTTTTCGGGGGCCACCTCAGAGAGAGAACGCAATGCACGCTCGCCGCTGGACACCCGCGTCGCGTGCCGGTCGTCTCGGCCGGCGATGCCTGTGGCTAGCGGTCCTCGTTCCGATTCTCGGTTGCGGTTCCCGGTTGCCGTTTGCCATGGGTACGGTGGAGGGTACCGTCACGTACCAGGGCAAGCCGCTTACATACGGTCGGGTCGTGTTTCTGCCGGAGCAAGGCACGCCCGGCCCGGACGGGTCCTACCGGATGAAGACCGTCGATCGCGACGGTGCGGCGTTAGGTTGGCATCGGGTGACCGTACACTGCCGTGCCGGGGTCATTGTGAAAGAGGATCAGAACCGGCCGGAGTCGACGGTTCCGAAAACACGAATCCCAAGGAAGTACTCCGTGGCGGATCAGTCTCCGTTGCGTTTCGAGGTAAAGGAGGGACGAAATGAGTGGCCCATCGTTCTGGAGTGAGCGGAACAGGCCGGCCTTTACTTTGGTCGAACTGCTCGTGGTCATCGCCATCATAAGGATTCTCATCGCCCTGTTGCTTCCGGCCGTGCAGGCGGCCCGCGAGGCGGCACGCCGGATGCAGTGTGGCAACAATCTGAAGCAAATCGCCCTGGCCGCGCTCACCTACGAGAGCCAGTCCGGCGTGTTTCCCGTCAATTTCCCGCAAGACCGTTGTCCAGGTGACCATCCCAACATGGCTACAAACGGGGCGAGCTGGATGATCGGGATTCTCCCATTCCTCGAGCATGGCAATCTGGTCGAAATGATGGATCTCAGCGGCACCGCCGCCAGCGGTCACGGGATATTGAATGCCCAGAACCAGAGCGTCGTCGGCAAGCTGGTTCCCGCCTACCTCTGTCCGAGCGATTTACTCGGTCCGGACAGCCCGGACGTCGTCCGGACCGATGCGTGGCGCTATCCCAGTCAACACAGTGTTCCTCTTGCCACGATGAACTACGCCGGCGTCATAGGACCCCACGTGCCGCTGGGCGGATCCACCCCGTGCACGTTCGGCGGGCTGCCCTACTGCAACAACCTCTGTGATCCGGGATCAGCGGGTATCCTCGAATGCACCGGCACCTTCTGGCGACACAGCTACCTACAGCCGGTGACCCTCAACAGCTTTGAAGACGGCACGAGCAATACGATCATCGGCGGCGAAATCGTGCCCGAGTACGACCACTTCAGGGTCTGGGCCTTGTCGAACGGCTCCATCGCCTTCACGAGCATCCCCATCAACTACGTCGACCGCGACGCCATCGGCGACTGGCTTGCTCTGGACAACACGGGCTTTCACAGCCGGCACCCCGGCGGGGCGTTTTTCGCCTGGGCCGACGGTCACGTCTCCTTCCTCGACGACGCCATCGACATGGCCGTGTATCACGGCGTGAGCACCCGCTTCGGCGGCGAAACCGTCTCGCCTCCGTGATGTCCTCAGGCACCATGCGGCA
>CAZWWC010000317.1:0-5360 GCA_964637625.1 uncultured Planctomycetaceae bacterium
GATCCGGATGCGCGAGGAGACGTTGCGCCTTCAGACTCATCAAAACCGATTTGGGGCGTTTTGGGAACCGGTTGGACCAGTTACCGGGCACGGAAAAATCTCGCGGGGGGAGGGGGGAAACATCGATCGGCGGTTCCCCGCCAGAGTGGTCGCAGTGCAGACTCTCTTGCGGCTAACCACACCAAACTCATTGGTCTACATCATGTTGTGGATGGCCATCGTGTCACGCATGTTTCCAGAAGCCGAGCGGCCGCGAGACACTACGGCGAATCGGCAGGCTTGGACGTTTCGGCAGATTCAGTGGATTCGGCCGGCCCTTTTGGCTTCGGCCGGCCGTGGATGTAGAAGATGGCGTCTTCGGCGTTCACCAGGCGTTCTATCTCGCTTTCGTACGCCTCCCCGGTGGTCGACTTCTCCGATCCGCCCGAGTCCTTGAGATCCTTGCTCACCGAATAGACGACGGCCCGGTCTGGGAGGTATCGAAACGGCTTGCCGTCGTACGGATCGGCCGGCACGGCGTTGAGATACTTGGGCACCAGCGCGTCGAGCGTCGGCGGCAGTTGGCCGTGGTCCTTCTCGTAACGCCCGCATGCCACGATCAACCGCGTGGCGGCAAGATGCATGTCGGTTCGGCATTGGGCTTCCAAGAGGGCGTCGACGGCCGGGGCAAGCAGACAGACGAGGATTCTGCCAACCTGATTCGGCGCAAGCATCGACATGACTCGGTGCTTCTTGGCGCCGACCATTTCCTCCTGGTCGATAAACTTTCTCTTGGCACGCGGAAGCGCCACGTTCTCGATGTTGTTGCGGCAGATCTCGGCGAACATCTGTTTCGTCTTGTTGGGTTGGAAGAAATAGCCGATGCTCGCCCGACGAGAACGGCCCGTCTTCCGGCCGGCAAGATCATGAAGATCCATTTTTCCGTCGCGCAGGTCGTCAATCGTATTGGCCGACATCTGGTATTCGCACTTCAGTGCTCGCACCAAGCCTTGATCCAGTCGTGAAACCCGATCGAGTGCTTGAGCAAGTCGGGTAAGGTCGTCGCGTGACGTGCCCCCGTCGGCGGCCAGCGCCCGGGACGACTCCAGGCCCTGTCCGAGAATCGTGATTCCAATGAGATAGTTGATAAAACACGCCGGGTGCTCCTCGATCAACTCGCCCAAGCGAATTTGCTGCCGGCATGTCTTCGCAGCCTCGGCGATCCGGCCCGCCTTTCGATTATGGTCCACCTTAAGTGTTAGCAGCTTGCTCAGTTTGCGCCACTGGTAAGAATAGTCCAGCGGGTCGGAGAAGCTACGCACCTCGGGCGACTGGCAGATGCGGCAACGCAGGCCCCGCTCCAACAGCGCGACTGCCTTCTCATTGCGAGCCAACAGATCGGCCACGTACTGCGGATCGCTTTTCCTGCCCGCGGCGATGTCCCAGATCAAGTGCTCGTCCTCGGGCCAGTCGAGCGCGGCGGCGGCCGCGTTGAAATGGGTGAAGGCGTTCTGGTCGTCGGCGACCTCGACGCGCTTGGGCACCAGGTCCGACGTGTCGGGCGGGGCGATGTCGCGACAGGTAAAAAACGCGACGCCCAGCGGTACGAGAATGAGCACAACTGGCAGGATGAGTAGCAATAGCCATAGTCTTTTCATGGGAATGCCCTCGATCGAGAGTGCTTCGCGTTCTTGCGCGAAGGGGCTTGCTTGTGGTTCGACCGCAACGAGCCGCAAGCGGCCCCGCTAAACAGGATACACGAAAGCACCTTGGGCCGCTACTGCTGATCGATCGGATCGTGCTGCTCGCGTCGGCCATTCGCAGCTCTCAGGCACAGCCTGACCTACGGCCGGCTCCATCGCACGGCCGCGCCGCTGGGCAGCGCGCGGCCGGCCGCCGTGCGGAGCGTCATCGTCGAGGTGTCGATCGTGGTCTGCTTCGGGGACTGTCCCAATTTTTGCACAGCAAAAATGGGACTGTCCCCTTTTGTCGCAGGCACTGGCGAAACGCCAGTGGCACCCGGCGGAGCGAAAATGGGACTGTCCCCTTCATCTCCTGTATCGCCCAATGCCTCGCGAAGCATCTCGGCGAGTCGCCAGGCGTCGAACTCGGGCGTATGCGCGGTCAGAAGGAGGAACGAGCGCCGGCCGGCGGTCAACTCGGCACAAGCGGCAAGCAACGGGCCCAGGTGTTTCGCCAACCGCCAGACCTCACCGCCAGCGCCGTGGCCGTAGCTGGGTGGATCGAGGATGACCGCGTCGTAGCGATTACCCCGCCGGAGCTCGCGGTGGACGAATTTCGGCGAGTCCTCGGCGATCCAGCGGATCGGCGCGTCGGCCAGTCCCGAGAGCTCGGCGTTGCGTCGGGCCCAGGCGAGCGTGTTTCGCGCGGCGTCGACGTGGACCACCTCGGCCGCGCCGGCCGCGGCCGCCGAGAGCGTGCTTGCGCCGGTGTAGGCGAACAGGTTGAGTACCTTAAGCGGCCGGGCGGCCCGTGCAATCTCGGCGGCGATCCAGTCCCAGTTAGCCGCCTGCTCGGCAAAGACGCCCAGATGGCCGACCGGGCTGAGCTTCAACTCCATGCGGAAGCTGCCCGTCTGGACGGTCCATCGCTCGGGCAGGTCGCTTCGGCCGGTCCACCGGCCCGAATCGGCCGAGGTCCGCTCGAATCGGGCGTCGGCCCGGCGCCAGAGGTCGGGATCGCCCTGGGCAAGTCCTTCGGCCGTCGGGCAAGGGCGATCGACGATGCAAGGACCGAACCGCTCCAGGCGCCGGCCTCGGCCGAAGTCGAGAAGTTCGTAATCGTCCATGTTCAGCAGGCAGCGGGCAGTAGGCAGTAGGCAGTAGGCAGTAGGATGTGTGTTTGCGCGCACCAGCGTTGGTTCATCGTCCTTTCATAGCGTGGGGCGGAAGCCCCACGACGCCGCGGACATACGGCAGGGGACAGTCCCATTTTTGCTCCGCTGTCGCTCCGCAAAAATCGGGACAGTCCCCGGCGGAGAAAACCGGGACAGTCCCTTATTCCCGCAGGAAGTCTTGGACGATGGTCACTTCGCGGATCTGCCGGGTGTCGGGCTCGAAGACGCGGATCTTGATCCGGATGCCCCGCAGCGGCACGGCGTACGGCGGCGGCGCCTCCTGCTCGAGGGCATCGTCGACGATGCCAGGAACACCACCGTCATCGAAGCCGTTGGTGCCCTGGTCTGGCCCGAAAACTCCGTCCTGATTGTCTCCGTCTTTTTCATAATGGGTCGACCAGGTATCGTAGGTGCTGCTGGCGTTTGGCAACGGTACACCGTTGGGATAAGTAAGCGTGACCCGCGACCGAGGATCCGGTGGTCCAGAGAAAAAGGACACGCTCCTGATCTCATCAAGAGTCAAACTACTGAGGCTGATAAAGGGAAGTGCATAGTCCAGATCGACATAGGCGCCGTGGCCAACGATGTGCCAATCAGCGTGCGTTCCCTGCAATATGTCCAGTACTTCAGATTGCGGCCTGGTGGGCTTGTCCCAAGGCGGATAGCCCCGATCGCCCGGCACGCAGGCAACACCAGTATTACGGTACGAGAGGATCAGCGCGCCCGGGTCCCACGCCTTGACGTCGAAGCCGATGACGTTGGTCAGGATCACGTCCTCGGCCACGCGGGGGCCGGGATAGGCCTTCAGCGTGCCGGTATCCGGGTCGACCTGGCTGTGGCTGTAAGGCAGCGGGGTGTTCCAGGCGTCGAATTGTTCTGCGGTGAATGGAGTGAGCAACGTGAGCGAAACGTTCTGTCGCGGAAAACCCGGCCACCATGCGTTGGATGCATCTTGGCACCACGAGCACTCGCGCAACGTGGGCAGGCCGAGGTATCGCCAATTCGTGTAGACCTGACTGCCGGTCGGCCCTTGCATGTGGGGATGGAACGGAAAGCCGCGGCCCGGGCTCTGATGGAGCTCATGGGCGAAACGGTTTTCGCGTTTGGTCAGGTCGGCCAGCGTGTTGGGCACCCAAACCCAGGCGTCCGTGGGAGCCGCGTCGCCCATGACCAGGCCTTCGAGGCGCACCGACAGATCGAAGTTGTTGTAGAAACCGCGATCGGCATCGGCAAGGCTGGCGAAGAGCGGGGCGTCGGGCATTTGATAGAGCGAACCCGAGCCGCTCACCAGATTGGCCCAACTGAGTATTTCCCGAACGGGTGTTCCCAAATGAGGATCGAAATCGGGTTTGATCAGCAGCACCCGGCGGTAGAGCGTCGTGCCGCGTACGAACCAGCAGACTTCGGCGATTTCCGATTCGGCGCTTTTTTGTTCGTCGCCCGATGCGCTTCGGACAAACACGCGGCCCACCAGCGGATCGCCCCGGCTGCGGGTGGTGAACATGAGGATGTCGTCGTTGTCGGCGACGGTGGTGTCGGCAGGATTAGCCGGGTCGTCCGTATTCAGGGCGACCGTGTGAAGCAGGTAAACTGGCCCGCGGGGTCCCTCAATGTACTCAAAATAGCCCTTGCCCGCCTCCGGCGACAGCGGCGGCGTCATGTCGGCCGTCACGCCTTGCAGGTCGAGTCGGAGTCGGGCGGTGGCGGAGCGCAACTGGTCGTTCATTTCCAGGACGGCCCGGGAGTTGTCCACGCTGCTGCCGACCAGGCCGAAGATCTGGACGACCAGGGCCATCATGATGAGCGTCAGCGTGACGGACATGAGCATTTCGACCAGGGTGTAGGCCCGGCGGCGGGGGACCGTTTCCTGCACTGGCTGGCAAGCAGCCAGTGGCACCCGGCGCGGCCGGAGGGGGACAGTCCCATTTTTGCTCCGCCTGCGGCTCCGCAAAAATCGGGACAGTCCCCGGGCAAAAATTGGGACAGTCCCCGGCACTGCTGGGCGAGCCAGCAGTGGCACCCTATTGCCGGCACGTGGTCCGGTTTTTGGAGAATGGAACCTCTTCACGTCTGTCTCCTGATCTGGCGAGTTGTGGCCGGCACGATGGATAGCGAGTCGGTAGCCGCGGCTGACCCGACCGACACGCGAAACCGTGCCGCCAGCGGGGGAGAGGGCCAGATAAGACATTCGACTGACTCCCCTGCTTCGCCCTTGGTGGGGGGACGCTTGGGCCCGTCGACCTGACCCAAGCATACCCTAATTCTATTCGACCGTGATTTTGGACAAATGTCAATCATATTTTGTGGCGAGGCGGCCAAGGGCAACCCCCTGATGGGGCCGCGCCGGCTTGGTAGAAAGCAAATGACCGTTCCCTCACGGTCGCGGCTCGGTAAAGCATATCAGAGGGGGACAGTCCCATTTTTCCTCCGCTGGCGCTCCGGAAAAATCGGGACAGTCCCCTAGTAGTCCGTCTACCCTCAAGTGTCAGGCACGAGTTGGGTGCCATGGGCGGCTTGCCCGCCC
>CAZWWC010000318.1:0-5306 GCA_964637625.1 uncultured Planctomycetaceae bacterium
CACCATACATGACAATAAAGGATAGACGAACTAGTAGGTCAGGCTGTGCCTGACAGAGCAGTCCGTTAACGAAAGGACCGGCGAAAGAGTCAGTGCATCAGAGAAGGCCGTCAGGCGCCTGACGGCAGCAGTGAGGGCGGCGGAGCACCGCAAAGATGAGATTGGACCGACTCCGACAAGAACTCGAACACCGATCGGCCCTGCTGCGAGCAGGTGACGATGATGGTCCAGATACGTTTGACAACACAAACAATTCCAACGAAAACACCACTTATACCGCTCAGCGCACAATTGCTTCAGAATGGTTCTGAGACGCGCGAACGGTCACCTGAAAGATAGCTATTGGGCGACTGTGAAATTGGAATCCGGATACCACGTCTTAGAACGTGTTTGAAAAATGGTTGTAGCCACCGGTAAGGGTGCCATGGGCGGCTTGTCCGCCCTTGTTTGTGGGTGGATTTTGTAGCCGGCACTGCTGGACAAGCCAGCAGTGGCACCCTTTTCAAAACACGTTCTTAGTCTTGATCCTAGGCGACGCGAACGGCGACGGGAAGGTCGACGACGTGGATGCTCAGATCGTAGCCGCAAACTGGGGAGACTCAACCACTAACGGAGCCGACGACGGCGATTTCGACGGTGACGGAGTCGTCGGCCCGATCGACGCGGCGATCATGGCGGCCAATTGGGATCATGGCACCAGTGAAGCGGCGGCCGTGCCCGAGCCTAGTCGCTTGGCTCTGCTTGTCGTCGCCGCGTCGGTAGCCCTGGCGTGTTGCAGATGGCATTATTGCCCCCTGCGCGGCTAATGACCAGCCAGCAACCAACGTGAGCCCGGTGTCTAATACGGAACCCCATGGAGACCCACGGGCCCACTGTTCTCGCGAACATCGATAGGTTACCATTGTAGGAGAGGAACCATGGTGAGCATGCGATCGTTGATTTTGATTGTGGGAGCGTTTCTTCTCCTGCCCGGCAGCCTCGCGGCCGAAGCTCCGTGGGAGGTGAACAAGCCGATCGCCAAGGTGAAGCGGGAATTGTCACGGAAGCATCCAAAACCCAAGGTGTCGGTGGGGGTGACCCAGGGCTATCGGGGGCCGGGCCTGGAGTTGGAGGAAACGGTGATGTACATGGCCAAGAGCGACACGCCATTCAAGCCCAAGCGGCGTCGGTCGTCGGACAACGGCCGAACCTGGTCGGCGTTCGAGCCTGTTCCCGAACTGATTACCTACGTGGACAGTACTCGCATCTTTTGGGGACCGGTGGCAATGATCTACGATCCATCCTCCGAGGCACTGGTCGCCGTCTGGCTACGTCAGACGAAACACAAGGGCACCTATTACAACCATTGCTTGGTTCGTTTGTCGCGCGACAACGGTCGCACGTGGAGCGAGCCGCAATTGTTGCGTTACGAGGAAGGCAACGATTTCAATCCCAACGATCCGTTCAACCCGGACTTCTTGAACAACAACAGCTGCTATCCCGGCACGAACCTCTACATTCGACGGGACGGATCGCTGCTGTTTCCCGGGTCGTGCTGCAACGTTCCGGATGATGCGCCGGATCTGAACCCCGAGAAGATCCCGTCGAGCTTCAAGGGGACCCCGGCGCATGGTCGCGGCGGTGGCGCCGCCAATTTCGTGGGACGCTGGGACGCCGCCTCGGGAAAATACGACTGGACGGCCAGCAACGTGGTCTGGGTGCCGCGACACGTCTCGTCGCGCGGGCTCAGCGAGCCTTGCATCGCGGAGTTGACCGACGGCCGGCTGCTGACCATCTATCGTTGCTCGAACGTCAAGCTGAAGCCTCAACATAACCAGCCGGGCCGCAAGCGCTACACGATTTCGACCGACGGCGGCAAAACGATCAGTCAACCCATGGAATTGAAATACGACGATGGTACCCGATTCTACTCGCCGTCGAGCATCCATCAGTTGATTCGTCACAGCCAGACCGGCAAGCTCTACTGGGTGGGCAATATCAACATGAATCCGGCCGAGGGGAATCACTACCGCTATCCGTTGGTGATCGCCGAAGTAGACGAGGCGAACGTGGCCTTGAAGAAAAACACGGTCACGTTGATTGGTGGCCGGCGCCCAGGCGATGGCAAGTACCTGCAATTGTCGAACTTCTCACTGCTGGAAAACCGTGAAACCCATCAATTCGAGATCTGCCTGGCTCGGCTGGGTGAGGATCCCAGTAATACGTGGAACGCGGACGCTTACAAGTACACGCTTACGCTGATGCCAGACGCTGCCCGCGAGTAGGTGGTTCAGTTGTAGGGTGCGTCGTGACGCACCAGGAAACTTTGAGGAGAACGTCATGGTTCAAACCGTTCGCATATTGCTTCCGGGAATTCTTGTGTTGGCGTTTTGCGGATATTCCATCGCAGAGCCCCCCAAAACGGCAAATGCCCAAAAGGGAACCCAGTATTTTGCCCACCCGGCCGTCGAAGACCCTCACGGCGTGATTGCCCCATGGTATCGGGGGTTGAACGGGCAGTGCGACTTCCGCGTCCGCGTGGCGGCCGAGACGCTGAAGCGATACCCCTGGGCCGACCGCGCGACGGCCGTGACGCCTGGGCCTTGCTACGTGTTCAGCGGAGAATGGCGGATTTCGCCCGAGGGCAAAATCACTCCGACCATCAAGCTCAGGGATTGGCAAAACGGCGACCTGGGCCAGAGATCCGCCTATATCATGGGAGGTCTCATCAACTACTACCGCTACACGGGCGACCCGGCCGCCATCGGGCCGGTCACCATTAACGCCGACTACCTGCTCGACTACTGCCAGACGCCGGCCGGGCACCGCTGGCCGGGATTTCTCATTAGCTGTCCGACGCGAGGCAAGGCCTATGGTCGTGCCAACCCGAAGGGATTCATTCAGCTCGATTACGCCTGCCAAGTGGGCTTGAGCCTAGCGGCCGCTTACCGGCTGACGGGGAACGAGCGGTATTTGAAAGCGATCAACCATTGGGCCGACTTGCTGGCCGAGCATTGCGATCACACCCCAGGCAAGGCACCTTGGCCACGCTATGCCAACCCGGAAGACGTCAAAAGGTGGAAGGACCACCGAATGACCGGTGGAGTCGTGCTGGTGCTACTGTTTTTGGACGACGTCATCCGGCTCGGCCACACGGGCGAGGACGGCGCCATCCTCAAGGCCCGAGACGCCGGCGAGCGTTACCTGCGAGACGAGCTGCTGCCGCGCTGGACGGAGGATTCGACCTGGGGTCACCATTTCTGGGACTGGCAATGCCCCGTTTGCACGGTTGTCCTACCCTGTTTTGCGGCGCAGTACATGATGGACCACCCGGACCGATTTCCCAACTGGCAGCAAGACTGCCGAAATATCATAACGTTGTTCTTCGCCCGTGCGACCGTCAATCCGAAATCCGAAGGCGGCCCCTACTCGGGCGCGTGGGCGCTGCCCGAATCGAGTAGTTGTTGCGGCCTTTCGCTCCAGTATTCGACCCAGATTCTGGCTGCCTTTGTGTTGCGCTACGGCCACGAGGCCGACATCGCCTGGGCCCGCGAGTTGGGCCGGCGGATGATTCTCATCAGCACCTATGACGCGCACGAAAACGGCGTTGTCGAAGACTTGATACACGGCGGGGTCTACGTGAGCAAGACGTGGTTCAACCTGGCCCATCCCACGCCCATGAAATACACACTCGATGGCATGTCGTGGCGGCCCGACATTCTCGGCGCCAGCTGCGAGAACCACATCATGCGGAGCAGTTCGATCGTTAGGTCCGTCGTCTACGGCAAAGGACGGATCGAGTACGAGACCTTCGCGGAGCCGGGCCAGCGGGTCGACGTCTTGCGGCTGGCGTTTGTCCCGCGGTCGGTCACGGCCGACGGCAAGGCGCTCGCCGTTGCCGAAAGGCTCGACGAGGGCGGCTACACGATCCGTCCGCTCGAAAACGGAGATTGCATCGTCACGATCCGCCACGACGAGCAAACACGAATCGTCGTCGAGGGCGACGACCCTCAACAAATGGTCGACGACGATGTGCTGCGGTACACGGGCAAGTGGGACGTCTTCGAGGACGCCGCCGCCTACCACGGCAAGCTTCACACGGCGACCACCGCAGGCTGCGAGGCAACCTTCACATTCGACGGCAATCAGGTTCGGCTCATCGGTCGGGCCGATCCCAACGGCGCAATGGCCGACATCTACCTCGACGGCGTGAAGCAGCCGGTCGGCCTGGACTGTTGGTGCCCGACACCGCGCGACCAACAGGTGCTTTACTATAAGAACGGTCTGAAACAAGCAAAGCACACGCTGAAGGTGGTTGTTCTCGGTGAGCGAAACCCGGTCGCCAAGGGCAGCCATGTCTATGTTGACGGCCTGCAATGGTCGGCGGCCACCGGCGCGACCGGCTTCGGCTCCGGCGGCGGTTCGGACGAGCCGCAGCGGGTGATTTTCGGCTACAGTAACCGAAACGACTACGTCGACTCACAAGGGCACACGTGGCGCCCGGCAACGGAGGTCGTCATGCGCATCTCCAAGAAAGCCGATCTGGTGCCGATCGCCTTCTGGACCGAGCCACGTGGCGGGAAGATTCTCGGCAGCGAAGACCCGGAACTCTACCGCTACGGCATGCACGGCAACGATTTTACGATCCATTTCACGGTATCGCCCAGCGCGACGTATCACGTGCGGATCAAGCTGGCCGAGCTGCAAAAACCCGAGCGGCCCGGCCGATTCGCCACGAGCATCCAAATCCAGGGCAAGGAGGTGGTCCGCGACGTGGACATTGCGGCCACGGCGGGCGGCTACGGCAAGGCGGTCGATCTGGTCTTCAACGACATCCGGCCCCGCAGCGGCCTGATTTCGATCCGATTCTACAACCCGGACGGCCAATCGGCCATGGCTCAGGCGATTGAGATCGGCCCCGGCAAGGCAGAAGGCGGAGGCAAGCCGGTCACGTTCCAACAACCGCCGAAAAGCCTTCAAAGGAAGACCACAAGTCAGACCATTCCCTGAGGGATATGGACAGCGAAAAGAACAGCTATGAGGCAAGCGGCGGCGGCACATGCCGCCCACTCAGCCGGATGCAAGTCTCAGTAGTTCCAAATTCCATCGAGACCTGGCATTGTCACTGCTGAGCGTAGCGAAGAATCTCCTTGGACAATCGAGATCCTTCGCTACGCTCAGGATGACCTGCTGAGGTGTCAGCCAGCCAAACTTGGAACTACTGAGTCTGGTTTACCACTTGTTGGACTCCTTGTGGTGATTGCCATTATCGGCATTCTCATCGCGTTGCTTTTGCCGGCCGTTCAGGCTGCGCACGAGGCGTCTCT
>CAZWWC010000319.1:0-5305 GCA_964637625.1 uncultured Planctomycetaceae bacterium
CGCCCATGGCACCCGTGGATGGGCTACAGCCATTTTCAAAACACGTTCTAAGAAATCTTATTCCCGCACGATCTCCACGCAGATTCCCCCCGCGCGGAAGACCTTGTGCACCGGCGTGAACCAGAGTTCCCTTCGCCAATGCAGCCCGAGGTCTTCGCAGATGCCCAGCAGCTCCTGGCGGTTGTACATCCGGCAACACCACATCCGGCTGGTCCACGCGCCGCCCAGACTGTCTTCGGTGGTCAGCAGCAACATCTTCGCGCCGGGCATCATCACGCGAGCCAGTTCCGAGAGGCCCAGCCTCGGGTCGGGCACGTGCTCCAGCACGTAGCCGCACGTCACGCAATCAAACGCCTCGTCGTCAAACGGCAGACGCGTCAGGTCGGCCACGACGTAGCGAGGGCGATCGTTCTTCAGGCGCGCCCGGGCACGACGCAGCATCTCGTGCGACAAATCGAAGCACGTCAGTTCGGCGTCGCGGTCGGCATACTTCAACACGTGTTTGGCGATCTGCCCGGCCCCGCTGCCGACGTCGAGGATCCGTCGCGCGCCGCGAAGGTCGAACCGGCGCTCCCGGAAGAGCCGCTCGCCCAGCGGTGCGTGCAGCGAGAGCATGCTGCAGGTAGCCAGCATGGCGCCCTGAGGACCGTCGTAAACGTGCCGCACCTTGTCCCGGTACTTCTCGTAGCTGACCGGCCGCTTCACCAAGGGATGCTCCAGCCACCGATGGATCACCTTGCGGCGACGTCGCTTGGTGCGAGAAGTCGACTTACGGCGCGGTGAAAAGAGTCTGGGCATAGCACCCGATTCTTGTTACTTTCAGTAGTTCCAAATTTGGCTGGGTGATGCCTCAATGGGTCATCCTGAGCGCAGCGAAGGATCTCCTTAGCCATCGAGATCCTTCGCTACGCTCAGGATGACCTGGCGAGCACCATTCACATACTGACACGCTGGTTATAGATATACCACTCGACAATCAATACGAACAGCCCCAGCAGCAGCAACGGACGCCAGATTTCGCGACGAGCCGCCTCCCAACCCGATCGGCCTGCAATCTTTTCGGCACCCATATCGAGTGCCCCGCGGGGGGCCAAATCACTTTCCCTGGGATCAAAAAGGTTCACGGCAAATCGGGAAACGGTCCTTCCACCCGACCGAACTTCGTAGACACCCAACTGCTCGGTGGCGGAGAAACGGCGTCGGCCCGCCCGAACCGCCTCCAGACGCGTGGCCTGTCCGTCCGGATGAACCACCGAGATCGACCCTCCGGTGGCCGCCTCCAACGTGATGGGATGTCCCGGTCGGGCGCTCCGGTGGCCGGGTTCCTGGACGCCACCACCCAAATATCCCAATGTGTTAAGCACAAACATGGGAAAACTTGGGCGAATAGGCCAGGTGGTTCGGCCGACCTGCCCGCCCTCCTCTTCTTCGACCAGCAGAAAACCGGTCGCCGCGTCCTGGAACGTCTCGCGGGGAGCAATGACCAGCATCGGTCCGGCATCGCTGTCGATCAGGATGTCTCCACCGGGCGGAACCCCGATTGGCCGACCTTCCCGCAGAACCACGTCGTCCATCGCGAGCCATTGCATCATCGGATGAGTCGGATCGGTGTCGATGATCCGGGGCGCGGCAACCGGCTCGCCGCGCGACCAACCTTCGCCGGGCGGCACATTGCCGATAAAAAGCGTATTGGCCTGTGGCATGGTCGTCGGGCGGCACCGATCGTAAATGATCAGGTCGTCGGCGCCCCCCGCAGCGGCCGTGGCGTACTGCTGCGTCTTCAAGAAACTCGTCGGTTCGACCACGACATGGGCCAGCTTGGCCGCCGAGCGCGTCGTCAGGGCCAGCTCCAGCGGCTGATTGCCCGGTGTGACCAACAGAACCTCCGCCGGCCGCACCGGGTTGACCGCTACCCAGGCTTCGTCGTCCACCGCGAAACAATCACGCGCCGCGACCGAGAGCCGCAGTACGCCCGAGTCAACTTCGCCAAGATCGAAGGCGATTCGCCGAGTCTGGCCGGGCTCGATCGCCACACGGTCCGCATCCTTCAGCTTGCCATCGAGCCGCAAAGTGACCTCAACGTCCACCTTCTTGGGACTGAAATTCTTCAATCGCGCAAGCGCCCGCAGGTAGTCCTCCTGACTCTCGTGCCGCCGCACGGCAAACGTCAGAATGGCCACGTTGGCCGGGGAGGACCGGCCGATCGGGATGTAGACGGGCCTCAGGTTGCCCAGTGTCGATTCGCTCACCGGTCCAAATCCGCCGTCGCTCAGAATGTAGGCGGTGGCCGGCAGCGAGTCGACCGCCGTGGTGTTCTCCTCCTCCGCCGCCTGGGCAATCTGCCTCGGATCGGCTTGGGCCGCGGCCACCTGCAACGCTTCGACCAGCGAGGTCGAGCGGTCGGTCGGCTTGATCGCACGGATCGCCCGACCGAGCGCCGCGCGATCGCCGGTACGCATCTGCTCGATCCGCGCCGTATCGGCGAAGCTGATGACCATGCCGACGTCGCCCGAGCGCATCTCGTCGACCAGCGCCAGTGCGCGGCGCTTGGCCCGCTCGAGCCGGTTCGGCCGCTCGTCGGTGGCCTTCATGCTGGCCGAGTTGTCGATCAGAAAGACGAGTCGATGGCCGATTAGTTGCTCACCCCGCCAGGCCGGCCGCAAGAGTGCAACGATAAGCAGGAGAAGCAGTAACAATTGCAACAGCAGCAAGAGATTTCGCCGCAACCGCTGCCAGATGCTGTTGACGTGCAGGTCTTCAATGGAGCGGCTCCAGAGATACGTGCTCGGAACCTCCACCGGCCGGCGGCGGAGCTTCAGGAAGTAGAGCGAAATGATCGCCGGCGGCACGGCCAGCAGAATCGCCCACTGCCACCAGCCGAGCATGTTCATCCAGGTGGGCCACATCAGCGAATCAGTCCCCTCTGGGCCAGGTAGTCGGTGATCATCTCTTCCAGCGGCACTTCGTTGCGGACCAGGAGATAGACCATGCCTCGTCGGGTACAGAAATCCCGGGCCGACTCGACGAAGGCGGCCAGCGTCTGCTTGTATCGTTTCATCAGAGGAGCGCTGACGGTCACGTCGGCCTGGTCGCCGTCCTCGCAATCGACCAGCCGCAGATCGCCGACCAGCTCGGGATCGATCTCCTCGGCCGAGAGAACCTGAACCACGTAGACGTCCATCTGCTGGGCCAATAGATACCGCAGCGCCGGCTCATAGCCGGCCTTGTCCATCAGGTCGCCGATCAACACGACGATGCCCTTGCCCGAGTTGCGAAGACAGAAGTTCTTCACACCCTGGGCAAGCGAGACGGTCTCACCGGGCACGAAGCTCTCGATGTGGTCGAACAATCGCCACATGCTGCGCCGGCCGCGAAAGACGGACGACCGCGCGGCCGCCGCTTGCCCGAGCGTTTCGATCTTGACCCGGTCCCCCCGAACCAGCCCGACAAACCCCAACGCGGCGGCCAACTGTTGGGCATAGCGGAGCTTGGTCGGCTCGCCGAAATCCATCGACGCACTGGCGTCGAGAAGGGCGTAGAAATGGAGATCTTCCTCCTCCAAAAAGAGCTTCAAGAAAAGACGTTCGAGCCGCGCATAGGTGTTCCAATCGACGAATCGCAGATCGTCGCCGGGTACGTAGTTGCGGAAATCGGCGAATTCGACGCTCTGTCCTTTGCGCCGGCTCCGCCGCTCACCCTTCATGCGCCCACGGAAGATCTTCCGGCTGAGAAGCTCCATCTTTTCCAGCCGGGCAAGCAGTTCGGGGCTCAACAGCGTCGAGGTCGTGGACATCGAGTAGGGGACTGGTCCATTTTTCGGCCAGAAGACGGACTTCGGCACGCCAAGGCCCAAGCCGAAAAAGGGACCTGTCCCCTTCCGCGTGCGCAGCGGCCATGGCTTCGGCTTGCCGATCGAATCAATTGTCCCAACAAGCAATCCGGATTGCAACGTGCCGCTGGGCCGTCGCCCCGGCTGCGGCATGCACCTCAGAAGCCTGCCAATCGGCACAACCACCCCGGGCGGCCGTCGCCGCCGGTGGACCGCCGGTCCGGCGACCCGCAAACCATAAGCCATTTCAAATTAAGCGCTTAGACGCGTTCGTCCAAACCCGGCTCGGTCTTCACGCACCACCGGCGGCCGAAAAACCGCAACTGGTTGCCGAGGAACTGTTTGCGTTACCTAGCTTGCCTAATTAGAATGCATATTGTGGCATCCCCGAGCCGGCCTGCTCGGCGGGGGTCGACTTGCATCGTCAACTCTACGCTCCCACCCGGCGTGTCTCTATGCACGCGGGTGGGAGTGTTACCGGAACCTTTGGGAGAAGTTGCTCATGCGCTGGCAAGTTGTTGGATCTCGAATCCTCTTGGCTTCGATCGTTGTCGTTCTTGTTCTGGGCGGATTCTCTCAGGCAAAAGCCCAAGATGAACAAGACGACGTGGTGTCTAACCTGGCGGGCGTGTTCGTCGACGCGGAAGGTGTTTTGCACAAACGGGTGATCACCGATCGCAGCGGCATGCTAACCCGACAGCGGATCCTGGCGGCCCGCGCCTCGCTCGCCCCGGACGTGGCGGCGCGGAGCAAGCTTCGCAAGATTTCGCTGGGCCGGCTCGAAGCGGCGCTGCGGCGAAACCAGGCGGTGCCGGACGAGACGATGCGTTATCTGGCCGGCCTGCAGCGAGTGCGCTACGTCTTTTACTATCCCGAATCGAAGGACATCGTGATCGCCGGCCCGGCCGAAGGCTGGATGGTCGATCCGACCGGGCGCGTGGTCGGCATCCGCAACCGCCGACCCACCCTTCAATTGCAAGACCTGGTCGTGGCGCTCAGAGCGTTTCCGCCCGACGGAAAGGAAACTCCGTTGATCGGCTGTTCGATCGACCCGACCCGCGAAGGCCTGGCCCGTTTCGAACGCTTCAAGCGCGAACTGACCGCACTCTATGCCCGCAATCCGAACATTCCCACAAAGAACATCGTTGAAGCGACTCGGCAAAGTTTGGGCAAGCAGAACGTGTCGATCAAGGGCGTCTCGCCCGAGACCCATTTCGCGCAAGTGCTCGTCGAGGCCGACTACCGGATGAAGCTGATCGGGATCGGCCTGGAACGGCCGCCGATCCGTCTGGTGAGCTACGCCGATCGAGCCGATCGGTCGAGGGTCGCCAGCAACGCCATGCAGCGGTGGTTCTTCGTGCCCGACTACAAGTGCGTCCGCGTGACCGACGACGGCCTGGCCGCCGAGCTGGTCGGCGACGGCGTGAAGCTCATCGGCCAGGACGAAATGGTCACCCGCGAGGGCGTCCGCAAGAA
>CAZWWC010000320.1:0-5254 GCA_964637625.1 uncultured Planctomycetaceae bacterium
GTTGTCCTTGTGCAAAACGCTTGCGTTTCCGGCAATGTTTTTTCAAATCCTGCCAACGATCGAAAGTGTCTTGAAAAATCGTCCGAGCAGGCGCCTTGAGATTGTAGCACTGTACGAATATCGGCCCATCGAATTTCAACTTGACGCAAATCAGCTCCAGCAGTTTTTCCAGGTCGAATTCGCCTTGGTTGATTGGCTGGATCAGTTTGCTCCAGCCCATCGATTGCGTGTTGCCGACGTCGGCTCCATTGATGGTCACCAGCTTGATCCGATCTTTCGCGGCGCGAAGCTTAGACGGAAGATCCCGAGCGTGGTTCTGTTTCAAATAATGACACAAGTTGAAGCATACGCCCAGCGAAGGATGGTCGACCGCGTCCGCGATGCGGGCAGCGTGCTCGAGCGTGGACAGCCGACTGCCGACGTGTGGATAGATTGCGATGGTCACGCCGGCTTTTTCAGCCTGCTTGGCAAGCTGCAAAAGCTGTTCGGCGATTCGTTGGTCGGTAACCTTTGCTCCTTTGGCGACGTGTGTGTGTATCATTACAACGGCGCTCGTATCGCGAAGCCGGTCGAACACCAACTTGATGGGAATGCTAAACGCGGCGGACTCGCCGTCGGTCGTCCAGCCGACATAAACGGCCCCGACGCGAATGCCGGCATCGCGATACGCTTTGATCATGCCGTCGAATTGCTCAGGCTTACAGCTCACTGCGACACTAGTATAGCCGATTTGTTTCATCATAGACGCGATTCGTGCGGCCGGGGTCTGCCGCATGTCGTCACTGTTAGCCATGACGCCGAACTCGGGTGACGTCCCTTCGCCGCTGGCGTTTGAAACCCGTTGCTTCAATTCCGCGGCTTCCACCGCGCGATCCGCCACGGCGAACATCACAACCGTTGCGAAAAGCACTAAGCGTGAAATAAGCGATTGTTGTTTCTGCATTACATCATCAATTGTACTCTGTCGGAGTCATTATTTCGATAGTCTAGCCCGGATTATTCATGTAGGGTCAGTAGTCCCAAATTCCATCGAGACCTGGCATTGTCATCCTGAGCGTAGCGAAGGATCTCCTTGGACAATCGAGATCCTTCGCTACGCTCAGGATGACCTGCTGAGGTGTCAGCCAGCCAAACTTGGAACTACTGGGGGTAGGTTGTTGACGGCGGTTCAAAACTGCGGCGCGGGGCGGCCGAATTCTGCAGCGCTGGGTAAGTGATCGGTTCCGGTGGCAATGAGAATCAGCCACTCTTGTTGGCGGCCGTCTTCCACGCCCTCAATTCTGCCGCGGCTGCCGAGAATGCCACCAGGCACGCAATACCACCGGTCCACCGTTGGGTCAAGGTGGCATTATCTCTTACGATCATTGGCCTGGCTTGTGGATACAGGCAAGAGACTGGCTCTCGCACACAGCAGAATGCCTCCGCTTGCTTCTTCACGGATCAAGGTGTCCAAGTTTTACAGGCGTGGAACGGGAGCAAAGACTTGTCGACGGAGTTCCACACAATGCAAGTGAGGACGATCCTCGATCGTGTCGAATGTCTCAAGTCGTTTGCGCGCGGAAACGTGCGGCGGGTGGACGACGCAGGTCCGGATCCATACACCAGCGTCCGAGCCTTTGACGAGACAGGACGGGCCCACGTTGAGGCTCCCGAAAAGTCTACGAAACAGACCCCCGATAATCGTCCGAGGTCTCAGGAAGAAAGGACCTGCTCCCAGCCGGGCCGACCAGGGCGGGGCCGGGAGCAGGGCACATCTGCGTCTTGGGGTTGATTGCCCCCGCTGCTCAACGGTATCGATTACCGCTGCCTCGGCGAGGTCGATCGGCCCTCTTGGGCCGGGCTTCATCAACGGTGATCGCTCGGCCACAGATTTCGTGGAGGTTCAACTCCTTGATGGCGTTGGCAGCCTCGTTGCCGTTTGGCATCTCGACGAACGCAAACCCACGAGGCCGGCCCGTGTCGCGGTCGTTGACGATGTTCACGGTAGACACTTCGCCGTGTTGACTGAACGCGCTTCGGAGATCATCCTCCGTGGCGCTGTGCGCCAAATTGCCGACATAAATGCTTGTCACAAAACGTTCCTTTCTTAGTCCCGTGGTCTAGGCGAGCCTGACGTTGTCGGCGCGAGGTCCTTTGGGACCACGGCTTTCATCGTAGGTCACTGCCTGTCCCTCCTGAAGCGTCTCGAAATTCGCTCCCTGGACCGAACTGTGATGGAAGAACAACTCGCCACGTTCTCCGTCAATGAACCCAAAACCTCTGTCGATCAGCTTTTTGATCGTCCCTTGCGGCATGATGCCACTCCTTAGAAAAAATGTGAAACACGTGGTAGACAACCATCGGTTCACCCAGAGCCCGTTCTCGTCGGGGAAAATGGCGGTCGGATCGTAGAGGGAGAAAATCAACCGCGATCAGAGAGCAGCATCTTGAAGACAAGCTGCCACCATACAAATGGCCGGGTGACTAGAACGAGAGCGCTTCTTGATGTCTGCATTGTCGCTGAGCGGCTGTTTGCTGCCGAATGCCCTGGAACCGAGCTTCCGCCCGTCGCCCTCCGCTGGTTGAGTATGCAAACGTCAATAGAAAGAGCCGGGGCCCACTTCACTTCTCACAACTATTGTAGGTATCGTACCACGCCCGGCTGCAAAAGGAAATGGGATGTTTTGTTTTCTCCAAGAATAGTCCCTTCTCTACCCCTCTGCTGGCAAAACGCAGGCGGGATTGGCCCGAATGGTCGTAATAGTTGCGTAACAATTGGCCTTCCCACGACGGTTTGTGCTGGAATATCTGCGATTAGGCATGACTTCCGGCCCTAATACGGGTAGGATTCACTTTGATCTTGTCCCCTTCCCGGACTGCGTCCGAGCGGCGCTGTGCTTTCACAGGGCCGCGCCCGCCCGTCGCAGCGTAACACTGGATCGGACGATGTATGCCAGACGCGGCCCCCCAGAGCGCCCATACGTTCCATATACCCGTGATGGGCACCGGTTTCATGATCGACGGCCCGCTACGGGTCGCCAAGTACGGCATTTCGTCGGCACTCTCGCTGGTCGACGACGTGCTCATCGAACAGATGCGGAAGTTCCACTGCGAGCGAGAGGGGGAGCCTTACGAGGAGATTACCTCTGAGGAGGAGGACGCTCGCGCCCGCCGCATTACCGCGTACCTGAATCTCCTGGATCGCCTCGTCGGGCGGCAGGTCGAGTTGCTGCGGGCTTCGCCCTTCGAGGCGGGAAGCGAGATTACCCGCTACTACGACATGCTGCCCGAGTCGCCCCTATTGCAGGCCTACCGCGAGATGCTGGCGACCGACGACCCCCAGCAGCGCCGCGGGCAGCAAGAATGGCTCCGCCGTCGCGCGGTGCCCGGCAGCATCGACGTAAACATCATGTCGAAGGGGGACCGCGACGCCTACCGCAACGGCGAGAAGCTGCCTGCACGATTCAGCGACGCCTCGGCGGCCTTGCGCGGCTACGCCGAAAGTTCCCTTCGTTCGTCCATCATCTTCTCCGCGGGCATCAACCCTCGCCTTTACAGTTATATTGCCGAGTTCGACGACTTTTTCCCCGACGAAAACGGGGTGCTCAAGAAGAAAATCATTCTCAAGGTCAGCGACTATCACTCGGCCGCCGTTCAGGGAAGGTTTTTTGCCAAGCGCGGGCTGTGGGTCTCCGAATACCGTATCGAGTCCGGCCTGAATTGCGGGGGCCACGCCTTCGCCACCAAGGGGCTCTTGCTGGGGCCAATCTTGGAGGAATTCCAGCGGAAGAAGCAGGAACTCACCGAACAACTGCACGGCACGTACAGCCGGTCGCTTGGCCGGCGCGGCCGGGCAATACCACCACGGCCTCACGCCATCCGCATCACCGCGCAGGGCGGCATTGGGACCGCCGCCGAGGACACGTTGCTTCGCGAGGTCTACGGCGTCGACGGCACCGGGTGGGCGACCCCGTTTCTGCTTGTGCCCGAGGTCACCAACGTCGATGACGAGCATCTCGAAAGGTTGTCCACGGCCACGGACGGCGACGTCTATTTGAGTGACAGTTCGCCCTTCGGAATGCCTTTTTGGAATCTTCGCACGTCCGCCAGCGAAGAGGCCCGACGCCGCCGAATTGCCGAAGGCTGTCCCGGCAGCCCTTGCTCAACAGGCTTCGTCAGGCTGTTCAATACGGAATTCACGTCGCGGCCGATCTGTATCGCGTCGCGTCAGTATCAAGATCTGAAACTCCGGCAACTTGACCGGGAGGATATGAGCAAGGAGCAGCGAGACGCGGTGCGTCAGGGCATACTCGCTAAGTCGTGCGTCTGCCATGACCTGGCGGGCGGGGCTACGTTGAAGAACGGGATTGACCCCGCGGCTACGCCGGCCATCTGTTGTGGTCCCAGCATTACGAGCTTCTCCAAGATCGCCACACTGGAGGAGATGGTTGGACACATTTACGGCCGGACCTCGCTCGTGACCGATCCCAACCGCCCGCACATGCTCATCCGGGAACTTGCCCTCTACATAGACTACCTTCGCCGGGAACTCAAGGAGTACGAGTTGGGCCTTTCCTCGAACACTCCCAGTTATTTCCGCGAGTTCAAAGAGAACTTACTTAGCGGCATCGATCATTGTCGTCAACTTGCCAAGGCGTCTCTCGCGGAAGCGGGGCTTCGATTCATCGAGGAACTGGAGCCACTGTGCGAAGCGCTCGACGCGGCTCCGTTGCTGGCAGTCTCCTAATAGGGTAATTGAAATCAGGTTATAGCAAAGAAGGAATTCATGGCAAAAGACCAGAACACGTACGCCAAGCGGGCGAGAGAGATGGAGAAGAAGCGAAAGGCGGAGGCGAAGAGAGCGCGTCGTCAGAGAAAGAAAGAGCAGGCCAGCCAACTCGCTTCAGCCGCCGACACCGACGCTGCGGCCGTCGATACGGACGACGTCGAGTAAGACGACATCGAGCAGTAGGTCAGCCGGTGTGCCGGTGATCATCCGATGATCTTGTCGTCGTTGGCCAAAACTTCCCAAAGGTCGGCGTAGCTTGTCGCTTTGCGGACGGCGGCGAGCAAATCATCTCTTGTACCTTCGGCGTTGCGTCCGTCGTGTTCAACGTAGATCGTCCGTTCGCCCGCCATCACCTGAAGGCTCTCTAGTTCGACATCGCTGAACTTTTCGAGAATCGCCTTTTTCACGGCGGCTGCGGCGTAATCAATATGTCGGGGCCGGGACATGGCTTTTTCCATTTCTGTAATAAGGATCGTTGTGTCTGAG
>CAZWWC010000321.1:0-3753 GCA_964637625.1 uncultured Planctomycetaceae bacterium
CCCCAGCCCGCCGGCCGGCGGCATCCCGTGACGCAGCGCGCGGACGAAGTCGCGATCCATCTTCGCCATCGACTCCTCTTCCGGCAGCCCTTCGAGCTGCTGGCCGAACAATTCCTCCTGCAAATCCGGGTCGTTGAGTTCCGTGTAGGCGTTGGCCACTTCCATGCCCTCGACGAACAACTCGAACCGCTCGGCGATCGATGGATCGCCGGCCTTGCGCTTGGTCAAGGGACAGATGCTGGCCGGGTAGTCGTAGACGAATACGGGCCCGGCCAGGGTATCTTCGACTTGCTGCGCGAAAAGCTCGTTCTTGACCACGTCGACGTGCTTGCCGCGCTCGCCCAGGCCGATCTTCACCGCCGCCGCGCGGATGCCCGGCTCGTCGTCGGTCGCCACGCCGGTGTGCTCGGCCAGCAACTCCGCGTAGGTCCTTCGCGGAAAAGGCGGCGTGAAATCGATCTGCCGCCCGCCCCAGGCAAGTTTGAATTGCTGGCCAGTCGCGCGAATCGCCTCGACGATGATCTTCTCGGTCAGGTCCATCATCGTCTCGTAGTTGCCGTAGGCCTGATAGACCTCGAGCATGGTGAATTCGGGATTGTGCCGCGCGTCGATTCCCTCGTTGCGATACACCCGACCCAATTCATAGACCCGCTCTATTCCGCCGACCAGCAGCCGCTTCAAGTGCAGCTCCAGCGCGATCCGCAGGTGCAGATCGATGTCCAGGGCGTTGTGATGGGTCGTGAAGGGCCGCGCGGCCGCGCCGCCGGCAATCGCGTGCAGCGTCGGGCCTTCGACTTCCACGAAGCCCTCACTGGCCAGCGTGTTGCGGACCGACTGGACGATCTTCGTTCGCTTCAGTGCGCGCGGGAGTGCTCCGTCGGTGTGGATCAAGTCGAGGTAGCGCATCCGCTGCCGCAGCTCGGGATCCTGGAGGCCCTTGTGCTTGGCCGGCGGCGTCTCGATCGCCTTCGAGAAGAAATGGAGCCCGTCGGCGAAGATGGTCAGCTCGCCCATCTTCGTGCGGCGCAACTCGCCGTCGACCCCGATGATGTCGCCCAGGTCGAAGTGCTGAGCCAGCTCCCAGTTGCGCTCACCGACCTGCTTTTTGCCAATCAACAGTTGGATTTGTCCGGTCCAGTCGCGGATATCGATGAAGATCAGCTTGCCTGCCTTGCGGCGGAGGAAAATCCGGCCGGCGGCCCGGACCTTGGGGCCGTGTTGCTCGGGCGGCTTGCCCGTCTGACAGTCTCCGGTCGGCTCGACGACGATTTCATTTTCTCGGGCGCGGATCCGGCCGATGGGGATGTGGTCGTCGAAACGCCCTCCCCAAGGGTCGATGCCCATCTCCTGGATCTTCTGGAGCTTCTCGCGTCGCGCGGCTTCCAGCATGTCCGCGCCGCCGACGCCGTCCTGGTTCGTCTCGTCCGTCATTGGTTGCACGTTTTTCTGAAGGGCAAACGGTCTAAGCTGAAGAATCGAGCCATTTTAGTGAAACCAGGGTGAGGGTCAATGTCAGGTTGAGTTCGTCGATTGCTGTCACAGAACGTTCTCACTATGCCGATTCATTGGGCTTGTTATACTGTCGAGCATGAGCACCGACGCAACCGAACCCCAGGGCGGACCCGAGCGGCGCCGTTCTCAGAAAATCAGCATGCAGCGGGAACGACCCCCGCTGGACGTGCCGGGCTACGAACCCGAAAAATACCTCGGCATGGGGGCCTACGGCGAGGTCTGGGTGGCCTGCGAGCGGAACACGGGTCGTCGGGTGGCGATCAAATTCTATACCCATCGAGGGGGTCTCGATTGGTCGCTCCTTTCCCGCGAGGTCGAGAAGCTCGCCTTCCTGTTCGCCGATCGCTACGTGGTCCAGTTGCTCAGCGTTGGTTGGAACGCCGAGCCGCCCTACTACATCATGGAGTATCTCGATCAAGGATCTCTGGCCGACCGGCTCGAGCAAGGTCCCCTGCCGGCGGCCCGTGCGGTCGAGGTATTTCGCCACGTGGCCATCGGATTGGTCCACGCCCACGACAAGGGCGTTTTGCATTGCGACTTGAAACCGGCCAACATCCTGTTGGACTCCGACGGCAAGCCCCGGTTGGCCGACTTCGGCCAGTCGCGGTTGTCCCACGACCAGACGCCCGCGCTGGGCACGCTCTTCTACATGGCCCCGGAACAAGCCAACCTGACCGAAGCGCCCAACGCGCGGTGGGACGTCTACGCGTTGGGGGCGGTGCTGCATTGCATGTTGACGGGCAAGCCACCCCATTGGTCCGCCGAAGCGGTTCGCCGGCTTGAAGAAGCCGACGACCTGAAGCAGCGACTGAGTCTCTACCGGCGGATGATTCGCCGAGCCGAGCCGCCGGCCGAACACCGAAAGGTACGCGGTGTTGACCGTCACTTGGCCGAGATCATCGATCGGTGCCTGGCGCCTTATCCCGAGAACCGCTATCCGAACGTTCAGGCCGTGCTCGGCGCGCTCGATGCCCGGGAGAAGCGCCGCTCGCGGCGGCCGGTAATGTTGCTCGGGGCGATCGGGCCGGCGCTGCTCTTGTTAGTGGTTGCCTGGTTCGCCTGGCAAGGTTTCGGCGCCGCGGTAACGCACGCCGACAAGGCGTTGTCCCAGAATGCCCTAAAAACCAATGAGTCCCATGCCCACAACCTGGCCAAGCTGGCCGGGTACGAGTTGGATCGGCGGATTCGTGCGGTTCGCGCCATGGCCCGTTCGCGCGCGTTGTGCGAGGCGATGGCCGAGGCGACCGGCCCGGGCGCGGAATTGGTCCCCTTGCTCGAAAAGCTGAGCGACCCGGCGCTGCCGCCCGAGGAGTTGGAGCCGCTGCGCCGGGAGTTTCGCGAGAACAACCCCCACCGGGCCGAGCTTCAGCGGGTCTTCAGCGATCGCGTCGTCCGATACACCATCCCGGAAACCTCCGGCTGGTTCCTCAACGACGCCCGGGGAATTCAAATCGCCCGCGAGCCCCCCAAGCCGATCATCGGCCGCAACTACGCCCGGCGGACCTATTTCACGGGTCTGCCGGACGACAAACCGGAGTCGTGGCGACCGGAAAACCCCGACGAACACATCACCAAAACGCACATCTCGGCCGTCTACTGCAGCGAGGCGACGGGCCGATGGATGGTGGCCATCTCGGCGCCGATCCACGATCGTACGCCCCAGAAGCGTTTCCTGGGGATCGTCTCGTTGATGGTCGACGTGGGCAAGTTCGTTCAATTCGTGGGCAAGAACCCGAACCAGTTCGCCACGCTGATCGACTGGCGCAAGTGCCAGAACCGCGGCCTGATCCTGCAACACCCCGAGTTGGAAAAACTCCTGAATCGGCGCGGCCAAATCCCGGAATCGGAGTTGCGCCAGTTCACCGTCGCGCAGTTACAGCCATCACGGGACAATCCGGATCGGTTAGTCGGCTACATCGACCCCTTGAGCAACGTGCCGGACAAGAAACAGCATTGGCTTTCCGCGATGGCGCCGGTGCCCGTCGACGGAGAGCCGGCCCCGCCGGACGACTGCTTGTTGGTCGTCGTGCAAGAGGACTATCGAGGGTCGATCGGTTTGGCTCTGGACAACCTGAAACGGCATCTGGTTCGCCGTGGCGTGACCGCCCTGGCGGTCATCGTGATCTTGATGGTCGGCCTGTGGGCCTTGGCCATTCGCATGTTCCGCGACGAAACGGCCGGGCAACTCCGCGCGGCCCCCGGCGCGCCGGGGTCGCCGAGCGATGCAACACCCAGCGAGGC
>CAZWWC010000321.1:3853-5247 GCA_964637625.1 uncultured Planctomycetaceae bacterium
ATGCCCGACCTGATCGCACAAGGCGAAGAACCGCAACAGCGCTGGCGGCGGACGCTGCCCGAGGGAGAACCGCTCGTGCTGGGTCGGGCGGCCGGGGTTTGGGCCGCGCCGTGGGACGCCCATATCTCCCGCCGGCACGCGCAAATGTCGCTCGGCAACGATCGGCTCGAAGTCGCCCGGCTACCCTCGGCTCGCAACCCCATTTTCTTCCAGGGCAAGGAGTCGGACCGGTTCGTGCTGCGGCCCGGCGAGCATTTTGTCATCGGCAGCACGACCTTCACCCTGGCCGACCAGCGTGTGGACGTCACGGCCGACGCCCCGCGGCCGGTCCGCCAGCAGGCCTATAGCTCGAAATACCTGAAACAGATTCCCTTCCGCAATCCCGACCGGCGGATCGAGGTCCTCAGCCGATTGCCCCAGGTGATCTCGGGCGCCGCGGGCGAGGCCGAGCTGTGTGTCCGCCTGGTCAGCACCATGCTGGCCGGCGTGCCCAGAGCGCAGACCGTCGCGATCGTCGCCGTCGACGGGCCGCTGGGCGAAACGCCGCAACAGCGGCTCCGGGTGCGCGTCTTGCACTGGGACCAACGATTGCTCTCCGGCGGCGATTTTCAGCCGAGCCAGCGACTCATCATCGAGGCCCTGCGCCAGCGCCAGAGCGTTCTGCACGTTTGGACCGGCCAGCCGTCGGCCGATCAAACCGATTCCGGCGAAGCGTTCACGGCCAGCGGCAACCTCGATTGGGCCTTCTGCGCGCCGGTTGTCGAAAAATCGGACAAGGACCCGGCGCAAGCTCGCTGGGCCATCTACGTGGCCGGCCGCTTCGACGTGGAACTGCCGGGCACCGGCTCCAGCGATCCGAACGACGTCCGCGAGGACATGAAGTTCGCCGAACTGGTGGCCGCCACGCTCGGCTCGCTTCGCCAAATGCGCCGGCTCGAACGACAACATGCCAACCTGGGCCAGTTCTTCTCGCCCGTGGTGGTCGATACCCTGGCCGGCGAAGATCCCGAACTCGTGCTGGCACCGCGCGAAACCAACGTCTCGGTCCTGTTCTGTGACCTGCGCGGCTTCTCACGCCAGACGGAACAGCACGCCGAAGACCTGATGGGCCTGCTCAATCGCGTAAGCCAGGCACTGGGCGTGATGACCCATCAAATCCTCGACCAGGGCGGCGTGGTGGGCGATTTCCAGGGCGACGCGGCCATGGGGTTCTGGGGATGGCCGCTGGCCGCCGAGGACGACGTCGAGCGGACGTGCCGGGCGGCCCTGGCCATCCGGCGCCAGTTCGAGTCGGCCGCCAAGGACACCGGCAGCCCCCTGGCCGGCTTCCACGTCGGAATCGGCATCGCCACCGGCACGGCCGTGGCCGGCAAGATCGGCACCGTCGACCAGGT
>CAZWWC010000322.1:0-5223 GCA_964637625.1 uncultured Planctomycetaceae bacterium
GGCGACCAACGGGAGCCCGGCTTCAAGGCATTCGGCTATGACGGACCGCTCAATGGCAATGCAAACATCAATAGGAGCATCCGATGTCGTTTCCCACCCTTCACTCCCGACGCGACCGGCGTTGCGCCGCCGCTACGCCGTTGATCGCAACCATCGTATTCAGTCTCGTGGCTTGGCTGCAGCCCGCGGACGCCGAGGCCGGCCAGGCGGACACCCCGGTCCCCGCGACGGCCGAAAAGGAAACCCCTGCGAGGGAAGCGCCGCAGGATTCCGGTGCTGCAAAACCGCTGTACGAGTTCCGCATGCTTTACGCGCCCGGCCATTTTGGCAACAGCTACGAAGTGATGGGCGAGAACGAAATGCGCGAGCTGCTGGCCGAGGCCCGCTTCTGGGGCGTCAATCGTTATTGCGACTGGTTCGACAAGCTCGACTGCTCCGATCCCTTTGCCCAGAATCGCATCATGACCTTGTCGCACAGCCTTTGGGACACCAAGAAGGCCAACTACCGCTCGGCCGGGCGATTGGGCCTGCCTTGCGACATGGTGCTGACGCCGAATCACGTCTATCTCGATCAGTGTTTGCCGGACCTGCAAGCCGAGATGAAGCGCCGACGTATATTCGGACAGCTCATCTGCCCCTCGAAACCCAAGGCGCGCGCCTTCATTTTGCGGAATTACGAGAGGCTCTTCGCCGATCTGGCGCGTGGAGGGACTCGGCTGGTGACTTTGTGCCCCTGCCCTTACGACGACGGAGGATGCGATTGCCGGCAGTGCAAGCCGTGGATCCTTACCTGGGCCAAGCTGGTCCGTGAGATCCACCAGATCGCCAAGAAGTATCATCCCGACGTCGAGATGCACATGGTCGGCTGGTGGTGGGAACCCAAGGAGCATGAGATTCTCGCCGAGTGGGCCGATCGGGAGGCCCCGGGCTGGGTGAAAACGATCTACCTTTACATCAAATACGGCGAAAATCGCGTGCCTGACGTGGTATTGCCGCGCGGTTGCCGTCGGGGGGCCTTCGTGCACATCGGCTACTGCGATAAGAAGCGGCCCCCCGATATCTACGGCATGGTCGGCCCGGTGATCGCTCCAAACCGTCTGCCGAAGACCATCGACGGGCTCCGTCGGCAAGGCGTCACGCGGCTGATGGCCTACAGCGAAGGCGTCCACGACGACCTGAACAAGGCGCTCTACGCGGGCCTCTGCTCGGGCAAGTATCGCACGGCCGACGACGTGCTCCGTGCCTACGCCCGGCGCTATTTCGGCGTCGACCAGGCGACGGCCCAAGGTTGGGCCGAGTGGCTCAAGGCTTGGGGGTCGCCTTACGAGGTGAACACCACGGAAGCCCGCAAAGAGCTTGACCGGTTGCTGGCCGACACGCCGAAGAGGCACTTGTGGCGCGTGCAACAATGGGTTCTCAAATTGGAGCTGTTCCGCCTCTATGGCGAGATCGCCAAAGGCAATCGCTGGACGCCCGAGCGATTGGCGCTGGTCGAGGAGTTTTGGGCCGTGCGCGAAAAGATTCACCGGGGTCTCTGGGGACTTGGCCTCCAGCGTAAGGCGTTCCACCGCCAATACTGCGGATTGCCCTGGTACAAAAGCTGGGCGAAACACGTGGGCGGGCGCACAAGAAAGTTGGGTAAACAACCGTGAGACCGATGCCCAGCGGTGGATGGGTGGATTCGACAAGGACGGCGTCGTCGACCTGGCTGACGCGGCGCAAGTTTCTGACCCGGACGGCGACAGCCACGCTCACCGTTTGCGGAGGAGCCCGCCCCGCGGCCGAGGATGCACTCGTGGGACTGGGCTCGACACTATGAACTTGGGAGCCATATCGAAATAACTGGAGAAATCATGGGTGGAGACGTGCCATGAAAGCGAGAGTGACTGATCGGCCGACACGTCGTCGGTTCCTGAAGAAAACGGCCCAGACCGCGGCGGCGGTTTTCGGCGTTCCCCATCTGGTGCCCGGCTCGGTGTTCGGTGCCCATGCGCCCAGCGGCCGGATCAATCTCGGCTTCATTGGGGCCGGCAACCAGAGCAGGGTCGACGTGCCGGCCTTTCTGCGTCATGACGACGTTCAGGTGGTGGCCGTTTGCGACGTGAACACCGGCAGCCACGGCTACAGCCATCCGAAACACTACCTGGGACGCGAGCCGGTCCGAAAGCAAGTGGAAGCGTACTACGCCGCCAAGGCCGGCTTGGGCAAGTACCGTGGCTGCGACGCCTACAACGATTTCCGCCAGCTGTTGGCCCGCGACGACGTCGACGCCGTGGCGATCGTGACTCCCGACCACTGGCACGCCGCGATGACCGTCATGGCCGCCAAGGCCGGAAAGGACATCTACTGCCAGAAACCGATGACGTTGACGATCGCCGACGGGCAGGAGATGATCAAGGCGGTGCGGCAGTACAAGCGAGTCTTCCAGACCGGAAGCCAGTATCGGTCCAAACGCTTTGTCCGGTTTGGCTGCGAGCTGGTCCGCAACGGGCGAATCGGCCGGCTCAAGAAGATCACGACGCTGGTCGCCAAGAATAACATGGTAGGCCCGGGGCCGGGCTGGAAGCCGATGCCCGTGCCCGAGGGCTTCGGCTACGACATGTGGCTCGGTCCCGCTCGCGAAGTGCCCTATCATAAGGACCGCTGTCTCTACCGATTCCGCTTTATTCGCGACTATTCCGGTGGGCAGACGACGAACTTCGGCGCCCATTCAAACGACATCGCCCAGTGGGGCTGCGGCACGGACGACACGGGCCCGGTCGAGATCGAAGACCTGGGCGCCGAGTGGCCGCCGCGGGGCAGCCTCTTCAATACGGCCACCAGGGTACACTTTCGCGCCCGGTATGCCAACGGTGTGGAGTTGACCTGTCTGACCAAGGCCCCGTGGATGGGGACGCGCTTCGAGGGGACGCAGGGATGGATCGATTGCGGCTGGAAGAAGTTGACGACGCATCCGAAGTCGCTCAAGAAATCCAAGATCGCACCCGGTGAACTGCACCTGCCCAGAAGCAGCGACCACTATCGAAACTTCCTCGACAGCGTCAAGTCGCGCGAGGACCCCATCTCGCCGGTGGAAATCGGACATCGCACGGCGAGCCTCTGCCACCTGGGCAACATCGCCATGCTGCTGGGCCGCAAAGTGCAATGGGACCCGGACCGGGAGCAGTTCGTCAACGACGATGAAGCCAATCGGATGGTCAGCCGGCCAATGCGCCCACCTTGGCATCTCTAAGAACGTGTTTGAAAAGGGTGCCACTGCTGGCTTGTCCAGCAGTGCGGGCCACCGAATCCTCACAAAAACAAGGGCGGACAAGCCGCCCATGGCACCCTTGACAGAGCATGAAACGGCTTTCCAAACACGTTCTATTGATGTTTGCATGGCCATTGAACGGTTGGCCATGGCCGAACTGCCTTGAAAGCCGGGCTCCCGTTGGTCGCCCTGGGTTCATTAGCCATGCAAGGGTCAATAAGACAGACGCTGACTTCTGTACCATGCCCAATCGGATCTGGCCGAGGGATTAGCGGCGGCAGGCCGCCCCTGAATCCCGCACCTCGGTATCAACAGCCGAGGTGAGCATGCCAAGCGGGCCCAGGCTGGGGACCACGACGGCAGACCTCCTAGTCTAGCGCTCTGTCTCATTAGTCTCTCTGGGTGGGTGCCGCTGGCGTCTCGCCAGTGCTTTCCGGCAAAGGCACGGGCAAGATGCCCGTGGCACCCGAAAAGACTGCTGGGACAGAGCACCAGGACCTATGCTGGATTGGGAGGGCCCGCGCGGCCCGACTGGTGGGGGAGGGTCACCCCACAGAGATGCGCCCCCATCGGAGGTTTCTGGTGAGGAATTTCCAGTGCCGGAGACTGTTATTAATTGGCGGGGAGACGGCATCGCCGAAACCATGGGGGGGTTGCTGCGCGCGAGTTGATGGGGTGGATCTTGGTCGATGAGCGCGGCGTAGGTGGGGACTCTTGGCGGAGTCGAGAGCCGTCTCAGTTTGTGTGCTACAGGTGAGTTGGGTGAATCGCGAGTCAGCTGAAAACATGGAATTCGTACGGTTGCTGACCGGGCAGCAGCGGCAGCTTTACCTTTATATTATTGCGCTGCTGCCCAACCCGGCCGACGTGGATGACGTCCTCCAGGCAACCAACATGGTGCTCTGGTCGAAGGCGGACGAGTTCGAGCCGGGAAGTGATTTCGGAGCATGGGCACGGCAGGTGGCTTATTTCGAGGTCTTGGCCTTTCGAAAACGCAAGCGGCAGGGCCGACTTCTTTTCAACACCAACCTGCTGGACGTGATGGCCGCCGAATGGGAGGACACCGCGGATCGCCTCGAAGCGAGGCGCCAGGCGCTGGAGACGTGTCTCGAGAAGCTTCGACCGAAGGATCGCGATCTTTTGGCGAAGCGGTACGGATCGGGCAACACGGTTCTCGAAATCGCCGGACAGGTTTCACGTCCGGTGAAATCGATCTATCGGTCGTTGGAACGGATGCGGATGACACTGTTGGAGTGCATTCGTCGTCAGTTGACCGTGGGAGGTATCTTGTGACGAATCCGGAAGATGTTTCCGCGGAATTGCGGCGCCTTATCAGCCTGGTGTGCGACGGCGAGCTCTCGCCGGAGGAGCACGCTCGGTTAGAGGAGATTCTGTCGCAAGACGCATCGGCTCGGGCGTTTTACCGTGAATGCCTCGCATTGCACGGGGAGTTGGCCTGGAGCGAGGTCGCGCGGCGCGGCGCGTCGCCGCTGGAGACTCCCAGCGCGCCGGCCGTTCCCACCACGGCGCCGAGGAATCCGATATTGGGCTTTCTCGAAGCGGGCTTCCAACAAGCGACGCATTTTCTTTCCCGGCCGCCCGTGTTGACGCTGCTGTTGACCATCGGCTTGCCGGGAATCCTGATGCTGCTGTTATTAGTCCATATCGGTTCTCAGCCGGCGCCGGAAAACCACATTGCGCTGCAGCCGGAGGAACGAGCCGAGGTGCCGGTGTCCGTGGCCCAAGTCACGCAAATGCATCAGTGCCTATGGGACGAGGCCGTGTCGGTTGGTAGCTGGTTGCCCGCAGGACGGCAGCTTCGCCTGAGCGAGGGATTCGTCGAACTCATCTTTGCCGACGGCGCCAAGGTGCTCCTGAAAGGGCCGGCCACGTTCGATGCCAGCGGCGGCGGCCGAGGCTTCCTGCATGACGGCAGTCTTGTGGCCAGCGTGCCGAAAGGGTCGGAAGGGTTC
>CAZWWC010000323.1:0-5196 GCA_964637625.1 uncultured Planctomycetaceae bacterium
CGATTGCCGGGAGCCGCTGCAACTTTTTCTGGATCGGGTCGGCCAACTGAAAACGCTTCGGGTCATTCTCTGGCAACTGCCGCCCTCGCTGCAGAAGGACCTCGATCGACTCGGTCGATTCCTCGGCCTGCTGCCGCCGCAATTTCGATACGCGGTGGAGTTCCGCCACCAGAGCTGGTGGGACCCGGCAGTCGCCGAATTGCTTCGGCGCCATAACGTCTCCTTTGTCGCCGTCAGTCATCCCAAGCTGCCGGAGGTGATCGATCCGACGACCGATTTTCTCTACCTGCGACTGCACGGCCGGGGCCCCCAGCTCTATCGATACGACTACCGCGACGACGAGTTGAACGATTGGGCGGCCAGGGTCAAGGCCCAGTTGGACGGCCGCCGCCTCTACGCCTTTTTCAACAACGATTTCGAGGCCAACGCCCCTCGCAACGCCGAGCGGTTTCGATCGCTTTTTGGAAACCATCCGAAAACCGACTAACGATGTTGGGTGCCCGGTGTCTGAGTCCCGGCGCGCCGGGAAAGGCCCGGTTTTTCAGGCTCTGGGCCACCGCTTCGCTATCCCGGCGCGCCGGGACCCCGATTCTGGTTTTCGGATAGTCTCTTACAGGAACGTAGCTGGGTGGAAGTCCCGAAGACTTGACTCCGGACGACACAAAAGTCGCATTTTCCGCCGGTTGTTCTCTGTCACATTGACGACCCGATCACCATAAGGGGGTACGCGTTCAGCCGCGCGAGCTACGACGAATTGCTGCGCTTTTGCTCATCATTCCCGTTTCATGCGACAATATCCTGAGAGCGTTGGGCGAGATGGTCGAACGTGATATACTTATAACTCCCGAGTGCGAGGCCTTTCTGTCGGCCCTTGGCACACATCACGTCCGGCAAGGCTGGCTTGCCAAGAGATAAATGCCGGAGTTCATCAGGTACTTTTCGAGCAGGATTCGATACTCTTCCAACAGGAACAGGGCGGTTTTTTCAGAGTCAGACGGTGATTCCCTGAAAGGCTTTCAGCCTGCGCCGGACGTCGTTCGGTCGACTGCAAACCGCGGCGATTCTCTCGCGGCAGGCACGGTGGTTCTCTTGCGAGCCGTCAGGACATCGAAGGGCAACTTGGCCACAGAGCCCCAGGGGCGTGTTGAATGGAAGAAGAAAAAGGCAGGTTGAAACGTCCCGGCGACCGTCACACGACAGCCTCCACGGCGCGGAACGGTCCCGGCACGGAGCCAGACGGCCACGGCGCGGTTTCCAAATTCCCTGGATTTGCACAACACTTCTCGGTCCACGAAGTCGGCGACGGGTTGAGCGTATCCGACCCGCAGGGCACCGTCCTCTTCGTCAACGACCGGCTCTGTACCATGCTCGGATATGCTTCCGAGGAGCTTCTGGGGCAGTCGACCGCCACTTTCATTGCGGAGTACTCCGACGACCAGTCGGACACCGGGGGCAAAGTCTGTGCCCATTGCGGGCGCGTTCACCACGAAGCCGTGGTCCGATGCAAGGACGGTTCTTCGCTCCAGGTTACCCTGGACCGGCAGCCGTTGGTCGACGCGCAAGGACAGTCTTTCGGAACGCTCGACGTCATCACGGACGTCACCGAGAAGGCGCGGCTGGAGCAAACATTTCGCGATAATGCCGAGTGGCACCGCCTGATCGTCGATAATCTGAACGACATCTTTTGGGTCGGGGAAATCGAGGGGATCCAGCGGCCGGGCCAGCTCGGGCAGCGCGTGGATCCGCAATCGGTCGACATCAAGGATCTTCTGAAGCGATGGCGTTTCATTTATGTCAGCCCTTCGTTCGAACGCGTTTTCGGCTATCCGCTGGCCGAGGCGTACCGGATGAACGTCTACGCTACCATACCGGAGGCGTTCCACGCCACCATCGACCAAGAGATCCTGCAGTACGCGTGCGAGGCCATGAACAATCCCGAAGGCGTCTCCTCTCCCAATGCGATGGCGTTTCCGCTTGCCACGGCAACCGGTTCGACTTGCTGGTCTGAAACGTCCGCTCGCATATTGTACGACGACCGGAAGGAACTTCTTCGCGTGGTCGGCATCACGCGCGACATCACCGAACGGCGGCTGGCCGAAGAGGCGGTTCGCGCCAACGAGGCGAAGCTGCGGGCCATCTGCGGCGCCGCGCAGGACGCCGTCATCATGATGGACGCCGACGGCAAAACGACCTATTGGAGTGCGGCGGCCGAGCGGATGTTCGGTTACACGGCCGAGGAGATCCTGGGCCGCGACGTGCACGCCCTGCTAACGCCTCGCCGGTTGCACGAAAAGGTCAGAAGCGGCGTCGAGGAGTTCCGTCGCTCGGGGCAAGGGCCCGTTGTGGATAACGTGGTTCAGTCTGAGGCGGTTCGCAAGGATGGCTCCGAGTTTCCCGTCGAGATCGCCGTCTCCCCAATCATGATCGACGGCCGGCGTTCGGCCGTCGGCATCATTCGCGACATCACCGAGCGGCGCATGGCCGAGCAGGCCCTTCGGACGAAGCAGCAGAGGCTGGTCCAACTGCTCGATGTTTACGAAGGCTATCGAAAGATGGCAACCTACGAGATTCACGACGGCGTCACCCAGCCGCTGGTGAGCGCTTTGATGACCCTGGACGGCTTCTCACAAATCCGCGGGCAGTACCCTGACGCGCCGTGGGCCGATTTCGACGCGGCGGTCGGCATCCTCCGGGACGCTTTGTCGGAGACACGCCGTCTCATGAGCGGAATGCGGCCGCCGGTGCTCGACGAGCTGGGTGTGGTGGCCGCGCTGGACCATCTGATTCGAGAACACCAGGTGTCCGGCACGGTAGCCATCGAGTTTTGCTGTGACGTGAACTTCGAGAGACTTGCGCCGCCGTTGGAGACGACCGTGTTTCGCGTTGTGCAGGAGGGTCTCATCAACGCCCAACAGCACAGCCAAGCCGACAAGGTCCGTGTGGAACTCACCGAGCAAGGGGATCGTCTTCGGATTCTGGTGCAGGACTGGGGCGTCGGGTTCGATCCGGAGAACATTTCGCAGGGCCATTTCGGACTCGAAGGAATTCGCGAGCGAGTCCGCGCGCTGGGTGGGCACGCTCAAGTCGACAGCACTCCCGGCACCGGAACGCAGATCCGCGTCGATCTGCCCGTGCTCAAAGAAGACGCCGACGACGCCGAATCCACCGGACGCGGATGACCAGACCGGAGCTTAGTCAAAACCAATTGGCGGTAGCGGGTGCCCGGGTCTGAGCGCGGCGAAGGCCCGGTTTCTCAGGCGCTGCTCTCCACCGCTACGCTATGGCCCAGGCACCCGCGGGTAATTCCGTGTGCCATCCCGGCGCGCCGGCAAAGCAGTGCTCAGTGGCTGCACAACCGGCACTGCTTGCCGGGGGCAAGCAGTGGCACACATTGCCTCGAAAACCCCGATTTCTATTCCCGGACCCTCCTTCTTCGAGAGCGACTCGCCGCCGCAAGACCCCCGCGAACCGGGGGTGTTTCGCCTCGGGGGTTGGTCGGCTATGATAGTCGTATGGTGCCAAGCGGTTGACCGAAAGGCCCACGCTTTACACCGTCCTGCCCGCAATCACGTCCCACCCCATTGCAAGGACGTCATCACGATCGGCCGGTGCGCGTGCCAGTGGATGGTCGCATCGGCTTTCCCGCCCGTTTGTTCCACTGAAGAAGGAGACCATCATGGCCCAGTCCTCTCGTCTTCCTCGGCGGCGATTTATCCAACAAGCCGGCGCGGCCGCCGCCGTCGGGTTGCCCGCGCTGATTCCCTCCCGCGTCTTGGGCGGGCCAGGCCGCTCCGGCGCAAACGATCGGATCGGCATCGGCTTCATCGGCTGTGGGCGCCGCAACGGCCAGCTCGCCACCGGCAACGTCGGCAAGATCCCCGAAAGTGAAACCGACGTCGTCGGCGCGGCCGACGTGAATCTCGTTCGAGCCGAGCAGTGGGCCAAGCGCCACGGCTGCACGCCCTATCAGGATTACCGCAAGATGCTTGATCGGAAAGACCTCGACGTGGTCATCTACGCCACGCCCGAGTTCTGGCACTATCTGCCGTGCATCCATGCCGCGCAGGCGGGCAAGGACATCTACGGCGAGCAACCGTTGAGTTTCACCATCCGCGAGGGACAAAAGATGGTCGAGGCGGTTCGCAGGTACAAGCGCGTGTTTCAGGTCGGTGAGCAGCAACGTTCCAACCCGCTGACCCGGCGGGCGTGCGAGCTGGTTCGCAACGGCGCCATCGGCAAGGTTAAGATGGTGCTCGGGGCCAATTACGCCAGCTCGTGGCGCTGCGGGCTGCCGGGCCAGCCGGTGCCCAAGAAGCTCGATTGGGACGTGTGGTGCGGACCGAACCCGGTCGTCCCGTACAACAAAGACATTTACCTGCCCCGGGCCAAACCGGGGTGGATGTCGTTCATGCCCTATTGCGGCGGCGAGTTGATCAACTGGGGCTGCCATGGACTGAGCCTCGTCCAGTGGGGACTCGACACCGATCAGCTCGGCCCGGCCGAGATTTGGGTCGAGCCGGCCAAGCCGCTTGCCGAGCTCACCTACACCCAGCCCGAATCGAAAGACCGCGGGAATAAACTGTGCAGCCAGACCATCATCCATTATCGGTTCCCCGACGGCGTGGTGCTGAAGCTCGACGGCGGCGATCCCTCGGGCGGAACCTTCATCGGCAGCAAGGGCAAAATCAGCGTCTATCGCTACGGCTACAAGTGCGAGCCGAAAGGACTGGACGAACAGCCGCTGGACCTCAAGGTCAAGCTCTACAAGAGCGACAACCACATGCAGAACTTCTTCGACTGCGTCCGCTCCCGCCGGGAGCCGATCATGAACATCGAAAGGGCGCACCGCGTCTGCACGCTGTGCCACCTGGGCAATATTGCCCGATGGACCGGCCGCAAGCTGCACTGGGACTACAAGACCGAGACCTTCCCCGGCGACGACGAGGCCAACGCCTACCTGGACAAGCCCCGACGAAAGCCTTACGAGCTGCCGGAGACGGTTTGATCCAAGGTCAGTAGTTCCAAGTTTGGCTGGCTGACACCCCAGCAGGTCATCCTGAGCGTAGCGAAGGATCTCGATTGTCCAAGGGGATTCTTCGCTGCGCTCAGAATGACAATGCAAGGTCTCAATAGAACTTGGGACTACTTCTACTGTTCTAGATTTGTCTTCGTTCGATATTGAGTGGCGGCAAGCGG
>CAZWWC010000324.1:0-5159 GCA_964637625.1 uncultured Planctomycetaceae bacterium
GTCGAAGCCCGACTCCAACTCGGCAGCGAGTCGCTCGACCTGCTCGGCCGGCAGCATCTCGCCGAAGAGCACCACCTCGGGCCGGAGGATTTCGCCGCACTCGGGACACCGTGGCGGGATGGTTACCTCGTCGATGTCCGAAAGCGACAGCCGCAGCCGGCACTGCGTGCACCGGAGCGTGTGCATACAGCCGTGGATCTCGATCACGTTGCGAGAGCCGGCCGCGCGATGGTAGCCGTCGATGTTCTGGGTGAGCACGCACGCGCGGGCGAAGTGCCCTTCCATCTCGGCGAGCACTTCGTGTCCCCGGTTGAACGTCGAGGCGAGCACCGCCCGGCCGACCTGGGCGAGGTATTTCCAGCACAGCTCGGGCCGGCGATGGAGCATCGGCCCGGAGAGAGCCTCCTCGATCGGCACGCCCTCGTCGGTGTGCTCGGTGTTGTAGAGCCCACCGATGCCACGGTAGGTCGGCAGTCCCGAGTCGGCCGACATGCCGGCACCGGTGATGAACAGCAGACGGCTCTCGGGCGCAAGCCGCGCGACGATTTGCTCGATGGTCTGCCGATCCGTTGAACTGAGGGGCATGGGGATGTTTTCGGCTGATCGGTTCCACGTGTAACCCACATTGCGGTCTGAAAAACAATCGACCCGTAGCTACTCGGTCGTTCACGGTTCCCATTCAACCAGCATCGAGTCGGCTTCCTCTGGTGTGATTTCCCGCACGGTCACGCCCAAGTCTTCGAGAAATCCTTCGAGGTAGTGAAGATAGCCGCGCGAGCTCGGGCTGACCGATCCCCAGACGTCGATCGAGCCGAGCGTGGTTCGGAGAATGCCCACCAGCGAGTCCCGGCCAACCGCCGGGGAATCCTCGAAATGCCGCTTCCAGTGACCCAGGATGTTCCAGGTGAGGAACTCTTCGGAGCCGAAGGCTTGCCGTTCTTTTTCCGAGAGATCCTCCAGCGCGGGTACCGTGCCCTTGCGCAGCCGCATGATCAACGTGGTCAACGCGGCCCGAACGTCGTGGTCCGTCAGGCGACGCCCACTGACGACAAACGCTTCGAAGATGGCCGTCTCGGTCGCCAGAAGGATCGGAACGTATTTTTCCTTGTGATACTTGTTGCCCTTGTAGACAAGCTCTGGGACGTTGGCCACCCGATGCTCTTGCTTTTTCTTCCGTTTCTTCTTTTCGAGTTTGAGTTGTTTCCTGCGAGTCATCTTTTTCACGGACCCAACCTCCATTTCGAGTCAACGGCGAGAGACGATCAGAATCCTCAATATTACCGAGGCTCTCAGGGAAAACAAACCGCAGTTCTTCGGACGCACGAATAGGGGGGTATGCTCTCCCTGAGAAGATATAGCACGTGCCCGATCCGACTGGTCTACCTCGAAATGTGCAAGTTGACATAAAATGGGCCGCCTTCACCCTATTGCGCAAGGTCCGGTCACGGAGGCCCCAGATGGCTCGGCGGATTCCCAGACTGCACGTTTGCGGCACGAGCTACATCGTGATTCCCGCCCGGCTCGGCTCGACGCGGCTGCCGGGCAAACTGCTCCTGGACGCGACGGGGCAGCCGCTGATCCGCCACACGTACGAGTCGGCCTGTCGAGCGGCCCGGCCGCAGGGCGTCTGTGTGGCCACCGACCACCGGAGCATTTTCGACGTGGTCCGGGCTTTCGGCGGTGAGGTCTGCATGACCAGCCCCCATGCGGCCAGCGGGACCGATCGGGTGGCCGAAGTGGCTCGGAAGATGCCCCAGGTCGACGTCTTCGTCAACGTCCAGGGTGACGAGCCGGAGATCTCGGGCCGCTCGATCGACCTGACCATTGGGCTCTTGGAAGAAGACCCGGCGGCCGAGATGTCGACGCTGGCCACGCCGATCCGCAGCCGGGCCCAACTTGAGGATCCGGCCTGCGTGAAGGTCGTTTTTGACGCCCACGGTCGGGCCATGTACTTCAGCCGCAGCCCGATCCCTCATCCCCGCTCCTGGAGCGACGATCTGCTGCTGGCCGATCCCCCCCATTTCTATCAGCACGTGGGGCTCTACGCGTATCGTCGGAAGTTTCTGCTCGAGCTCGCCCAAATGCCCCCCTCGCCGTTGGAGCAGCTCGAAAAGCTGGAGCAATTGCGGGCCCTTGAGTCGGGCCACCCCATTGTGGTTGGGGTGGTCGACGAGCCCACCTTCGGGATTGATACGCCCGAGGACTACCGGGCGTTTGTCGAGAAGCGTCGAGCCGGTTAGAATGGTTCGTTTGGTGTTGGCACGACGCCGACGCCGCTTCCCGCCAGGCAAACGGGTGCCCCATGACCAAGCACATCTTCGTCACCGGCGGCGTGGTCAGCTCGCTGGGCAAAGGACTCACCAGCGCGTCGATCGGAATGCTGCTGGAAAACCGCGGACTCTCGGTCCGCATGCAAAAGCTCGATCCGTATATCAACGTCGATCCCGGCACGATGAGCCCTTACCAGCACGGCGAGGTCTACGTGTTGGACGACGGGAGCGAGACGGATCTCGACCTGGGCCACTACGAGCGATTCACCAACAGCCCGTTGACCCGGGACAGCAACTACACGACCGGCCAGATCTACCTGGCCGTGATCAACAAGGAGCGCCGCGGCGAGTTCCTGGGCCAGACCGTCCAGGTGATTCCCCACATCACCAACGAAATCAAGCACGTGCTCAGCAAGTTGGCCGGCGAGGAGGTCGACGTGGTGATCACCGAGATCGGCGGCACGGTGGGCGACATCGAAAGCCAGCCGTTCCTCGAGGCGATTCGTCAATACGCCCTGGACGTCGGCAAGGAGAACTGCATCTACATCCATCTGACGCTGGTTCCTTACCTGAAGGCGGCTGGCGAATTGAAAACCAAGCCGACCCAGCATTCCGTCGGCCTCTTGCGCCAGATCGGTATCCAGCCCGACGTGCTCATTTGTCGCACCGAGCGACCGTTGAGCCACGACCAACGGGCGAAGATCGCGCTGTTTTGCAACGTGCCGATCGAGGCGGTGATTGAGGAACGGGACAAGGATTTCTCGATTTACGAGGTGCCGATGAGCCTGACGGAGAACCGGCTCGACGAGCTGATCGTTCGGCAGCTCGGTCTGGAGGCCGGCCCGTTGAATCTGACCGGCTGGCACGATCTGCTCGACCGCCTGCACAATCCCCGGCACCAAATCAGCATCGCCGTGGTGGGCAAATACGCCGAACATCACGATGCCTACAAGTCGATCTTCGAGGCGCTGGACCACGCCGGCCTCGAGCACCGGGCCGAAATCCAGATTCGGCGCGTCCACAGCGAGGCGGTCGAGGAAGAAGGCCCCGCGCGGTTCCTCTCGGAGGTGGACGGCGTGCTCGTGCCGGGCGGGTTCGGCGATCGTGGCATCGAAGGAAAAGTCGATGCGATTCGTTTTGCCCGAGAACAAGGCATTCCCCTGCTGGGTATTTGCCTGGGCATGCAGTGCGCGGTGATCGAGTTCGCCCGAAACGTCGCCGGCCTGGAGGGAGCCAACTCGATGGAGTTCAACCCTCGGACGTCCCATCCGGTCATCTGCCTGTTGGACGAGCAACGGACCATCACCGACATGGGCGGAACGATGCGGCTGGGGGCGCAGCCGACGACCCTGGCCGCCGGGAGCAAGTCGCTGGAGTGTTACGGCCGAAAGGATATCTCCGAGCGCCATCGCCACCGCTATGAATTCAACAACGACTATCGGCGGCCATTTGCCGAGCAGGGTATGAACGTCGTCGGCGCGAGCCCCGACGGGGGACTGGTCGAGATTGTCGAAATTCCCGATCATCCCTGGTTCGTCGCCGTGCAGTTCCACCCGGAGTTCAAATCGCAGCCGACACGGCCGCATCCCCTTTTCGCGGGCTTCATCGGCGCGGCGGTCCGGCGACACGAACAACACGACCGGCCAGCGGGAAAAGCCCAGCGCGTATAGTGACGGCACTTCCCGGGTCTATGGACAAGTTCTATGGAAACGTGGCGTAGAGGCCATTTCAAAACGGTCATCCTGAGCGAAGCGAAGGATCTCCCCCCCGCGAAAGCCGAGATTCTTCGCTGCGCTCAGAATGACAACAATCAGAGCACCGGTTTTGAAATGTCCTCTAGTCATTCTGAGCGTAGCGAAGAATCTCCTTAGCTGTCGAGATCCTTCGCTGCGCTCAGGATGACCGGTGGAGCTGTCAGCCAACCAGACTTGGAACTACTGAGTGAGACTGCGATGATTGCTCTCTGTCGCATCGTGCTTCTGGTTGGCATGGCGCTGTGTCCGTGTGTTGCGCCGGGCGCCGACGGACCGGCGGAAAAAGGCCCACTGAAGGTGGCCGGTCTCATGGTCCTGCCCGTCAAATGGGACAAGGATGCCAACGCGAAGAAGTTGGACGCCGCCATCCGAGAAGCACACAAAGAGGGTGCGCGGCTGATCGTCACGCCCGAGGGAGCCCTGGAAGGCTACGTAGTCAACAAGGTCAGGCGTGCCACGGGGCAGAAGCGCCGCGAGTTGACCGAGCGATTCAACCGCCTGGCCGAGCCGGCCGATGGGCCCTATATCCGACGTTTTCAGAGGCTCTGTAAGGAGTTACGTGTTTTCCTCGTGTTGGGTTTCCTGGAGGCGGACGGCGCGAAGACCTACAACACGGCGATCCTCATCGACCCGGCCGGAGCCGTCGTCGGCAAGTACCGAAAGACGCATTTTGCCCAGGGATACGACGTGGGCCGGAAAAAAGGGGACAATCCCCCCGGCTACAGCCGGGGCAAAGACTACCCGGTCTTCGACGTCGAGGGGCGAAAGCTGGGCATCATGATCTGCTACGACCGTCGGGTGCCGGAAGTCGCCCGGCGGTTGAAAGCCGCGGGGGCCGACTTCATTGTCAATCCGGCCTACGGTATCATGGGCGATCGGAATCGCGACTTCATTTCGTCGCGGGCCAAGGAGAATCGGGTGCCGTTCTTGTTCGTTCACCCGAACCAGACGGTCTTCAGCACGGCAGACGGGAAGATCCGGATGGATCGGCGCCCGAAGGATGGTGGCAAGCGGATCTGCATCGTTTCGATCGAGACAGCTCGAAGCGGTAAACCGTAGGGTGGGCATCGCCCACCGCACTTAGAGCCTATCCGAGAACCCGGCGGAGCACGTCATGCTGAGCGAAGCGAAGCAT
>CAZWWC010000325.1:0-3067 GCA_964637625.1 uncultured Planctomycetaceae bacterium
CAAGGGTGCCATGGGCGGCTTGCCCGCCCTTGTTTTTGGCTGATTTTGTGGCCGGCACTGCTGGACAAGCCAGCAGTGCCACCCACCGACCGATCAACGCCATGAAAGTCTGGTACAACCGAATCAACGAGAGCCGTCGCGCGATGGTCGAACTTCCCGAGGGGGAGATCTCGATCGGACGCGACCCTTCCAACACGGTCGTGCTGCAGAGCCCCTTGGTTTCGCGGCGTCACGCGATCGTGCGCACGGAAAACGGCCAGTTGGTTCTGGAGAACGTCGGGCTGAACAGTTGCGTGGTCGGCGACGAGGAGGTGCTCGGCGGCCAGAGCGCCGCGTTCGAGCCCGGCACCAAGATCCGCGTCTGGCCCTACACCTTGACCTTCGAGGCCGAGAAGGCCACCGTGATCACGCGCGAGGAGCTGGAGAACCACCTCCGGGCGGTCATGGCCAATCTCGAGCTGCAGATCCACCGCAAGCTGCTCGAACGGCTCGATCTGTACGAGTTCGAGCCGAACGAGGCGGGCGACACGGAAAGCATCCTCCTGTTGGAGAACAACATCGAGGACGTCTGCCGCGAGCTGAACCTCTTTGGGCCGGGAAACGAGGCCATTCTCGAGGAAGTCAGCGGGCTGACGCTCCGCGATCATCTGGTCAACCAGTTGATCATGGAGACCGGCGGCGACGAGATCTTCGACCTGGCCGTGCTGACGACCAACGAGTTCGACGTGCCGGCCATGCTCGTGCCCGAACGCGAGGCCGAGCTGCACGGCCTGCTGCAATTCGTCCGCGAGCGGCTCGATCTGGCCGAGTGCCGCGACACCAGCGAGCAGGTCCACCGGGTCGAGTCGCGGTTCGGCGGCATCTTCCACCTGGTGCGTCCCCACCTGCACCACGAGCTGCGCAAGTACCTGATCTTGCGGACCGTGAAGAAGGACTTGAAGGACACCATCTTCGGCTTCGGTCCGCTGCAGGATTTGCTCCGCGCGCCGACGGTCACTGAAATCATGGTCGTCTCCAGCGACCAGATCTACGTCGAGCGGGCCGGGATGATTGAAAAGAGCGGCCGACGCTTCATCTCGGACAAGGTCACCGAGGCGATCATCGAGCGGATCGTCGCCCAGGTCGGACGCCGGATCGACAAGAGCCAGCCGCTGGTCGACGCCCGGCTGCCCGACGGCTCACGCGTCAACGCGATCATTCCCCCGTTGGCCACGAAGGGCCCCTGCCTGACGATCCGCAAGTTCCCGATCCAGCGATTGCGGATGGACGACCTGATCGATCTGGAGAGCATCAGCCGCGCCGCCGCGACGTTCCTTCGGGCGTGCGTGATCGACAAACGAAATATCCTGGTCAGCGGCGGCACGGGCAGCGGCAAGACCACGCTGTTGAACGTCCTGAGCAGCTTTATCCCGTTCAAGGAACGCATCGTCACGATCGAGGACACGACGGAGTTGCGGCTGCATCAGGAGCACGTGGTCACGCTCGAGACCAAGCCCCCGAACGTCGAGGGCCGCGGCGAGTACACGGTCCACGACCTGGTCCGAAACTCCCTGCGGATGCGGCCCGACCGGATCATCGTCGGCGAATGCCGCGGGCCCGAGGCGCTCGACATGATCCAGGCGATGAACACGGGCCACGACGGCTCGATGACCACGGTGCACGCCAACACGGCCCGCGAGGTGATCGAACGGCTCGAGGTGCTCATCCTGATGGCGGCCGAATTGCCCGTCAGCTCGATCCATCGGCAGATCACCTCGGCCTTGGACCTGGTGGTGCACATCAGCCGGTTGCCCGGCGGGCGGCGCGTCGTGACGCAGGTCTCCGAGATCGTGCGCATCGACGCCGACACGAAAGAGATCGTCGTGACCGACATTTTCAACTTCCGCGACGCAGTGAGCCTGCGAGCGACGGGCTACATGCCGAGCTTTATCGAATCGTTGGTCGAAAAGGATCTGTTGGATCTCGAATTCCTTTACGGGACGAGCCCAAGCGAAGAGGAGGACAACCGGTCGGACTAATACCTATTACTGTCATTCTTGGAGTGCCGTGTTTAGCGGGCGGGCTTGCCCGCCGTTGCATCGGGAACAACCGGTAGGCTCAACCACGGCAACGGCGGGCAAGCCCGCCCGCTAAACGGTCGCGCTGCGTGGCATGGCATTATCGTGGTTCGTAGCACTAAGTGGATACCAACACACGCAGCTTCAACATTCATCATTCCCATGTTGCCCGACGTCACCTTTTGGATATCGAGCTTGCTGGTCGGTGCGGCCGTCGCCACCGCGGCGCTGGCCGGGCGGGGCTATTGCGCCTGGGGGCTCGACTGGATCGAGCGCGACATGGCCGAGAAGCTGCGCCGCATGCGGATGTCGACTCGAAACCTGCGTCGGCGGCTCATCCTCTGGCTGGTCGTGGTCGGCTGCGCGCTGTTCGGTTTTTGGGTCGGACTGGACAGCTTCCTTTTTGCCGTGATCATATCCGTTCTTCTGGTTTGCGGGCCGTGGTACCTGTTGCGCCGGATGGCCCAGCGCCACCGACGTCGCATCGAGGACCAGTTGGCCGACTCGATGGTCACGCTGGCCAACGCGGTTCGGGCCGGGCTGTCGTTGGCCCAATCGATGGAGATCCTGGCCGCGCAATGTCCCAAGCCGATTAACGCCGAATTCCACCAGATCGTGGCGGAGTATAAGCTGGGCAAGCCGCTCGAACGCACGTTGACCGAGGCCAAGGAGCGGCTCCGCAGCGAGAATTTCGCCCTGTTCGCCGCGGCCTTGCTGGCCAGTCACGAGAGTGGCGGCCGATTGAACGAGACCGTCGAACGCATCGCCCAATCGGTCCTCGAACTGCAGCGGTTGGAACGCAAAGTGATGTCGGAAACGGCCCAGGCGCGAAAATCGGCCCTCTACATGGCCCTGGCGCCGGCGCTGATTCTGATCGTGTACTATTTTGTCGATCCGGTGAACACGACGCTGTTGTTCACGACGACTGTCGGACAGATCTTTCTGGCCGTGGCGTTGGTGCTCAACGTGGTCGCGTACCTTTGGGCTCGGGTCATCCTTGCTCCGGACAT
>CAZWWC010000325.1:3167-5149 GCA_964637625.1 uncultured Planctomycetaceae bacterium
ATGGATTTTCTCCTAGCAAGTCTCGGCGGAAGTGTCGCTCTCCAACTGGTGGCCAGCCTGGTCGTCGGCGGGGCGTTGTTCTTGGCCGGCTGGCTCCTCACTGGTGTTTTGCGCAGCGAGGACTTGGAACAGGGGATCGAGTGGCGCTATGACGTCAGCCGCATCAACGAGTTGCGCCGGATCGACGTTTTCTACCGGGTCTTCCAGCCGGCGATCCGGGGCCTGGCGCGGGTGAATCGGGCCGTGTTTCGGGAGAACCTCGCCGAGGTCCAGCGCGAGCTTCAGGCGGCCGGGTTGCCCCGGTTCTGGCTGGCCGAGGAGTACCTGGCCCGGGCCGAACTGATCGCCGCGTTCTGCGCGCCGGTCTATTTGTACTTCTTCGGTCGATGGTTCGGTGGCGTCGGTGTGTTGCTGGCCGCCGTGGCCGTGCTCGTGCAGGTGTGGTTCCTTCGTCTCCGGGTGACCGCGCGTGCGAAGACCCGCTTGCGCGCGATCAAGCGTCGCATACCTTTTCTGCTCGATCTGCTCACGTTGCTCATGGAGGCCGGCTCCACGTTCCTGGGCGCGTTGGGTCAGGCGGTCAACGAATTCCAGGAGCATCCGGTCGGCGAGGAATTCGGACGCGTCCTGACCGACATGCACATGGGCAAGACGCGCGTGGAAGCCTTCACGGCGATGCGCGACCGGCTCAGCGACGATGAAATCACGAGCATCATCGGCTCGATCCTGCAGGGCGAGCAGCTCGGAACCCCCCTTGCCCAGGTCTTCCGGACGCAGTCGGACGTGCTGCGGATCAAACGCACGCAGCGCGCCGAGACGCTGGCCGGCGAGGCGGGTGTCAACATGCTGCTGCCCGGCGTGCTCGTGATGGTCGCCACCGTGCTGATCATCGTCGGACCGTTTTTATTGAACTACCTGTACTTTGGGATGGCGCTGTAGCAATAAACTGATGCCGATCAAGCTCGTTTGTCCTCGATGCAAGAAGCCGTTGGCGGTTCCCAAAAAAATGGCCGGCAGCTACGTGAACTGTCCGGGCTGCGGCGGCCGGTTCTGGGCGCCCGTCTCTTCGCCCGGGGAGGCGACGACGGCCTCGGGCGAGATGCCGGTCGCCGCGCCGCCGGCGCCCTCGAAGGGCCAAGCGAAGAACGTCGCCCGGTTCATTTCGGCCGACGCCGCCCAATCGCCGTTGGAGCTGGCCGAGGACGGCAAGCTGCCCGAGTTGCAGCTTACGCGCGACGAGGAGAAGGCCGCGTCGGGTGGGAAAGGCAGCTCGATGAGTCCGGTGGTGCTGGTCGGCCTGCTGGCCGTCAGCGTGGCGATGTCGCTGTTGTTGGTGCTCTGGGATACGTCGGGCTCCGGGGTGACCGACGAGAAGGCCGAGGCCCGCCAGGCCATCCGGGACTACTTCTTTTTGACGACCGGCGAGGAGTCGTTGGCGCCCTATCAGCAGTGGCTTCGCCAAGCGCAGCGTGCCGCCTCGCGAGGCGACCACGAGACGGAACGAAAGCTCTACCAAAGGGTTCTGGATCGGCTTCGCGCCCAGCGAGGGCCGTTCGATCCCGGCGTGACAGGCAGCCGCACGCGGGACGAAGAATTGGAAAAACTGATCATTATTATTTTGCGGAAGTGAGTTCCTAAACGGCGACGTGTAGCAACGTTTAGCGGGCGGGCTTGCCCGCCGTTGCGCCAGGAACACCGATAGACTCAACTACGGCCACGGCGGGCAAGCCCGCCCGCTAAACCCCTTGATCCGACAGTGCCGTCTGACCTTTCGGGGAAGACCCGTGCAACCCTCTAGCCGATACGAAATTATCGACACGATCGCCGAAGGCGAGTTCGCCAAGGTCTACCGCGGCCGCGACCGGCAGCTCGGCCGCGAGGTGGCGATCAAGCAGATTCACGAGCAGTATCTGAGCGATCCCCGGCAGTTGGAGCGTTATTGGGGTGAATCGCAACTGTTGGCCTCGCTGCAGCATCCGAAC
>CAZWWC010000326.1:0-5113 GCA_964637625.1 uncultured Planctomycetaceae bacterium
GCAACGAGCACGCATCGTTGTAGCTATTATTCGAGGGCAAGGCCGCGGAGGGAACAATTAAAGTCTGAAAATTCTGTCAAAAATCCTGGCCGCACATACCCCCAAGTGGGGTTATTCTGGCGCCTCGGCCGTAGCACAGCGATGGGTGGCTGGGGCATAGCGAAGCGCTGCCCCAGTGAAGTTGGCAGCCAACAGAGGGAAACATAGGGTGGGGTGGTTTCCGCCCCGCCGCAATCAATCGCAGGCTGTCTTGTACTGCTCGACGAGGTAATCCCGTCCTTGTCGGATGCCGACGTGGTCCCAGGGCAGCGGTTGCTCCGGCAAGCGATCACGGTGGAGCACGTCGTCGATGTCGATGCCCGCCTCGCGGAGGGCCTGCCACCAACTCGGGACGTCGATGTGCTCGCTCCACGCATCGAACCGTCCGCCGCGCTGCCAGGCCAGCTCGATGGCCCGGCCGGCGCGACGGTCCCCGCGGCTGAGCACGCCTTCCAACAGGCTGGTCTCGACGTCGTGGTATTTTATGTAGACGCTTCGCAATCGTTTTCGTCGCACGAGAAACCGATGGGCCTCGTGGAAGTATTCCCGGGACTGCATCGGGCCGAACTGCAACGGTGTGTGCGGCTTGGGCACGAGATTCGACACGCTGGCGGTTACCCGGGCCATCCGGCCGGAGACTTCCTTGCCCAGGCGCGAGAGGGTCTCGGCCATGTCGATGATGCCGGCCAGGTCGTCCTCGGTTTCGCCGGGCAGCCCACACATGAAATAGAGCTTGACCCGATCGAACCCCTCGGCAAACAGCCGCCGGCAGCCCTCGTAGAGATCGTCGTTGGTGATCTGTTTTCCGATCCGCCGGCGCATCGCGTCCCGGGCGGCCTCCGGCGCCAAGGTCAATCCGCCGCGCCGATCGGTCGTGAGCAACTCGCTGAGAACCTGCAACTGCTCGCCTACCCGAAGGCTCGGCACGGCAACGTTCACGCGCAAAGGGCGAAACGTGGCCTGCATCTTCCCAAGCAGCTCCTTCAATTGCGGATAATCGCTGGTGGAAAGCGATAGAAGCGAAATCTCGTTGTGGCCCGTGTTGCGATAGGCTGCCAGCGCGGCCTCGACGATCGTCTCGACTCGGCGAAATCGAACGGGCCGCTTGATCTTCGAGCTTTGGCAGAACCGGCACCGCCACGGGCAGCCGCGCATGATCTCGACGGCGATGCGATCTTGCACGGTCTCGACGTTGGGCACGACCGGTCGGACGGGCAGGGGGGTCGCGTCGAGATCTTCGACCACGGCCGGCTCGATCAACTCGGGCAACCCGCCACGGACCGGACGCGGCCGGCCCGTTTGCTCCTCGGGCTTGTAGAACCGGGGTACGTAGACGTGGGGCAACTCGGCGGCCATCGTGGCCAGCGCTTCTTCGCGCGGCCGGTTCGATTCCTTCTGCCCAAGCCACGCCTCACACACCCGGGGCAGCATCTGCTCGCCGTCGCCCACGACAAACAGGTCGATGAAGGGTGCCAACGGCTCGGGCGTGCTGGCATACGGTCCTCCGGCGATCACCAGCGGATGGGCCGCGGTGCGATCTTCAGCGCGAATCGGCATTCTGCCGAGATCAAGGATCGCCAGCACGTTGGTTCCACACAACTCGTATTGCAGCGTGAAGCCCAGCACGTCGAACTCCGCAAGCGGCGTGAACGTCTCCAGGCTGCAAAGCGGCAATCCTTCGCGGTGGAGCATTTGCTCCATGTCGGGCCAGGGCGCGAAGACCCGCTCGCAAGCCCAGTCCTCGCGCCGGTTCATCACGTCGTAGAGCACGTGCAGCCCATGGCAGCTCATGCCGATCGAATAGGCGTCGGGAAAAGCCAGGCAAAGCGTGCCGCGAACCGCCCGATGATCGCGCACCACGGTATTGAGCTCCCCGCCGATATATTGGCCGGGCGTCTGGATGCCGTCCATCAGATGCCGGGTGATTTCGTCTTTGAGTGATTGGTTGATCATTGGGGCGTAGGGTAGGCATCGCCCACCACGACTCGGAGAAAGCGTCGGGCAAGCCCGACCGCTAAACGTTTGCGCGCTGCTTACTGTCGCTTCTGAATCTTCGCCCAGGTGTCTTTGAGCGTGACCGTGCGGTTGAAGACGAGCCGGTCCGCCGTCGAGTCCGGGTCGACGCAGAAGTAGCCTTGCCGCTCGAACTGGAGCAGATCGCCCAGCTTGCTGCCGGCCAGACTCGGCTCGACGAGACAGTCGGTGAGCATTTCGAGTGAGCCGGGGTTCAGGTTGTCGCTGAAGTGGCCGCCCTTGGGCACCTCCCCGGGATCTTCCTTGGTGAACAGGTGGTCGTAGAGCCGCACTTCGGCCCGTCGGGCATGGGTCGCCGAGACCCAGTGGATCGTGCCCTTCACTTTGCGGCCGTCGGGTGGGCTCTCGCCACCGCGGGTCTCGGGATCGTACGTGGCACGTAGCTCCACCACTTCGCCGGTCGCCGGATCCTTGAGTGCGTCGGTGCACGTGACGAAGTAGCCGTAGCGCAGCCGCACCTCGCGGCCCGGCGCCAAGCGGAAGTACTTCTTGGGCGGGTCTTCCATGAAATCGGTCTGTTCGATGAACAGCTCGCGCGAGAAGGGCACCTTGCGGCTGCCCGCGCTCGGGTCCTCGGGGTTGTTCACGGCGTCCATCTCTTCGACCTGACCCTCGGGATAATTCTCGATCACCACCCTAAGCGGCCGCAGGACGGCCATGAAACGGTTGGCCCGGCGGTTGAGATCCTCGCGGAGGCAGTGTTCCAACAGTTGGATGTCGATCGTGCTATCCATCTTGGCCACGCCGATCCGCCCACAGAAATTGCGAATCGCCTCGGGCGTATAGCCGCGGCGCCGCAGCCCGCTGATCGTGGGCATCCGCGGGTCGTCCCAACCACTGACGTGCCCCTCGCGAACCAGTTCGAGCAACCGACGCTTGCTCATCACGGTGTAGGTCAGGTTCAATCGGGCGAACTCGATCTGCTGTGGATGGTGGATGCCTAGGGCCTCGACGTACCAGTCGTACAATGGCCGGTGGTTCTCGAACTCCAGCGTGCAGATCGAATGGGTGATGCGTTCGATCGAATCGCTCTGCCCATGCGTGAAGTCGTACGTCGGATAGATGCACCACCGCTCGCCGGTGCGATGATGCGAGGCGTGGAGGATGCGGTACATCACCGGATCGCGCAAGTTCAGGTTGGCCGCGGCCATGTCGATCTTCGCCCGCAACGTGCGGGTTCCGTCGGGGAACTCGCCGGAGCGCATCCGCTCGAACAAATCGAGGTTCTCCTCGACCGGGCGATCGCGGTAGGGGCTGTTGCGGCCCGGCTCGGTGAGCGTGCCGCGATGGTCGCGGGTTTCATCCGGCGAGAGATCACAGACGTAGGCCCTGCCGTCTTTGATCATCTGGACGGCCCAATCGTGGAGCTGATCGAAATAGTCGGAGGCGTAGAACTCGCGATCTTCCCAGTCGAACCCGAGCCAGCGGATGTCCTCCTTGATCGACTCGACGTATTCGAGTTCCTCCTTCGAGGGGTTGGTGTCGTCCAGCCGCAGGTTGCACAGGCCGCCGGGGTACTGCCGGGCGATGCCGAAGTTCAGACAGATCGACTTGGCGTGGCCGATGTGCAGGTAGCCGTTCGGCTCGGGAGGAAATCGGGTGTGGACCCGGCCGGCGTACTTGCCCGTCTTCAGATCCTCATTGATGATCTGGCGGATGAAATCGGTCGGGGGAGAAGCCGTGTCGGAGGACATGCCAGGGGGTTCCCTACTTCTTGGTGGGTCAGGGTGGAGTCCGCAAGTTCATTGGCCGCCGCAGGTTTTGTCGCCCACGGACGCCTGCCGGGTCGGCTGCCAAGCAGCTCAAGATAAATGATAGAACGTCGCAAGGGAATTGGTATGTCGGGATCAAAAATCGACGCAGCTTCGTATTGTGTGAGTCGTCGAGAATCAGTACAATTGGCCCTCTTTTCTTGTGGGGGGCTGTTCTAGCCTCATGGGAGTTATATCCGCGGCTTGCTCCGGCGGAGCTCCCCAAGGAGTCTTATTGATGAGACGCATGCTCTATTGCGTTGCTCTGGCTGCCGGCTTGCTGATGGTCACCGGTTGCTGCTGCGGTGGTGGACCAATGAGCTGCTGCGACTGGATGGGTTGCGGCGCGATGCCGAGCGGTCAGCCTACCATGCCTGCTCCCGTCTATTCCCAATAGTACCGCCAAGTCAGGTTATCCGACACCATGTTGCTCGGGCTCATCCGACAGGAAGTTTGGGCCTTTGCGGCTAATGGTGCGCGCCGAGCGTGGCAAGGTATCCTCGGGTGCCACTGCTGGCTGGCCCAGCAGTGCCGGAGACACGGTTGGATCGGCCAAACGCGGCATCATCTATCCTCTCAGGGCGTGTTTGAGAAGCTGTCAAGTAACGTGTCAAGGGTGCCATGGGCGGCTCGTCCGCCCTTGTGGTTGGGTAGGTCTTGCAGCTGGCACTGCTGGACGAGCCAGCAGTGGCACCCTTCTCAAACACGCTCTCAGATCCATGGCGTTGATTTCGTCGGGTCTTGTGCATCTTGTCATTCCGTCGATAATAAACTTGACGTGATGCCGTTTCTTTTTTGCCTTGAGGATTGAGCCCATGCCGTTGCTCGTGGTTGGATCGGTCGCCTTCGATAACGTACAGACGCCCACCGAAACGCGCGAGAACGTGCTGGGCGGGTCGGCGTCTTATTTCGCGTATGTCGCCAGTTATTTCACGTCGGTCCGTCTGGTCAGCGTCGTCGGCGAAGACTGGCCGCAGGAGTACACCGACCTGCTCCGCACGCGCAACATCGATACGGCCGGCCTACAGGTGCTGCCCGGCGCGAAGACCTTCCGCTGGACCGGCAAGTATCTCGACAACATGAACGATCGCGAGACGCTCGACGTCCAACTCAACGCCTTCGAGCAGTTCGACCCGGTCTTGCCCGAGGATTTCACCCGGTGCCAGTTCCTTTTCCTTGCCAACGGTTCGCCGGTGATCCAGATGAAAGTGCTCGAGCAGTGCACCGGTGCGACGCTTCGCGTGGCCGACACGATGGACCTTTACATCAACAACATGCGCGACGAGCTG
>CAZWWC010000327.1:0-5100 GCA_964637625.1 uncultured Planctomycetaceae bacterium
TCGACCAGATCACCTACGACTCGCCCGAGGCGCCGGGCGCGCGAATGCGGCGCGTGTCGGAAGTGATCGACTGCTGGTTCGACTCCGGCGCGATGCCGTTTGCCCAGTGGGGCTATCCCGGCCGCTCGGGCTCGGCCAAGCAGTTCGTCGAGCAGTTTCCGGCCGACTTCATCAGCGAGGCGCTCGACCAGACCCGCGGATGGTTCTACAGCCTGCTGGCCATCAGCACGTTGCTGTTCGGCGGTAACGGAGAAGAAGAGGGACCCATTCCTGCCGCGCCGGAGTCAGATCGGGATCGGGAAGGGGACAGTCCCATTTTTGCTGCGCAAAAATCGGGACAGTCCCCGCCTGTTCGCACGGCCGAAACGCCCCCGGTCGAGTTTCCCCACCCGTTCCGCAATTGCATCGTGCTCGGGCTGATGCTGGGTGAAGACGGCCAGAAGATGTCCAAGAGCAAGCGAAACTATCGCGAGCCGGGCGAAATCTTCGACCGCTATGGGGCCGATGCCCTGCGGTGGTTTCTCTTCTCGAACCAGCCGCCGTGGACAACGATTCGTTTCAGCGAACAGTCGATCAAGGAGTGTATTCCCGAGTTCCTCTTGCGGCTCTGGAACTGCTACAGCTTCTTCGTGATCTATGCCAACATCGACAAGTTCGATCCGGGAAAAGGGGACCGTCCCCTTTTTGCCGCGAAAGGGCAACAGGATGGTCCCGCTTCCCGCGCGGCAAAAAGGGGACGGTCCCCGGCCGGCGCGAAGGATTATCGCCCGACGGGCCAGCGTCCGGAGATCGACCGCTGGATCCTCGGCGAGCTGCACGCTACGGCGACGGCCGCGTGCCGGGCGATGGACGCCTACGACAATTACACTGCGTGTTCGCGGCTCAATGCGTTTGTCGACGCCCTGAGCAACTGGTACGTGCGGAGTTGTCGCGACCGGTTCTGGACCGGCAAGATGACCCAAGACAAGGCCGACGCCTACTGGACGCTCTACGAGTGCCTGGTCACGACCAGCAAGTTGATCGCGCCGTTCGTGCCTTTTTTGGCCGAGGAGCTTTGGCAGAACCTCGTGGTCGCGCCGCTGGGTGCCTCGGCCCCCCAGAGCGTCCACTTGTGCGACTATCCCGAGGGCGATCCGGCGGCGATCGACAAGACGCTTTCGAAGCAGATGGCGTTGGCGCGCGAGATCGTCTCGCTCGGTCGCAGCGCACGGATGACGGCCAGGCTGAAGGTCCGACAGCCGCTTGCGCGCGTCGAGATCATCCTGGCCGACGACGAGCACCGCGATTGGCTCGAGAAACACGAGTCGCTCATTTGCGACGAACTCAACGTGAAAAAGGCGGAGATTTCGGACGAACCGGACAGGTATATCGACTACACGGTCCTGCCCGATTTGAAACGCCTGGGGCCGAAGTTGGGCAAGCGGCTCCCGGCGCTTCGCAAGCTGCTGGCCCAGGCCGACGGCGGGCAGTTGTTGGCCCAGTTGGATGCCGAAGGACAGATTACCGTCGAGCTGCCCGACGGCCCCGTTGCGCTGGATCGCGACGACATCCAAATTCGGCTCCAAGCCAAAGAAGGCTGGACCGCCGCGCAGGGTAAACAGTGCGTCGTGGTCTTGTCGACCGAGCTGACCGACGAACTCCTGGCCGAAGGACGTGCCCGCGAGCTGGTCCGCGTGATCCAGGATCGCCGCAAGGAGATCGGTTGCGAGTACACCGATCGGGTTCACGTCGGCATCGTGACCGCCTCGCCCGAGTTGCGTCAGTCCGTCGAAGAATTCGGTGATTATATCAAGGGTGAAACGCTGGCCACCGCGCTGGCCCTTGAGCCCATCGCAGGCGTCGAGCCGGCCGAACTCAAGGTGGCCGGTTTCGCAGTAGAGCTCTGCGTCAAGGTCAATCAACCGGGTGCCACTGCTGGCTTGCCCAGCAGTGTAGAGTAGTCTGTAGGGTGCGTGCTCGCACGCACCAAAGATAACAAGGATTGATGCGTGCAAGCACGCATCCTACAGGAGCATGATGCCGTGAATACACCGAACCACTCATCGCCCATGCCGATTGCCGTTTTCATCTCCGGCGGAGGCCGCACCCTCCATAATCTGCTCCAGAAGATCGAAGCCGGGCAGCTCAACATGGAGGTGCGGCTCGTCGTTGCCAGCTCACCGGCGGCCCGCGGTCTGCAATTCGCCGAGAAGGCGAGCATTCCCATCCGCGTCGTCCAAAGAAATGAGTTCGCCGACGACGACCTCTTCAGCAAGGTCATCTTCGACCACTGCCGCCAGGCCGGAGCCGAGCTGGTCGTGCTGGGCGGATTCCTCAAACGGCTCGTCGTCCCCGACGACTACACCAACCGCGTGACGAACATCCACCCGGCGCTGGTGCCGTCGTTTTGCGGCAAGGGCTACTACGGCCACCACGTCCACGAAGCCGTCCTTCAGTACGGCGCGAAACTCACCGGCTGCACGGTCCACTTCGCCGACAACGAGTACGACCACGGCCCGGTGATTCTCCAAAAGGCCGTGCCCGTGCTCGACGACGATACGGCCGATACCCTGGCCGCCCGCGTCTTCGACGCCGAGTGCGAGGCCTATCCCGAGGCGCTGAGCCTCATCGCCGCCGGACGGATTCAGGTCGAGGGTCGCCGCGCCCGCGTATTGCCGGAGTAAACCCGGCCCTGCCTAAGCCGCGCAGCTCCCGCATTCTTGTTCTTTTTCGCGGCTTCTCGCGTGCAATAAGCTATGATTTCATAGTGATTTGCGTCGAATTACCCCAGCGGTCTGTCGGAATCTGAAAGGTTCCTAACCCAAGAGTGACAGATATCTTGCATGATTACGACGGCTCCTGGTTGATTTCTGTCACGCTTTTGAGCATACTTGAGTAGGCGGGGAATCGGGAGGGCGAAGCTCCTGCTGAGCCGTCGGCCAACACTACGCGCGGCTCAGCGGGGGCTTCGCCCTCCCGAGGATGTCCTACTTCAACGTTCGGAGACCATGGCGGATGTTGGCCGAACAAAGACGAAACGAACTCCTCGAACTCGTTCGCCTCAAGCGGTTCGCCTCGTTGCCCGACCTGGTTGAGCAACTCGACGTGTCCGAATCGACGATCCGTCGGGATCTCGAATACCTCGAAGAGCAGGGCACGGCCAAGCGGATCCACGGCGGCGTGCTCTATGCCGGGGATTCTCCGAAGCTGCCCCATTTCGAGCAGCAGCCGGCGCATTGGGAAGAGAAGAGGGCGGTCGCCCGACGCGCGGTCGAACTAATCGAAGAGGGCGACTCGATCCTGTTGGACGGCGGCAGCACGACCTACGAAGTGGCCCGGCTGCTGCTCGGCCGGCGGTTGCACGTCGTGACGACTTCGCTTCCGGTGGCCAACCTGTTTGCCGGCAACAGTTCGAGCGACGTCGTATTGATCGGCGGCAACGTCTGTCCGCGAACCGGCGTGATGCACGGACCGCTGGCCAACGAGATGATTTCTGCGCTGCGCGTCCGCAAGGTCATGCTGAGCGTGGCGGGCATCAACGACGAGGGATTCTTCAACAACAACCTCCTGTTGGTCGAGACCGAGCAGGCCATGATTCGGGCCGCCGACGAAGTGATCGTCGTCGCCGACAGCTCGAAGTTCGGTCACCGAAGCCTGACGCACGTCTGCAAGCTCGGCGAGGTGGCCCATCTGGTCGTCGACGACGGGGTTTCGGAAGCTTGGCGGAAGAAAATCATCGCCGCGGGCGTCGACCTGCGAGTCGGCCAACCGGCGGAATCTATCGGAGGGTAAAGCAGCAGTCATGAGTACGGTAGCCACTATTGATCGAAGTGTGGTCGAGCAGATCGTTCGCGAGATTGTGCTGGCGCAGATAGGCGGTCCGCCCGGCCAAGCGGAGTTGGTCGTGAGCATCTCGGCCCGGCACGTCCACCTGACCGACGAGCACGTCGAGACGCTTTTCGGTCCCGGCCGGACGCTCACGCCGGTCAAGGACCTCTACCAGGAAGGATATTACGCGGCCGAGGAGACGGTGATGCTTGTCGGTCCGCGGAAGCGGATGCTGCCGACGGTGCGGATTCTCGGCCCGACGCGCGGCCAGAGCCAAGTCGAGTTGGCCTTCACCGACTGCATTTCGCTGGGTATCGATGCCCCGGTTCGGCTGAGCGGCGATCATGAAGGCACGCCCGGCTGCGTGATCGTCGGCCCGGCAGGCGTGGTCGAGTTGAAGCGGGGCGTGATCCGCGCCGAGCGCCACGTGCACATGAGCCCGGCCGACGCGGAATTCTACGGCGTCGCGAAGGGCAACCTGATGAACCTCCGCGTGCACTCGCCTTGCCCAACCACCTTCGAAGGCGTGGTGGCGCGGCCCGGCGAGGGACTGAAGCTCGAGGCACACCTCGACACGGACGAAGGCAACGCGGCCGACTTGGACCATGCGACGCGAGTGGAGCTATATAAACCATGAATAAACGGGTGCCACTGCTGGCTTGTCCAGCAGTGTTGAAAGCACGGTTGGACAAGCCAACCGTGGCACCCACGGCACTGGCTGGCAAGCAGCCAGTGGCACCCGGCAACAGGCAACGTTTTGAAGTAGTTCGTTTAACCTTTTGTTTTAACCGGAGTTTACCTTTCGGGAGACACCAACTATGGCAAAGAAGATGGAAGCGCTGGGCATGATCGAAACCAGGGGATTCGTCACCCTGGTCGAAGCCAGCGATGCGATGGTCAAGGCGGCCAACGTCGAGTTCCTCGGCTGGGACAGGGTCGGAAGCGGCATGGTCAGCGCGTTTGTGACCGGCGACGTCGCGGCGGTGAAGGCGGCGACCGATGCCGGCGCGGCCGCGGGCGGTCGCATCGGCGAAGTCATTAGCGTGCAGGTCATTCCACGGCCGCACGACGACCTGGGCACCTGCCTGAAGTACCTCGGCGGACGTCCCGACGCCAAGGCGGCGAAGTAGTAGGGTGGGCACCGCCCACCGGAACTAAACGTAGGATGGGCACCGCCCACCGCAAACACCGTCAGGCACAGCCTGACCTACGGAATTCGTAGCAAAACCAACCATCACCCTTATCCGATGAGGAATAGCCAACTATGCAAGACGCCATTGGACTGTTAGAAAC
>CAZWWC010000328.1:0-3834 GCA_964637625.1 uncultured Planctomycetaceae bacterium
TCTCCGAGCAGAGACACGCTCATGGGCAACCTCCAACCTGGGCAAAGTACCGACGCCACACCGCGCGGTGTTTTCCGCTGCGGTTGGCCGTCCCCGGCAATGGACACGTGCTCCCTGCTGTTGCGTATCTACTCTTGGTGATGGCCCTGGTGCTCGTGGTTCTGTGGGAATGTGTCCGCCGCGGGCGGCCGACCGCCTTCAACTCATCCAGAACCCAGATTATACGGCCTCGACGCGCCTTTTTCCAGCCGGCCCGGGCATCCGCCGGAGCCGCCGCGGCGCGCGATCGCAGCTCACAACGTCTTACAATGAAGTGATTTACAGCGGGCACACGGAACCGGCGCAACTCTCCGGGGGGTGGGACGCGAACCGTAGCCGACTTGGGGGTGGCTGGGGCATACCCGGATTATTCATGAAGCGGCATAGTCGTAAACAGTGTGCCACTGCTTCGCAGAAGCAGTGCCGTCGGCAAAGTGCGAGCACTGCTTGCCTTGGGGCACAGGGTGTCCGGGAATTCGGGTGCCATGCTCACGCTTGCCGTGAGCATGCTTTTCGACATTCAGGCATGGCCACGCGAGCGTGGCCATGGCACCCAAGTTCCTAAGACACGCTGTTTTCCAGGGTTGAATTCCCGGACACCCTCTGCCTTGGGGCAAGCAGTGGCACACGCTTGTGAATAATCCGGGATAGCGAACGCGGTCCCCTCGCGTGGGAACCTGCCTTCGCAGGACAACATCGCCCGCCTCATCGCGAAGGCTCACGGTCAACTGCTTGCGGTGCTGGTCGATTCCAAGGTACAATATCTTCCCGTCCTCCTGTTTGTGCTTTGGGTGAGGAGAGAGACTATGGGCCGCTTTCAATGGATCCTTCTTCTTGGCATGGTGTTGTCCGTCGAAGGCGTCGGATCGGCCTCGCCAGTCCTAGACCAGAGCTTCGATTCCTCTGAGGGTAGCTCAGACCTGGCCATTTCGACGGGATCGTACCGAGCCATGACGTTTACGGCAGGAATGTCCGGCTGGTTGAGCAACGTCGCTATGCCGATTCGCAAGACGGAGGGGACTACCGGCAACGTCGATTTCGAACTCCGTAAGACGTCAGGGGGCGTGCCCCTGGCAACCCCCGATGGAGTCCTCTGCACTGGAACCATCCCAACTGCCGATTTACCCGTCTACGATACGTTTCCCCCTTCAATTCCCTACACGATGCTCGATCTGAGCGCCACCAACACGCTGGTGCAATCGGGTGAGGTCTATGCCTTGTGCCTTCATCGGATAGGCAGCTATCCCTATTGGGCCCTTTGGCGCTGCGCAGGCGATGAATATGCCGGCGGCCAATCCTTCTTTCGCTCCAGCAGCACCGAGCAGTGGACGGGTAATTCCACCTGGGACTTCGGCTTTCAGACCTGGGTGGATCCTATGGCTTTCCATAATATGGCGATTGCCCCGACCTTCGACGTGGAAGCCCGATCGCCCGACGGCAACAACTTCACTATCCTTGAAGGTCTGGACGACGTCGAACAGTACCGATCCGCGAACACGGATAGACGTGGTGTGATCGAGTTCGATATCAGCGGCATCCCCGACGAGGCACACATCGCCTCGGCAACATTGACGCTCGATATCAGCTGTTGCTCGGGCAGCGGAGACATGTACTCGGAAATCGATCTGCACGGCTACGCCGGCAACGGTGTACCGGAACCCGCCGATGCCCTCCATATCAGCAACATCATCGGTACAACAGGGCCGTTGCAGCACCCCGGTGTCGTCGAAGTAACGCTTGACCCAGACTACATTGAATCCCTCCTTGGCACCGCCGAATACCTGGGTCTTGTGGCGAATGCTCGATGGGACTACTTCCAGAGCATGTTCTTCACGAGCGAGCGACATGCCTGGTTTCCCTCGGGGGTGATCGAACCGACGCTGAACATCCTTTATGCGTCCGAAATCATACCCGGCGACGCCAACGGCGACGGCCAGGTGGATGAGGCCGACGCGACACTCGTGGCGGCCAACTGGGGCAAGTCGAACATGTCGTGGGCCGACGGCGAGTTCAACGACGACGGGCGGGTCGACGTGGCCGACGCTGCGATCCTCGCCGCTAACTGGGGCCATGGCGTTGCAGCAGGCGACTCCTCGACGCCCGCACCCGAGCCGGCGACGGCGGCCATGACGCTGCTGATCCTCGTTGGCCTCGTTATGGTTCGACCCGGACGCAACTAGCCTGTCCAGCGACCGGCTGCGGTCGTTCGAGACTATCTGCAGGCGGACGCAGCGTGGCCCAGACAACAAGTTGAGGCCGTCCGGGAATTCACATTTGGTGAAGAACCGAGCCCCGACCGTGAGGGAGTGGGTCAACTGGCGATTTTGAAGGCCCGCTCCCTCACGGTCGGGGCTCAGAAAAGCCTGAATTCCCGCGTTTTCGGGAGGACAATTCCCGGACGGCCTCAATCATAATAACTGGGGCACCGCTTCGCTATGCCCCAGCCACCCTCGCTGCGACCCAGACGTTCTATTCGGCGAGCACTCGGGCGATCTCGTCGCGAGTAACCGGCTGAATGACCCCCTTCTCACAGAGGATCGCACGAATCAGCCGCGCAGGGGTGACGTCGAAGGCCGGGTTGTAGACCGCGACGCCCGAGGGGGCCGTTTGGCGCCCAAACCCATGGGTGATCTCGGCCGCGTCGCGTTGCTCGATCGGGATGGCGGTGCCATTGGGCGTGGCCAGGTCGAACGTGCTGGTGGGGGCGGCGACGTAGAAAGGGATGTCGTGGGCGGCGGCCAGCAGGGCCACGCCGTAGGTGCCGATCTTGTTGGCCGCATCGCCGTTGGCGGCGATCCGGTCGGCGCCGGTCACCACCGATTGAACGCGACCTTCGCGCATGACCTGGGCAGCCGCGGAGTCGCAGATCAACGTCACGTCGATGCCCCGCTCGTGCAATTCCCAGGCCGTCAGCCGGGCGCCCTGCAAGAGCGGCCGGGTCTCGTCGGCATAGACGTGGAGCGTCTTGCCCTGCTCGGTGGCCGCAAAGATCACGGCCAGCGCCGTGCCGTAGTCGGCCGTGGCCAGAGAGCCGGCGTTGCAATGGGTCAACACGCCCTGCCCGTCCTCCAGCAAGGCGGCGCCGTGCCGGCCGATCGCTCGGCACGTTTGCCGATCTTCTTCGTGGATCGCGCGTGCCTCGGCCAACAGCGCGGCGGCAATCTCGGCCGGCGGGAGCTTTCCTCGAAGCGACTGGGCCTTCCGCTTCATTCGATCCAGGGCCCAAAACAGGTTGACCGCCGTGGGGCGGCACTGGCCCAGATAGTCGACCACCTCGTCGAGCCGGGCGAAAAAGGCCGCTTCGTCGGCGCCAGCGGCCGTTTGCAGGCCGAGGCACACGCCGTAGGCCGCGGCGATGCCGATGGCCGGCGCGCCGCGAACGCGAAGCATGCGAATCGCTTCCCAGACGGTCTCGACCGTGCGGCACTCGATTTCGGTAAATTCCACGGGAAGAAGCGTCTGGTCGATCAACATCAGCCGACCGTTCTCATCCCCTTCCCAATGGAGCGTTTCGATGTTCTTCATGAGATCCTATCGGCCTCGGTCCACCCTATCGGGTAGCACCGATGATTCCGCGCAGGCGGCATCGCGTCATGCAAAGCGTCTGCCCGCGGAATCGTCGGTGCCGCGCGAGCGGCAAGAGGTGTTTGACCGCCGAAGGACGGTGCCTCTCGTTGCCTTCGGCAACACCGACGATTCTCCGAAGAAGCCTTATCACTGGCAACGTCCATCGCGGAGAATCATCGGTGCCACCCGATGGTTTTATCGCAGACAGGACGGTTCGGCAAGGTGCCA
>CAZWWC010000328.1:3934-5096 GCA_964637625.1 uncultured Planctomycetaceae bacterium
GTATCGGTAATGCCGCGAGTTGACGGGAGATCGACAGATTATCACACGTTTTCCGTTTGACAGGGCCGCGCGGTGATATAACTTTGAATAACACCGGCCCCTCGGTCGGTCTCCCGCAACGGGGGGCAGTGTCATGGTCCTTTTTTGAGAGCTGTTTTCCGGCGTCTTCTCCGAGTTGTCGTCCGAGTTACAGGTTCCGATGAGCACCCAGATTCTCCCACAACCCAAGCAAGCCGAATTCCATCGCACGCAGCGCCGAAGCGTGCTGGTCATCGACGACGATGAAGCGCTGGCCGAAGTCCTTTCGCGGCGGCTGGAGCAGCAGGGCTTTGCCAGCCGAACGGCCGAGAGCGGAACCGAGGGCCTGGCCATCGCCCGGGCCGATCGGCCCGACTTGATCTTGCTCGACCTTCGTTTGCCGGACAAGGACGGGTTCACGATCTGCGAGGAGCTGGCCGATTCGAGCCGGACGTGTGGCATTCCGATCATCATCCTCAGTGGTCTGGAGCGGCCCGACATCGTCCGGCGTGCCCGGGCGGCCGGCTGTTACTTCTTCGTCCGCAAGCCCTACGATCCGAACGCGCTGCTGGTGTTGATCCGGCAAGCCATCGACGAATCGACCAGTTGGCAGACCGAAGATCCCGATCCGTCGGATGACGAACTCTTCTGACGAAAAAGGGGACAGGTCCAATTTACCGGAATGGCCCGAAGGGTGCTTCGCACAAATCGGACCTGTCCCCTTTTTCGGCCCCTTGTCTTCCGTGTCCAAGACGTGATATATTAATTGGTTACACTCGACAGACCTGCCTGAAACGGGGGGTTGGGTCTGTCCTTTTCGGATCATCGTCGACGGGAGAGTTGCGTGGGAACCAAAAAGACGGGTAAAGGCCGCCGGAAGCTCGGGCGTAAGAAACGCCGCATGCGATCGAAAATCCGCCATCGCAAGTAACTTGTAGGGTGGGCATTGCCCACCTGAAAGCCCGTTGCCAGGGTCCTTGGTGGGCGGTGCCCACCCTACGTGTGCTGCGAAGCCGTTAGCCCAGCACGCCCTGGGCGGCCCGCTCGCCGCTGTGGATACAGTCGGGAATGCCCACGCCGTGGTAGGCGTTGCCGGCCAGCGCCAGGCCCGGCAGAGCGGCCACGCGCCGCTCGATCTGCTCGA
>CAZWWC010000329.1:0-5089 GCA_964637625.1 uncultured Planctomycetaceae bacterium
GACCAGCGAGCCGACCACGACCAGGAGAAACCCGCCGACGAACAGTTGCGGCTGACTGGTCTGTGGATCGGGCACCATGAGCATGACGGCCCCCAGCATGGCTGCGGCGATCGCCGCGGTGCCGGCCGACAAGCCGTCCATGTTGTCAAGCATGTTGAACGAATTCACGAGCCCGACGATCCATAGCACGCTCAGCGCAAACGTGAGCCAGGGCACATCGAGAAAGAGGCTCAACCGCCAGCCTAACATTACCATGACCAGGGCCACGGCCGTTTGCACGGCAATCCGCAGTCGCCAGTCGAGACCTCGGCGGTCGTCCACCAGCCCGAGGATCACCAGCACCGTGCCGCCGGCCATCATTGACCAGAGCTTGCCCGACTGCTCGATCAGGCCGGAAAGGTGTGGAGCGACAAACGCCGGCAGCCACGCGACCCAGTCGGCACGGCCGGCAAGGATCCAGAGGGCCAATTGCCCGACGGCCAACGGCGCAACCACGCCCAGCCAGATGGCCAGCCCGCCGCCGGTGGGCATGGCTTCGGTGTGGACTTTGCGCTGGCCCGGCCGGTCGACCAGTCCCAGCCACGGCGACCAGCGGCGCACGGCCCAAGCGGCCGCCCAACAGACGACCATGCTCGGCAGCAGGGCTCCGACAATCAACCAGATCACGACGTTGACTCAATCTTGTTTTTAAATGTTACGGGAACCACAGATGAACACAGATTAACACAGATAGAATTGGCTGGCGAGGGTGGCTCACGGCATAGCGAAGCGCTGCCCCAGATGGCCAAGCAAACTGGGGCTTCGCTTCGCTCAGCCACCAGCCACACCCATCCAAAACATGGGTTTTCAACAGAGCCCGTCCATCTGTGTTCATCTGTGTGTATCTGTGGTTCCAATGCCCTTCAAGTATTCACGGCACTCGGTGAAGAACTCCTGATAATCCGCCCGGCGATAGTCGGCGAAGGTCCACTGGTGATGTTCCCAACGATGGTGCCGATAGTACAGGGTTATTTCGGCATAGACGCCCCGGCCGAGATAGATTCGATGGGCAAAATCCTTGGTCGACCCCAGCACGAGCTTGCCCAGGGTCAGGTAGCCCGGGTCGAGATTCAACGGGCGCGGCTCATCGTGGACGCCGATCGACGCATATTCGTCTTCCCAGGCGTTGGTCGAGAGCTTGACGTCGGCCAACGTGGCCGGATCGAAAGGCTCGCCCGACGGCCGGTCAAAAACCCAAAACACCTTTCGAAGTCCTGGGCCCATCGAGGGCGTGTAGTAATCGGTGTCGTCGAACACGAAGCGAGGGCCTTCGAGCGTGACCGGCCCCCAGGTTGTCTCGGCCCGGCGACGTGCCCAGTCGAGAGCCTCGTCGTGCCGGCTGAATGCAGCCAGCAGGAGCAGAGCAGGGGGATGGTTGGTCGGTTGACCCATTTGCATTTACCACGCAGTAGGGTGCGTGACGCGTACGCACCGGGAGTTGGCCGTCGAGCCTGCCGCGCCGCGGGCTTCCGCCCCGCGGCTATGAGCTGACGCAGCAATCGGCCACTACTTGTAGAGCACCTGCTCTTTGTGCCAGTCCTTGTTCTTGTCGTAGCCAAAGGCCTTCACACGGGGCCGGCGCTCGCGGAGCCGCACTGAGTTCACCCCGATGTTGTAGCCTTCGGAGTGCTTGTTTTTGCCGGTGCACTGCAACCGCAGGCGATACGTGCCCGGCTCGGGCCAGAAGTCCATGAGGTGATATTCCCAAAGACTCTTCTTCGCCCGGTAGAGGTCCAGAGGCTTGCCAATCTTCACGCCGTCAAGCATGACCTGGTAGATGCCCGATCGGGGTGATCGAGTCAGCTCGACCAGCAGCCGCAGCGGCTCCTTCTCCTTCACTTCCAGCGTGTAGTCGATCCAACCGTCTTGCGGCTGGCCGGGCTCGAAGGCCAACTGGCCGCCCGAGGCGAGATAGTCGGCACCCTTGTCGATGTGCGCCTTGCCGGGCCCGTGCGACCGCTCGGCCAGCGCGGTCTTGCCCCAGACGATGACTCGCTCCAGGCTCGGCAGCTTCCGCTTCTCGGCCGGCGGCACGGTGGTGAACTGCTTCGTCGGCCCCATCTGGTACCAGAAGGCCACGCTGCTGTAGTCGTCCTCGCGCTCGTTCCAGCTATGCGGCTGGTGCTCCTTGTTCTCGTCGGCCGACATCCAGCCGAACGTCTCGAAGGTGACGCGGATTCCCTTACTGAAAACCAACGGGTCGTGCACGTGCCAGCGGTAGCTGCACGTCATCTGTCCGACGATCCGCTCCGGCTGATTGACATACGGGACACCGAAATAAGGCGTGCTGTTGGTCTTCAGACCCCAGGCCGAAAGGAAATAGTCCTCGGTGCCGGTCCCACGGATTGAGGGTAGCTTCTCGCCGTCGATGTAGATTTTCTCGTCGCCCTCGCCGAACCAGGCCGGGCTCCGGGTGCGGATAGCCAGAACCGTGCCCACGTAGTAACCCTTGCCCTCGGCGTCGAGAACCAGATAATCTTTGCCCGGCTTGGTCGGATACTCCTGGTTGTACTGGGCGCAGAAGTACATCGTGCCCTCCGGCAGCGACTTCTTCTTGATCCAGTCGACGTTGTTGTAGAGCTTGCGGATCGGCTTTTTGCTCTGGTTGACGATTTCGATCCGTGCCGACTTGCGAAAAGGCATGTGCCAGAAACAGTTGTACGAGTCGGCGTCCTCGACGATCACCGGCGTGCTAATTACCTCCATCCGCCGGCCGAAACAGTTGGCGAAGAAGTCGCCCACGGGCACTTCGACGTCGGGCTTCTTGCGCCCGTCCCAATAGATTCGAAGCAGCATTTCCTGCGGATCGGCCGCGCCGTCGGTGACCCAGAAATGGGGCTCCTGCAGGAAGGTGAGCCAGATGTGCGTGATGACGCCCGGCCCTTTCAGATCGGCCATGACGTAGGTCTGGCCGGCCTCGATCCGGTCGGGCCGGTCGAGATTGTTGTCCTTATCGTAAAGGTCGTTGGGGTTCCAAACGTTCGACCCGACCCGCATACTGCGGCCCTCCTCCCATCGGGTGAGCTTCTCCAGGCCCTGGCCGAGCGTCGCCGTCGCCGCGAGCATGGTCAAGACGAACGCGAAACAGGCAAACGTGCCCCAACTTCTTGCGCGGTGACTAGTCAACATCGGATCATCTCCTGTGGATCAAATGGTGGGCGATACGCGTGTCAACGCCGAATCGTCTGCAGGCCCTGTTCGGCCATCTCGGCGGCGAACGGCTCGATGCCGATCTCCTTGATCCGCAGCACGCACCTGCGGCGGTCACTGCGAAAGATGAAGCCGAAGAGCCGGGCAATGAAATTATTGTACCACCGGCAATCATTGACGTCACTATGCTCCGTGCAGGCGTCGCAACTGGAGAGGTTGTTGTCGATACAGCAGCGGCGGACTTTGCACCACGAGGCCTTCTCGTTTTCATGGCAGCCACCGCAGCGACCCTTGCGCCAGGCCCGGCACGCCCCGCAATAGAGCCCACAGTAGGCGACCAATTCGGCGTCGGCTGTGATGGGTTTCATGACCTGTTTTCCTGATGATTCTCGCGCAGAGACGCGGAGGCGCAGAGAATGATTATTCTTCTAATCCGTTTACTGCTCGGACGATGCCGTCTTTCATTAGAGCGGCTCCGAAATTGAGTAGATATCCCAGCTTGCGTTTTGCTAATACGAGGTAGGTTTGGATTTGTTTTCGATCTGCCGCAGATACGTCTTGCTTGGACTTCAACTCGACGATGACCTTGTCGTTGACGATCAAGTCGGCACGAAATCCCTCGTCGAAGACAATACCTTCATATTCTATGGATATAGGAACTTGACGCTCCACGGCCAGTCCTTTGGTGCGAAGCTTATGAGCCAGCACGACTTCGTAGACGGTCTCAAGAAGTCCCGGTCCTAACGCACGATGAATTTCAATTGCCGAGTCGATAACGATCGTGCCAATCTCATTCTCGTACATGATTGCAACCCCTCCGTGCCTCTACGTCATTATGTTTCGCGCGCAGAGGCGCGGAGACGCAGAGGGCTTTTCTTCAGAACAACTTTGGTCATGGGTACTCGGCTAGGTTTCGGACGCCGCCTTGTGCAGTCGACGGACCTCGTTGCATACGTCTAAGAGCCACAATAACTCTTCACGACGTCCCCAAAGCTTACTTAAAGGAATCGGAAAATTATCAAGATTCAACGTTCCCTCATTCGAACCGCATTCGCCACGATTTGTAGGTGAGACAACCACGGCAGTAATTAGGCCATATACCAGCGAGGATGGCATGACAAGCGTACCATGTTCTTCCATGCGTATTTGGTGTTCGTCAGCAAATTTCAGGTCGTCTGGCAACCTTGCGTCGTGGTACAAGCCGCAACGAACAACGTGATAGAGAATGTCCTGTATGGGAACACAACCATCAACATTCTTTTTGAGACTAGGGTGTTCGTATCCGAGGTTGATATTCAAGAATTTACTGCCACCAAAGGCAATATCCGTAATTAGCCCCAGATTCTGGTGAATGAAATCCTTATAGCTGCCGCGTCCAGGTTTTCCGAATTCGTTCTTTGCGGTAACCTCGATTGCTGCACAGATCTGAAATAGGGCGCCCTCCGGATCGGCAGCCGCCATTTTATCAATTGCGTCCGTGACTCGATCTCCAATGTTCATCTCTGCGCCTCCGCGTCTCTGCGCGCTAATTACTTAGCACTATCTCTCCGCGCGCGGAATCGATCGCCGGTAGAGCGTTCCTCGCAGATGAGATCGGCGATTTCTTCCACGGCGCCGCCGAGCTCGATCATCTCCGGCTCGGCGTCCCAGCGCCATTTGATTTCAAGCTTGCCTTGCTTGAGTCCCCGAGGACCGATGACCACACGAAGGGGTATCCCAATCAGGTCGGCATCGTTGAACTTCACCCCGGCCCGGGCGTCACGGTCGTCCAGCAGTACGTCGATGTCCGCCTTTTGGAGCCGGGCGTACAAGTCCTCGGTCACTTCCATCGCCTTTGCATCGCTCACCTTCATCGGCACCAGGAGCACTTCGTAGGGCGCCAGGGCCACCGGCCAGATGA
>CAZWWC010000330.1:0-5077 GCA_964637625.1 uncultured Planctomycetaceae bacterium
AAATCAAGGAAACGACACAAACTACCCATCGGTGTTCGCTTGTTTAAGGACTAGAGGGCATTTCAAAACGGTCATCCTGAGCGAAGCGAAGGATCTCCCCCCCGCGAAAGCCGAGATTCTTCGCTGCGCTCAGAATGACAACAATCAGAGCACCGGTTTTGAAACGTCCTCTAGTGCTCTGTCACGAAAATATTTCAGGGTCAGTAGTTCCAAATTCCATCGAGACCTGGCATTGTCATTCTGAGCGTAGCGAAGAATCTCCTTGGACAATCGAGATCCTTCGCTACGCTCAGGATGACCTGCCGCGGTATCAGCCAGCCAAACTTGGAACTACTGAGGGTGCCATGGGCGGCTTGTCCGCCCTTGTCTACCTGCTATTTCGCAGCGGCAGACAAGCTGCCGCTGGCACCCAACCCTGAAGAACTATTGTGGCAGAGCACTAGAGCCCCGCTGCACGGGAATAACCATACCACTAGTCTACCCGGCGGGAGACCACGATTCAAGATTCGCACTGGTCGAATCTTAGCACGGCCCCGAGCGGTGATCGTTGCGACAAATCACCGACAGTTTGCGACATCCGCGATACTTCAATCGTGGAGGACCGGCTTGGCGCGCCAATCGTGGTCCTTTTCGTGGGCCCACTCTCTGACCCGGGGACGCCGCTCGCGGAGCCGGATCGACTCGACCCCCAGTGCGTGGCCCGTCGAAGCCGGATTCTTGCCGATACACTCCAGCCGAAGCGTGTAGTCGCCCGGCTCGGGCCAGAAATCCAGCAGGTGCCATTCCCAATCGCGAACGTCTTTGCGGTAGAGATCCATTGGCTTGCCGATCTTGACCCCATCGAGATACGCCTGATATTTCCCGTAGTCGGGCGCTTGGGTAACCGCCAGCAGCAACCGGCGCGGCTCCTTTTTCTTGACCGAGAAAGGCAACTCGACCCAGGCGTTCTTCTCCTGGCCCGGCTTGTAGAAGAGCTGGCCCTTGGGATAAAAGCCCAAGTTCTTCTGTGTCGAGTAACTGCCTGCCCCGTGAGACACCGCAGAGTTATTAACGCCGACAGAAAAGACCAAGTCGAGGTTCGGCAGCGTACGCTCCTTGGCATGCGGTGCTCGGGCCGTGAAGGTCGGCTTGCCCGTCTGATACCAAAACGCCACGCTCGAATAATCGTCCTGGCGCTCGTTCCAGCTATGCTCCTTTTCGTCCGGATTCTCGTCGGTCGAGATCCATCCCCAGTGTTCAATGGTCACCTTGATCGATTTGTTGAAGACGAGCGGGTCGTGGATGTGCCAGCGATAGGCGCTGGTGTGCCCGCCGACGATGCCCCACTGATCGAAATAGGGCGTGCCGAAATAGGGCGTGCTCGTCGTTTTCAGTCCCCAGGCCGACAGGAAGTAGTCCTCGGTGCCGGTGCCCCAGATCGACGCCTTCTCCTCCCCGTCGATGTAGATCTTTTCGTCGCCTTCGCCGAACCACGACGGGCTTCGCGTGCGGACCGATAAGACGGTGCCGACGTAGTGACCCTTTCCCTTGGTGTCGAGAATCACGTAGTCCTGGCCCTGCTTGACCGGATATTCCTGGCGATATTGGGCGTAGAAATAGGGCGTGTCCGCGGGCAGCCGCTCCAGCTTGATCCAGTCGATGTTGTAATAGAGCAGATTCAGCTTCTGCTTGCTCTGGTTGATCACCTCGATGCGAATCGACTTGGCAAACGGCATTCGCCAGAAGCAATTGTACGAGTCGGCGTCTTCGACCACGACCGGCACGCTGATCACCTCGCTCCGCCGGCCGAAGCTGTTGGCGAAGAAATCGCCCAGCGGCGCCTCCACCCCGGGCCGCTTCTGCCCGTCGTAGTAAATCCGCAACAGAATCTCCTGATGGTTCGCCGAGCCGTCGGGGGCCCAGGTATGCGGTTCCGGGCCGAGAAACGTGAACCACATGTGGGTCACCACACCCGGTCCCTTGGCATCGAGCACGACCTTGGTCTGGCCGGGGCCCACACGGGAGTTGTCTTTGTTGTGGTGCGCGTAGTTGCCGCTGGCGTCCAGCGCGGTCGAGGTCGACCGCATACTCCGCCCCTGGTGCGGCTTGGCCAGGTCGTCCAGGTCGCCGGCGGCGGCCACCTGCACCGAGCAAGCCAGGGCCAGGGCGAACAGCACACTCACCAGCCCGACCGGCCAGGTTTTCCGGGATTCTCGTCCGACACATTCGATTTGATCAAGCGACATGATTTGAACCTCCGTTTAGGCAAGAAAAAGCGGGCCAAGTATTGTGTTCCACGTGCACGCGTGGGTAGATTGATTATCGGACTGAGAGTTGCGGATGGGGATTTCTGGCACGCCCCCAATTCCCCATCCCTCCACAAAACGCCAAGGCACGGTGGGCGAAGAAACATGATACCCGGTCGGGCAGGACAAGGCAAACGGTTTTTGACCCAAGGTCTTGTTCGGTCACCCATTTCGATGTTAGGATGCCGCTGGGACCGAAAAACGCCGCCGGTCGGCCCAGTATTGCCCAGAGGTGAAGATGCTGGAAACCAGGAGCCCGGAGCAACTCAGGGCACACTACGAGGTGGAGAGGGAGCTGGCCGACCGGCTTCGTCGGGCCTCGAAGCAACAGCGCTGCGCTCTGTACACCTCGCTGTATGACGAACTGTTTCGACGTGTCCCGTCGCATCCGGTGCTCACCCGGAAGCAATCCCCCCAGCAGCAGCGGGCCGAAGTGCGACAACAACTCGGACTCCTTTCCAGATTCCTGGACAAGGACACGACTTTTCTGGAAATCGGCCCTGGGGATTGCGCGTTGTCCTTTGAAGTAGCCAGCAGGGTGAAGGCCGTCTACGCGGTCGACGTGAGCGACATCATCACCCGAAGTGTCGAAGTGCCCGACAATTTCCGCTTGATCCTTTCCGATGGTTCAAACGTTCCCGTGCCCAAGGGCTCCATCAACGTCGCCTACTCTCACCAACTGATGGAACATCTGCATCCCGAGGACGCGGTCGATCAACTGAGAGAAATCTTCGATGCCCTTGCGCCGGGCGGCGTCTATCTCGTCGTGACTCCAAGCCGTCTCGACGGCCCTCACGATATCTCAAGACCCTTCGATCCGGTCGCCAAGGGATTGCATCTTAAGGAATACACGATTACGGGATTGCGGAAGCTACTCAGAGAAGTCGGGTTCTCCAGCGTGCGATTCTACTTGAACGCGGGCAAGCTGTGCGTCCGGTTTCCCTTGCTTCCCATGGTCGTTTTGGAGTGGTTTCTGGACCGGTTGCCCGATAGGCTCAGACAGCCGGTGGCCCGCAGCGCCGTCGTTCGACGTTTGATTGCGATTCGGCTGGCTGGGTTTAAGAAGTGAAGGCCATCGGGCGAATCGAATGTCCGACGTTGTTGTTCATCCTTGACCCGTCGTACCTTGCACCAGGCAAATTCCTTTTCTCGGCGCAGTCGCTTCGCGGGAGCTGAAGTAACCGCACGGGTAGCCGGAGAGGCAGCCCACTTTCGAGACTCTTCTCGGTACTATATACTCCAACCAGTTTGCATTGTCGCACAGAATCACGGAGCCCACTGATGGAAAGATCGGAGAATCCGGGACCACCCGAGCAAGTGTCGGCGGTCGAGAAGAGTACGACGATTGAAGCAGAGACCCAGGAGATTGGCCGGTCGTTGCTCTCCGCCGCGCGCCAGTACAAGGCCGGGTGGTTTTCCGCCCGGTTCTGGTCCGACCAGATGATGAACTACACGATGAAGGACCCGGCCTTCAAGGTGCAACTGTTCCGCTTCGTCGACGCTTTTCCGATGCTTCGCTCGTCGGCCGCCGTCTACGACTGTCTGGTCGACTACCTGACCCAGCCCGGTGTGAAGCTCCCGCCGGGAATGGACCTGGGGCTAAGGGCCGGCGGGCTCGCCAAGGGGATCGTCGCCAAGACAATCAGCAACCGGATCACGGCCCTGGCGGGCAATTTCATCGCCGGCACCGACGCGACGGCCACCCTGCCAAAACTCCATAAGCTCTGGAAGGCCGGTAGTGCCTTCAGCGTCGACCTGGTGGGCGAGGCGTGCCTGAGCGACAAGGAAGCCGACGAGTATCAGCGCCGTTATCTCGACCTGTTGGAAACCTTGCCCGGCGCCGTGGCCAAGTGGGAACCCTCGCCACGGCTGGAGACGGACCATCTCGGGCCGATTCCCCGGGCGAACGTCTCGATCAAGATCAGCTCGTTGGACTGCCGAGCCGACGCGGTCGATTTCGATGGGACCATCTCCCGGTTGGCCGATCGGCTGCAGCCCATCCTCGAGTCGGCCGCGCGGCAGAACGTCCTGATCAACTTCGACCTGGAGCAATACGCCCTGAAGGACGTGACGCTGGCCCTGCTGGAGCATTGTGCCTCGCGGATCGACTTCCCGGCCGGCCTAGCGATTCAGTCCTACCTGCGCAGCGGCCCCGACGACGCCCGGCGGGTCATCGACTGGGCCAAGCGAACCGGCCGCCAGGTGACCGTGCGGCTGATCAAGGGCGCCTATTGGGATTACGAAGTGACCCACGCCGAGCAGATGGGCTGGCCCGTGCCCGTCTGGACCGACAAGCGCCGCACCGACGCTTGTTTCGAGCAAATGGCCGAGATGTTCGTCCAGGCCGCGCCGCGCGACGCCACCCAAGGTGGTGTCAAGCTGGCGCTGGGCTCGCACAACGTCCGCTCGATCGCCCACACGCTGGCGCTGCTCAAGCAATACGATTTACCCGAGTCGGCGCTGGAAATACAGATGCTCTGGGGCATGGCCGATTCGCTGAAAGTTGCAGTACACAAGCGAGAGTTGCGGCTCCGCGAGTACGTGCCGATCGGGCAGATGATTCCCGGCATGGCGTATCTGGTCCGTCGGTTGCTGGAGAACACGTCGAACCAGTCGTGGCTTCGCGCGGGCTTCTTCGAGGGGGCCTCGGACGAGGAGCTACTGGCCTCGCCCGCTGATGGGCAGACCGAGGAACCGGATGAGCCCGTCTTGGACCGGTTGGCCCAGCGGCATCAATTGAGCGCCGGCATCGAGGGCCTCGACGGCGGCCGGCCCTTCTTCAACGAGCCGCT
>CAZWWC010000331.1:0-5071 GCA_964637625.1 uncultured Planctomycetaceae bacterium
CACACGAAAGCTGCGACATCATGGAGAAGGTGCTCCTGTCGCTCGAATAGCAGATCAAGCTCAGCCAGATCGCCGAGGCGGGCCGCGTGCTGAGCGAGTTGGCCATGCGATGGTGCGGTTAGCAGCCTGTTGAAAAAGTAGGGTGGGCATCGCCCACCAAACAAACTCCGAAAGGATCGGCCCATGCAAGCCCTGGTCAAAACCGAGAAAGGCGTCGGCCATCTGCGTCTGCTGGAGATGCCCGAGCCGCGGCCCGGCCCTGGCGAGGTCCTCGTCGAGGTCCGCGCCAGCGGGATCTGTGGCACGGACGTGCACGTCAAGAACGACACGTTCCCGTACTGGCCGCCGGTGATCCTGGGCCACGAGTTCTCCGGCGTGGTCGTCGAGCTCGGCGCGGAGTGCAGGCACTACAAGCTGGGCGACCGCGTCGTGGGCGAGCCCCACACGCGGCATTGTGGACAGTGTTACTTGTGCCGGACGGGCAACGTGCAGATCTGTCCCGAGAAGCGGAGTCCCGGCTGGGGTATCCACGGCTCGATGGCCAAGTATCTCGTGATGCCGGAGCTACTGCTTCACGGTATTCCCGATTCGATGGATTTCGACACGGCCGCCGTGGTCGAGCCGACGGCCAACGCGGTGCACGATGTCCTGGAGCGGGCCGGTGTGGTGGCGGGCGACTTCGTCGTGGTTCTCGGCCCCGGGCCGATCGGCCTGTTGGCCGCGTTGACGGCCCGGGCGGCCGGTGCCCGAGAGGTCGTCATCGTCGGCGCCCCGGCCGATGCAGGCCTCCGGTTGGACAAGGCTCGGGAGCTGGGCTTCGAGAACGTGTTAAACATCGGCAAGGATGACGTCGTCGAAACGGTCATGGATCTGACCGGCTCGGTTGGGGCCGACCTGGTAGTCGAATGTTCCGGCGCGCCGGCGGCGATTGCCGGCTGTGTGGATTTGATTCGGAAGAAGGGTCGAATCTGCGCGATCGGTCTGACGGGCGGAAGGACCGTCGAGTTTCCTTGGGAGAAAGCGGCCTTCAAGGTGGCCGACATCCATTTTTGTTTATCCACCAGTTACACCAGTTGGGAGCGGGCGATCCACCTGATGGCCACCGGTCAGATCCCGGCCGGTGAGGTCATCACGCATCGCCTGCCGCTTTCGGATTGGGAAAAGGCCTTTGAAGAAATCGAGACCCTACGGGCACTCAAGGTGATTCTGTATCCATAGTATTCACCACAAAGAACACGAAGGCAAGGAGATGGTCATGACGGTCGGATTTGGAATCCTCGGCGCGGGAATGATCTCGGGCATCCACGCCGACGCACTGAAAAACTCCCGGAAGGCCCATCTCGCGGCGGTCTGTGATGTCCAAGAGCAGCGTGCCCGGAAGCTGGCCGACGAGTTCGCCCCGGATGCCAAGGTCTATACCGCGCTGGACGACCTGCTGGCCGACCCGCGGGTGGAGGTGGTCAACGTCGTCACGCCCAACCACCTGCACACCGACGCGGTTCTGGCCGCGGCGGCCGCCGGCAAGCACGTGTTGTGCGAGAAGCCGCCGGCGATGTCGCTGGCCGAGACCGATCGGATGATCGAGGTCTGCCGCCGCGCGGGCCTGAAGTTCGGCATCTTCGTCCAGAGCCGGTTGCGCGAACCGATCCAACGGATGAAAAGGGCGATCGACCAGGGGCGATTTGGCCGAGTTCTGCGAGCCGACGCGGTGATGAAGTGGTATCGCTCCACGCAGTACTACCACACCGACGCCTGGCGCCGCGAGCGGCGAAGCGGCGCGGGCGTGACGATCCAACATGCCTTCCACTACATCGACCTGTTGCAATACCTCGTGGGGCCTGCCGCGACGGTCCAGGCACGGATGGACAACCTCGCCCATCAGGACGTGGAGCTCGAGGACACGCTGGACGCACTGATTCGGTTTGAAGGCGGAGCGATCGGCTCGGTGGCCGCAAGCACGGCGCTTTGGCCGGGAACCGACGTGCGGATCGAGGTCTATGGCCAGACGGGCGCCGCCGTCATGCAGGGCGCGATCTTCTCGCTTTGGCAGTTCCAGGACCAACGGCCGGAGGACGAGGTCATCCGCCAAGTCGGAAACAAAGACCAGGCGACCGCCGGCAGCAGTCCCACGGCGCTTGAGAGCATCGAGCATCGGATGATCATCGACGATTGCGTCGATGCCATTCAGGAAGACCACGAGGTGGTTATTCCCTGCACCAGCGTCCGCCCGACGCTGGAGATGGCCCTGGCGATGTACAAATCGGACCGACTCGGCCAGCCGATCGACCTACCGCTGGTGGACGAAAGCGACGTATGGGAGTAGCGGCCAGGATCGCGGCATCGGCCGGGCGGACCACTCCGTTGGAATCACCGATGCTCCAGGTGGCCGTGGTCGCGCCCTAGTTCACCCTCAGAATAGCCGCGTCATCCTCGGCGACCAGGCCATCAGGTCATCGCCGTTCGCATCGCCGGGAGCCGGCGATGCGTGGTTCCATTGGGATACTACCAACGGCTGGCTTATGGCCCCAGGAAGTCGGGATTCACGCTGGAGTTACCAATTCTGCCGGTTTTTCGGGGAAGAATTCGCATCTCAGACTGCTTAATATAGATGGAGGGGCTCTTCTGAGTGCTCGGTACCGCGTTCGGTGGTGGAATTGTCCGGGGTAAGTCGCGTAATACCGATAGACGCCCGCAGGGCAAGGTTGTGATGGCCGATCAATCCAAGGCTGCCGGTATCCCCCCCGACGAGCAGTTCCATCGACTTGTCGCGGGCAATCAGTGCGCGCTGTACCGGTACATTGCGACCATGGTACCCCATGCGGCCGACACCGACGAGGTGTTGCAGGAAACCAATTTGGCCATCTGGCAGAATGCCGACAGCTTCATCCCCGGTTCGAATTTTCGTGCGTGGGCCTTCAGGATTGCCTATCACCGGGTGTTGCGATACCGGGACCAGAAGCGTCGCGAGGCGAAGATGTTCGGGGGCGAGTTGGTCGCCATGCTGGCCGATGAGGTCCAAGCCCATTCTGCCGTGCTGGATGCCCGTAGCCAAGCACTGGCTTTCTGCCTGAAGCGACTCGCTCCGTCCGACCGGACGTTGTTGGCCCGGTATTACCAGGCGGGAGTCCGCGCCGCGGACATTGCCAGGCAACTCCATCGGCCGGTGAACTCCATCTTTAAAGCCATGTGTAGGATTCGCAAGGCGCTCATGCAGTGCATTACGCGCCGTATGTCCGCCGAGGAACGAACATGAGGGGTCAGGGAATAGAATGAATACACAGCCAGAAGACTATCCACGCAAAGCCGACTTGGACCAGCCGACGCGATTCGATCTGCTCACACTGTGTGAGCGCGTGTGTGATGGGCTCATCACATCCGACGAGTTTGACCGGCTGGAGGCGATGCTTCGCGAAAGTGAGCAGGCCCGCTTGTTCTACATTGAATACGTTGGCGGGTTGCATGGGACGTTGCGATGGATGGCGGCACGCGACGTGGAGCAAACCAGCTTGGGCCAACCGCACGGTCAGGTGTCTGGATTCGGTCCGCCGGTCTTTCCGCCGATCGACCTCGACCAGGAGTTGCCGAATATTGGTTCCACGTCCCCCACGCACATACCATTTCCTTCTCTTGATGGGGGCGCGCCACTTACCCAGCCTCCAGATCCAGGTGCTGAAGGAAGCACGCCTTCGACATTCCTTGGCCTCGCTCCCTACAAGTGGTTCGCCTTGAGTTGGGTCGTGCTGTTGTTCTGTGCCGCCGCCTGGGTGTGGCTGTACGAGAGCGACGCCCCCGCGGTAGGCGATTTCGCCACGTTGACCCAAATGGAGGGATGCGTCTGGGCGGCCGACCGCATGTCGCCACAGCATGGGGAGCGCCTAGGGGAAGACGATGGGATTGAACTGGTTGGAGGAGTCGCGGAAATCGAGTTCGACAACGGAACGCGGATGGTTCTGGAGGGACCCGCACAGCTATCCTTCGAGGGTCCAGACCGCGTTGCGTGCAATCGTGGATCGTTGGTTGCCATCGTTCCGGCCGAGGCCATCGGCTTTACGGTCCGAACGCCTCTGGCGAGTGTGGTCGATCTGGGCACCGAGTTCGGCGTGGTCGTCGAGGCCAGTGGAGAGTCGGAAGTCCACGTGTTCCAAGGGGTGGTGCGGTTGAAGGCGTCGTCCGGTGGGAACGACAGTTGTGTCCCGCCCATCGAACTGAGTCAAGGAGAATCCCGCCGCGTTGACCTGGACGGCATAATCTCCACGCAGGTTCGCCTGCACCCGTCGTCTTTTGTCCGCTCCGGGGTCCGCAAGGTCAGTCATCGGCAGGTGGTCGTTTCAACCGAAAGGGGACGTGGTGCCGATTCCTACATACACAGCCTCAAGCTGTACAATCATGGAAACGATCCCTCGCTGGGAGTGAAGGCCACCTACAAAGCCACGACGCGTCGCAAGGCCTGGCTGCGTTTTGACATTGCCGATCCAACGCTCAGTGCGTCACAACTGAGCTGCGCCTCGCTCCAGTTGACGATCGCGGAGCCCCGGCGACACCACTCTACCGTCGAGCCGAATAAGCGTTGGGACTTCGCGGTGTGGGGATTGAAGGACGTCCGCCACGGTGTGCCTTGGGATGGTCCGCCCGGTGAAGGTGGTTGGTTCGAAGGAACCGGACGCTCGAGCGCTGGCCGGCCGGTCGCTGGCACAACAAGCTGGATAAGCTGGACCAATGCCGGCGGCAATGATGTGGACGGAAACGGTCTCCAGAAAGAGTACTTCGAGTTCCTCGGGAAGTTTCAGATCCAAGGAGAGGGTGTGGAAGGACGGGCCATCCGGCTATCCACGTCGGCCCTGCGTGACTTCGTCGCGGATGATTCCAACGGCCTGGTTACGCTGGTCGTCTTGAGGGCGACACCGCAGCCGCATGAACGGGAATCGACCATTCACTGGTTTGCCTCGAAAGAACACGGCAAACTTCCGCCGCCGCAACTCAAGTTGGACTTCGATTTTTAGACCGCGTAACAGGTATTTAGTTCTACTGTTCTATTTCCCTTGACGGATCGCAAGTGATTGTATATTAAAGC
>CAZWWC010000332.1:0-5003 GCA_964637625.1 uncultured Planctomycetaceae bacterium
AGGCGTTCACCGAAAAAATCCCGCCGCTGGGCACGCCGGTGACCGTCATCTTGAAACCGAAGCTCCAGAAAAAGCCCGAGAAGAAAGAAGAAAAACCGTGAGTGTTCAGCTGCACGGCAAATGTGTAAGGGAAGGAAAAATGGAAAGAGGGGAAAAAGGGGAATTGCCTTTTATGAGTGACCGACGGCAAGAACTCTTGATCTCTGTACTTCCCATTTCTTCCCGCTCCGTCGCCATAGCTTTGCAGCGTCGGCGACTTTCCCGTTTTCCCTTCTTACACAAAGCAACTTTGCCAAACGGCTAAAGTGTTACGAAAAACCAAGGTAGCCGTGTGCTAGCCGACGTGTTCGATCGGGTCGACGCGAAACTCTTTCTCGTGAATGCCCTGGATGACCGTTCCGAGATGGGGCATTTGTCGGCGAAGATTGGCCTTGGCCTCTTCGATGGCTTCTTTTTCCGATCGGCACCTGACCGTGTACTCGGCCAACCCGACCGAGACGCGATACGTTTGTTCGGTGATTCGTTCCATGGCTGGCTCTCCGGCCCCGTGGTTGGACAATGCGGCCCGTCCACCGCAAGGTAGGCAACAAGATTCTTGGTGGGCAATGCCCACCCTACAACAAGTAGGCGTGTTCGCTCGAACAGGCAGGTGTATCCCTGTTGATATCGGACTACCAACAGGAACAACTTGATCGTCAGTCCTATCGGCCCCTGAATCGCCGACGTTTTGATTCTGTGCCGTCGAGAAAAGTCAACTGTCACACAGAGAGGTCCTTGTGATGAGAGCAACTGCCGGTTCGGATACTCCGGTCGACGTGGAGGCACGTTACGCGGCGCGTCTGGCCCGATACACGACGGCGCTGCGCAACGAGATGCCCGACCGCGTGCCGCTACGCCCGTTCGTGGCCGAGTTCACGGGCGTCTATGCCGGCACCACGTCGCAGCAGTTGGCGCACGATTATCAGAAGGCATTCGACGCGGCGTGTAAGTGCGCCGCGGAGTTCGATTGGGACGCCGTGGTGGCCAACATGGTCTACGTCTGGACGGGCCTGGCCCAATCGATGGGCCTTCGCTACTACGCCATTCCCGGCATCGACATCCCGGCCGACACGGGATTTCAGTACCGCGAGCCGTCCAAAGATAACGCTTTCATGAAGCCCGACGAGTACGACCAGCTCATCGAAGACCCGACGGGCTTTCTCTACAACGTCTGGCTGCCCCGGGCCAGCACGCAGCTTTCGCCGATCGGCGGCCCGTGCACCTACGAGAATAATCTCGCGCTGGTCAAGACGGCGATGGCGATGATGCAGTACTTCACCGCGTTTGGGCCACAGATCGAGCGGCTTCGGACCGAGTGTGGCACTGTGTCGGCCATCGCCGGCATTCTCAAGGCGCCGATGGACATCATCGCCGATAAGCTGCGGGGCTATCTGGGCCTGGTCGACGATCTGTTCGAGCGTCGCCAGCAGGTGGTGGCCGCCTGCGAGGCCCTGGCCCCGCACTTGCTGCACGTGGCTCGGGCAACGGCCGACCCGGCCAAGAACGTGCCCATCGGATTCTGGATGCACCGCGGCGGTGTGCCGTTCGTCTCGCCCGAGATCTTCAAAAACATCTACTGGGCCACGCTCAAACCGATCATCCAGGAGCTCTGGGCCGAGGGCCACCAGACGCTCTTCTACGCCGAGGGCAACTGGGACCATCATCTCGAGTCGTTCGCCGAATTGCCCGAGGCGAGCATCGTTTACCACGTCGACCAGGGCGATCCGCTGAAGACTCGCCGCGTGCTGGGCGAGAAATTCTGTCTCAGCGGCGGCGTGCCCAACACGCTGCTCGCGCTCGATTCGCCGGAGAACGTCCGCCGGCGCGTGAAGGAACTCATTGAAGGCGTCGGAAAGAATGGCGGATACATCATGGACGCCAGCGCCATCATCCAGAACGACGCCAAGGTGGAAAACATGCGTGCGATGACCGAAGCGACGCTTGAGTACGGCGTGTATAGCCGGGGCCACAGCACGCCGCCCGAGAGCGGCGGCCCACGGCCCGAGCTGGAGGATGCGACGCCGGGCGCTTTTCTACCCAATCCGCCCGCCGAGAAACCTCAGCCCGGCGAGTGCTGCGCCTGGTCGAAGAAGCGGATGGAAATCGACCAGATCGTCGGCGACGAAGACGTTTGCCACCGGGTGTGGCAACAGATCGACGCGTTGGGCAACACGTTTATCTGGCAGTTGCTGCTGTCGTTCTAGACCGGCCTCTTCTTCATTTCAGGATGACGAGGCGTGAAACAGCTCTCGGGCCTTCTTGAGCATCCAGCAGTAGCGATCGAAGCCGACCTGCGGCGGCACGGAATGGTCGCTGTGAAAAATGTAGCCGCCCTGGCGGGCCAGGGGCACTTTCCGGCGTAGTTCGGCCTCCAGGGCCGACTCCGAGCCGAGCATCTTGCGGACATCGATGTTGCCGTAAATCGCCAGCCGACGTCCGTAACGCTCCCGCAGCACGTTGACGTCCAGGCCCGCGCTCACCTGCAGCGGGTTGAGCACGTCGAGTCCACAGTCAAGCAATTCATCGATCACCGGTTGGACGGCCCCACACGAGTGCATCCAGAAATCAATTCCATGGGCATCGAGAAAGCGCCCTAGCTCTAGGTACATTGGCTTGAACATGCTCTTCCAACAGGCCGGTGAGAAGATCATCGACCGGGTCGAGCCGAGATCCTCAACCATGCAGACGCCATCGGGCTTCATTCCCAACGCAAGACAGTGCTTAAGAATATCGATACCCAAACGCATGTACGTTTGGGCCATATCCTGAACCCAGTCCCGATTCAGAACGAGGTCCATGAGAAGCTTTTCCATGCCGCGATGACGCCAGGTGGCCTCCCAGGGACCGTAAAAGAAGAAAAGCATGTATCGATCCATCTCGCGCAACCGAGCGTACTTTGCCGCCGCTTCGTCCCACGTGGGATAGGGATCGAAATGCGCAAAATAGCTGGAATCGTCGATCCGTGCCGGCTCGTCCGCCCTGTCGACCAGCGTGAAACGTGGTTTGATCCGTTCCCACGCCGCCTCGTCGACCGTTACGTGGTCGGAGAACTCCATCGAGCTCGAAAACCCATCCGGCTTCTTCAGCGTGTACCCAAACCGGTCGCGAAACGTGATCATGCCGTCACGACGTTCAAGAATCTCTTGCTCGAACCGCGGCGAGACGTCCAGCGACATGTCGCAGAGATCGAAATCGAAGAAGTCGTCCGGGGCTACCTCGGGCGGCATCCCCTCTGATCGCCACTTCTCGATGGTCCCGTCCCAAAACGACTCGTGGCAGGGAAGCTCCTCGGGACACTCGAACCGGAGTGCCGCTTGCACGCGCTGGCGATGCGTCATCGACGCCTGTTCCATTCCAAATAAGTTCACGAAAATGTGAAAGCGTCCGCCGGGTGGCACCGCTTCTTGAACCGGTGTGCCGCAACTGGGTAGCACAGGTTCTTGAACCTGTGCCGCGCAGCGGCAAGAGGTCTCCGCGAAAAGCGACGAGCCTTGAAAACCTCTTGCGTCCTTCGGACGCCCATCCCGGCGCGCCGGGATGGGCTACCCGCTAGGATTCATCCGCCTTCGACTCGCTCGTGTCGTCGGCGTCGGCGGCCGCGTCGTCCGACCGCCCCAGGAGTCGCCCGACGCTGCTGAGGAGTCGATCCATCGCAAACGGCTTGCGGATGTAGTCGTCCACGCCCAGCATTTCGGCGTAGGCCTTGTGGCGACTACCTTCGTTGGCCGTGATCATGATGATCCGCAGCGGCACCGGCCGCGTGCGACGCAGGCGCTCCAGCACCAAAAAGCCGCTCCGCTTGGGCATCATCATGTCGAGAATCACCAGGTCGGGATCCTCCCGCTCGGCCAGCGCCAGACCCTGGTTGCCGTCCCGGGCGATGATCGTCTCGTATCCCTTGGCCTGCAGGGCCAGTCGCATCGACTCGACAATCTCCTGATCGTCGTCGACCAGCAGTACCTTTTTCGTTTCAGCCTTCGCTTGTTCCTTAGCCATGCCGTCTGATCCTTAATTCGGGAGCCGGTTTTGCCAGCAGTGAACTTTCCTCCATCCTACCGGCATCATCGGTCAATGGAATATCAATAGCTCCGAAGATATGCAAAAAGATCAACCTTCTGCCAAATTCGGCTCCGGGTTTAGTGACTATCTCAAAACCCAGTTCATGGTTGTCATCCTGAGCGAAGCGAAGGATCTCAAGTCTTTCAGTGCCAAGGAGATCCTTCGCTTCGCTCAGGATGACAGATAAAGGCCAAAAGGAATGCTGAGATAGTCTCTTAGTAGTTTGTGGGGGTATGCTGTCAATGCTCCAGCGACCGGCCAAACGTCGTCGGCGCGGCCAGTGCCCGGGCCAACCGCCGAAGGTACTCGCGCCGCGGGATTTCCAGCGCGCCGAGCCGTGCCATGTGGGACGTGAGCTGCTGAATGTCCAAAAGCCGATAGCCCCGGCTCCGCAAATGGGTGACGAGATGGACCAGGGCCACCTTCGAGGCGTCGCGCATCCGATAAAACATCGACTCGGCCGCAAACAGGCCCGCGATGGCCACGCCGTAGATGCCCCCGGCCAGCCGGCCGTCGTGCCACACCTCGACCGAGTGGGCGTGGCCCAACTCGAACAGGCGCGTGTAGGCCCGGATCACCCTGGGCGTGATCCAGGTGCCGCCCCGGCGTCCGTGACCCTCGGCACAGCCGCCAATCACCCCGGCAAAGTCGCGATCGCAACTTGCCTCGAAGCGCCCCGATCGCAAAGTGCGCCGCAGGCTCCGCGAAACGTGCAACGCGTCGAGCTCGAGAATCGCCCGGGGATCGAGCGACCACCAGAACATCGGATCATCGTGCTCGCCGACCGGCCAGGGAAAAACGCCGTGGGAGTAGGCGTCCAAGAGCCACTCGGGCAAGAGCCGGCCGCCGACGGCAACCAGACCGTCGCGGTCGGCCGACTCGGCCGGCGGAAAGAAACGGGATGG
>CAZWWC010000333.1:0-2923 GCA_964637625.1 uncultured Planctomycetaceae bacterium
CGCTCAAGGCAAGTTGACAGACACACCAATAGCCCTTGCCATCCCGCTTTTGGCCGGCAACAAGGCGGTCGAAACTCAACAAAATGCGTTCCCAACCCGGCGCCTCAAACACATGGGCGCCCAGCAACGGCGAGGGCCGATCGAGCTTGGCGTTGTACCAGAACTTGAAATCGTTGGGTGCCAATCCGTCAACCAGCGGATGGCCCGTGTCGCGCGACACAAAATGCAGCCGGTTGGGTTTGGGCCCGCCGCCAACCACAACGTCGGCGCCGCCGATCCGGTGCCTGCCGTTGGGCAACTCAATGAACACTGCCCGGGCGCCGCTGCGCACCGCTTTGGCAACGTCGGCCCGGAGCGGGCCAAACGCCCGCACGTCGTCAATCAGTATGGCGTCATCGGATTTCACGGGCCCCTTGTAGACGGGCTTTGCGCCGAGGTCCTTGGCCAGACGGGCCGCCTTGCCGCCGGGTTTGCCAATCACGTAGACGCGCCGCGGCTCGATCGGTCGGCGAGGAAACACGTCGAGGGTCACGCTCGTATCATGCAACACTTTGCCCTGGGCATCCAGAAACCCCAGATGGGCCGTTGCCACGGTGCGAGTCGTCACCCGCGGTGCCCGAAAACGTAGCGTGCCCTGATAGGCCGTGTCGACGGGCGGAACCGTTGCGGCAGACGAGCCGGCTTGCAGCACCCGGCCGCCACATTCGAGTTGGTAGTGCAGCTTAGCGCCGTTGGGAGCATCGTTTCGGTCGTTGCAGACCCACGCCTCTAGCTCGATCGGCTCACCGGAGAAGAATGCCCGGCGGTCGGTCCGCAAATTGACCATCAGTGGCGTCAATGCCTCGCGATAAGCAAACCAGGCCGGCTTCGGCCGACGTTGGCAGTCCATGATGGCCTTCATCCAGCCGGCCGGAAAGGCGTCGACAAACAAGTGAATGGCGAAACTTTGCATCCGTCGATCACGGCGGAATGCCTCGGTCATGAGTCTCGTGGCCCACGCCTGATGGGCTTGGCTTCGCTGGACCCACTGGACAAGCGTGCGCGGTGTCTCGAAGAAGTAGTAGTGCCTCTCGGCGGTTTGCGCACCGGGGATTCGGGCTGGAGTCCATTTCTCCTTCTCCGCGGCGGTTTGCGGAAGCCACGACTTGGGGTAATACTTGCGCATCAGCGCGACCGAATCAAGTCCTTCGGCGCCGAATTCACCGCAGCCGTAGCCCCAGCCCGGTTTCACCCGCTGCCAGAACCCTTTGTGCAGCGCTCCCATGTCCACGCCGTGACCGTTGTACCAAGCCGTATAGCAATGATTATCAGGCAGTCCCGGCCCCGGCGGATCGTAGTCACCGTCGACCGCCTTTATCACGCGAGCCGGGTTGGCCATGTGGACCACCTTGTCGGCCGTCTCGAACAGATGGGTCAATTCCGGCCGGGTGAGGTTCCGCTGCGGCATGCCAGCGCCGTTGCGAAAGGGCTCGTTCATATAGGTGACCATGATGTTCGAAGGATGGGATCGTACGAGTCGCTCCATCTCTTCGGCCTGGCGCACCACCTCGCAAAACTGGTTGCGATGCACGTTGCCGAACAACGGCAGATCGGTTTGAAGCAGCAACCCAAGCCGATCACAATAGTCATAAATCTCCGGCTGCACGGGACATTGGGTTAAGCGGATGTAGTTCATGTGCGTGATCTTGGCCAGCAGGATGTCATCGACCAGTTGCTGCCAATCCTTGCGGATCACACATTGCTGCAGGGCGCCCATGGTGTTGGCGCCGCGCAGCTTGATCCTCTTGTCGTTGAGATACATCCGGCCTTTCGGCTTCCGGACGTATTCCATGCGAAAGGTGCGTAGGCCGAACTGCCGTTTGGCCGTGTCGAGGAGCCGTTTCTTGTCGTCAAGCAGCTTCACTTGGAGTTGATAGAGCCAGGGCGCATCCGGCTCCCAGCGGCGAGGCTCGGAAATCGTCAGCGGGATCTTGAAGCAACTCACGCCGGCGACTACCTCCAACTTGGGGATTCCCGGCAGCCGCTCGACGCGGCCGTGAAAACCGCTGGCCGAAAAGTTCTGTCCAAACGCGGACAAGTCGATGGCGACGTTCACCGGCGTATGGTCACAGTTGAAAACCTCGACCCAGGCCTCGGCCTTGCCTTCCTTGGGCAAGGGATGCACGAAGAGGTCGTGAACGTGGACGCGAGATCGGGCCTCGACGGCCACGTCCTGATAGATGCCCATGCCGGGCGGACAGCAGCACCAGCCGACTTCCGGATCGTCCCACCCGGGACCGGCGGCCGCATAGATCTTGTCGCCCTGAAGACGCTCGCCGCCGACAAAGCCCGTCTTCGCGTCGTTGCCCATCATGATGTAGTCGTTTTCGACCTTCACCAACAAGACGTTCTTGCCGAGTCGCGCGTGGGGAGTAAACTCGAACTCGAAGGGCGCGAAGAGCCCCTCGTGGGAACCCACCAGGGAGCCGTTGACGAACACGTGCGCGATGTAATCGACACCCTTGAAGCGAAGGAACAAGGCCCCCTTGTCGAGCATGGCCTTGGTCACGTTGAACTTGGTGCGGTAGTAGGTCACGGCGTGCCCCATGGGCGGGCCGTAGTGCGGAATCTTCACCCGCTGCCACGTGCCCCGGCCGGCCAGCGTGCCGGCGAAGTCGGTCCGGTCCGCCTCGGTCTGGACCCGCCAGTCGAACGAGTCGATCCGGGCGCGAAGCCGCCTATCCTGCAACGGTGGTGCCACGTCTCTAAGATACGGGGCATAGCGTTCGCGCTCGCGCAGGAGTTCCTCGTGCAATTGCTCCGCCGTGGTCATCTTCGGCGCGGGCTGGAAGGCCGAGGCAGTCCCGGCAGCGTCCATCGGCAGCAAGTGCCGATCCAATCGCGGGGGAGTGATTTTCGTCAGCTTCCGATTCTCGTAATCCGA
>CAZWWC010000333.1:3023-4991 GCA_964637625.1 uncultured Planctomycetaceae bacterium
GCCGATCCAATCGCGGGGGAGTGATTTTCGTCAGCTTCCGATTCTCGTAATCCGATTGCCTCGCAGCGATTTCCGCGAAAATATCGCGATCCACCGGCTCGCTGCCGGTTGCCGCTAAGAATACGATCGCACATAGACCAACCGTGATGCAGTGGTGGATCCTCATTTGGGTTCTTTCCGTAGTATGTTCTGCTGATGTTAGGCACTGTGTCCGAATAACTTGATCGAGTTTCCCGAGACGGTAACACAGTAGAGGAACACGCATTCTCGCTAATCTTCGCTGATTCCTTCCGTAAGTGTCGATTAGCGAAGATTAGTGTTCCCGAGAAAATCGTCAAGTTATTCTGACGCGGCTCCTTAGCCCAAAACACCGTGGCGTGACTCGGTAGTAGAAGGATCGTAGCCGCTGACCATCGCCAAAAGTCGAGTCAGCCCTTGTCTTGCAGTTTTGGGTTCGGCTTCACAATGGGTTTATCGAGCATCGCGCCCGCCCGATCGTTGTTGATAAAACGTTCTTTGTCGCCGTCCCATTTCAGTGTTTCGCCCAGATTGACCGCCAGGTGTCCCAGCAGGCAGGTTGACGTCACATGGTGCCCGAGCTGGGCCGGTTCCCCGCTAGGCTTGCATGATTTTACGCTGTCGAGGAAATCGCGCTTCTCGCTCGTGCGGCGCGGTTCGGGATTGTCGACCAGATCAAATCTCATCTTCTCAAGCGAGTCCTGACTTGCACGAAAATGTCCGAAGCCGGCTTCGATCCAACCTTTGTCGCCTTCGAATCGCATATACGGTTTTTCGGTGCGATAGATGATGTTCATCCCGTCGGCGTATTTGTACTGGATGTCATATTTCAGCAGCACGTTCCAAAAGCTGTCGGCGGCCGGGTAGAGCCCCGTGCCGGATATCTCAACCGGCCACTTGCGGTCGAGCCCCAAGCACCAGAGTGCACCGTTGAGCAGGTGGGTTCCCCAGTTTGTGACCATGCCGTCACAATAGTTCAGCTTCCGCATCCAGCCCGGACGTCCCCAGCCGTGGCGCGGATGTACGCCGCCGAGGGTGTAGGGAATCGGCGGTGCCTGGGTGACGCCGGCGCCTTGCCAGCCTTGGTAGTCCAGTTCCTTGGGTACCGGCATGTCCGCCTGCGGTGGCAACGCAACGTCACCCTCCGGAACACATGCTAAGACCTTACGAACGTTCCCCAATGCGCCGCTTTGCACGATGCAGTAGGCCCGCCGGGCATGAATTCCTCCGCGAAACTCGCTGTCGACACGGAAGATTCGCCCGAGTTGCTTCGATGCCTCGCGGAGTTGCTGCCCCTGGCTGATCGTGCGGATGACCGGCTTCTCCAGTACGACGTCCTTGCCGGCACGCATCGCGGCCAGCGCCATGACTCCATGCCAATGGTCGGGCGTGGAAATCATCACGGTGTCGACGTCGTCCCGCGCGAGCAGTTCTTTATAGTCGTCGTGGGTATCGCAACCTTTGCGGATCTTATGCTTCGAGCGGTTGTATTTGTCGACCCTTTTCTTGGCTTCATCCATTCGCCAAGAATCGACGTCGCATATTGCGATTATGCGGCAGTCCGGCTGCCGCTGAAACAGCGGCATATTCTTCAAGTAACATTGCCGGCCGGTTCCGATCATGCCCATCGTAACCGTCTCGCTCGGCGGGTTCGCTCCGAGCACGCTCGACGGCACAATCGTCGGACACCATGAACAAACGGCTGCACACGCCAACCCGGTGCGCTTCATGAACCAGCGGCGGGTAACTTGCGGATCTTGCCTAGAGGACATTTCAAAACCGGTGCTCTGATTGTTGTCATTCTGAGCGCAGCGGAGAATCTCGGCTTTCGCGGAGGGCAGATCCTTCGCTTCGCTCAGGATGACCGTTTTGAAATGCCCTCTATTCATTTTGTGGTTGTCCTTGTGCAAAACGCTTGCGTTTCCGGCAATGTTTTTTCAAATCCTGCCA
>CAZWWC010000334.1:0-4958 GCA_964637625.1 uncultured Planctomycetaceae bacterium
TCTCCGCGTCTTGTATGTTTACAAATGCTTCTGGTAGTGGTTTTCTAGTGGAAGCTGTGTGGAGCCCTTCGGAGCGTAGCGGAGAAGGGCTCCACACAGCGGCCGGCGGCAGATCGATCGCGTCTTGGCGCACCCGACGCCGTCGCAGAGCAGGATCGTCGCCGGCTTTGTCGTTTCAGCCCGGACAGCCGCCAGAGCCGATCGGTGGCCCGTGCCCCGTCGAGCTCGTATTTGCAAGGGAGGGAGTCACGATGAACGCTACGGACGCCATTTTTGTGGGCATCGATGTCAGCAAGGCACAACTTGATGTGGCCGTATTGCCCAATGGACCACGATCGCCCGGGACAATTGCTTGAAGTTGTTGATGCATTGAGCACGTCGGGCGGGTTCGCGGCCTCCAACTGAGAAGATATCCACCGGCGACAAGAGTGCCACCAAGACGAGACTCACGAAGAGGAGAATGGCGACGGAGACGATGTTGTCGCGAGTGAACCAGCGGCGCGATTTCCGCTTCTTGCGGCAGGCTGTCGGTACCGGGCCGGCGGCGTCGATCTGGGCGTCGCGATCGGGATCGTTGGATTGACTCGACATGGGATCAGTCCCCGCGTGAAACCCGCTTGTCAACCAAGTTATTCGTATTTTCGACCTTTCGTGCTTTCGTGATCCAAAGGACGATCATCACAAAAGACGGAAAGCACGAAAAGACCTGTGATTGTGGCCCGTGGCACCGTAGCCTCTATCTGTGTTCATCTGTGTCTATCCGTGGTTCCTATTCTTGAACGTCGAGATCACCTCGACGGCTAATGTTTTCGCTCTTGCTTGCGGTGGGCGGTGCCCACCCTACGCCATTTCGGCCCGAGTCTTCTTGATGACCTCCATGAACTGCCTAGCCGTTTTTTCGATCGTGGCCAGATCGCCGGCGGCGATCAGTTTGGCCGGGGCCAGCGCGCCGCCGACACCCAGCGCGGCGGCGCCCGCGCGAAGGAAATCGGCCGCGGTGTTCAGATTGACGCCTCCGGTCGGCATGAGCGGGATCTGGGGCAACGGGCCGTGAATCGCCTTGATATGCGCCGGGCCGGTCACTTCCGAGGGAAACACCTTGACCACGTCGGCCCCGGCTTGCCAGGCGGTGAGCACCTCGGTGGGCGTCATCGCGCCGGGCACAACCGGCACGCCGTAGCGGCGGCACATCTCGATCACCTCGAGGTTCACCGTCGGGGCGACGATGAACTGGGCGCCGGCGAGCATGGCCGTGCGTGCGGTTTCGGTGTCCAGCACCGAGCCGGCCCCGAGCACGATTCGGTCGCCCAGCCGCTGGGCCACTTGCTCGACAACCCGATGGGCACCCGGCACGGTAAAGGTGACTTCGATCAGATCGATCCCGCCGGCCAGCAGGGCCTCGGCCACGTCGAGCAGTCCCTGGCTGCTAGGGGCTCGCAGGATGGAAACGAGGCCCGTCTCGAAGATCCGGCCGATAATCGTGTTTGAGGACATGGCGTGCTTGTTCCCCTGTATAGGAAGTGTTTGACTGAACTCGTAGAATAGGGTGGCCAGGGGTGACTGTCAATTGGGAGCCTGCGTCCCCCAGTTGGCGGGTTGGCAATTCAGACAGCAATAGGTCCTAGCTGCCCGTTTTTCGGATGGACATAATAAAATAGTATCTTCGGTTTTCTTCTCTTGGGGCGGTTTAGGGTCGGTGGCTTGATCAGTGAATACTTGACTCCCCACGTCATCCACGTCATCGAGCTTCTCATTTCGCTTGCGTTGCTCGCCGTGTTGGTGGCGGTGGCTGCGGTGGTAATCAGGAAAATCCGTCCCAAGCCGATACAACAGGAACCGATGGCCGGGGATTTGCTGCTAAAATACCGTGAAATGCACTCCCGAGGTGAGCTATCCGACACAGAATTCCGAACAATTAAAACGAAGCTCGGCGAGCAACTCCGGGACGAGTTAAGGGATGAGGGCGAAACGGGTTACGACGCTTGACGCGGCTGCACCCGAGCCGTCCGGTTGATCCGATCCCCACGGCCTGGAAAAGTTGAAGCAAAGGAATTGCAAAAACCGGCTCGGCGGCAACCTCGTAGAAACAACGATTGCGATAAGGCTCGACATAGACACGGACACGGATGCCCTGGAGGCCAAAGGCGAGAATGTTCTCGCGGGCCACTCGAGCGACACCTGGGATGACCACCCCGCCTGTCACGACCAGTGACGGTTGGCGACAGGCAGGGGAATGCCGAAAGGAAATGGTATGCCTTCAGGACGGGATTTCAACGGCGGGCGCCGTGGCGGCTCAACCACGAAGAAAAACGCTTTTTGTTCGTTCTGCCGAAAGAGCTACCGCGACGTCGGGCCCTTGGTCGAAGGGCCGGGCGACGTCTACATCTGCGGCGAGTGCATCGATCTGTGCCAGTCGATCCTCGACCAGGAACGCCGTCGCCGGGGAACCAGCAAGCAACTGTTCTCGAAGATTCCCTCGCCGCGCGAAATGGTCGAACAGATCGACGACTACGTCATCAGCCAGGAGCAGGCGAAGAAAGTCCTGGCCGTGGCCGTTCACAGCCATTACAAGCGGCTCATGCACGGCACGACCAATTCCGACGTCGAGATCGACAAGTCGAACATCCTCTTGATCGGCCCGACCGGCTCCGGCAAAACCCTCCTGGCCCAGACGCTTGCCCGAATCCTCGACGTGCCCTTCGCCATCGGCGACGCCACGACGCTGACCGAGGCGGGCTACGTGGGCGAGGACGTCGAAAACCTGCTGCTGCGGCTCTTGCACGCCGCCGATTTCGACATCGAAGCCGCCCAGCGCGGGGTCCTTTACATCGACGAACTCGACAAGATCGGCAAGACCAGCCAGAACGTCTCCATTACCCGCGACGTGTCGGGCGAGGGCGTCCAGCAAGCGCTGCTCAAGATGCTCGAAGGCACGACGGCCAACATCCCACCCCAGGGCGGACGCAAGCATCCCGAACAGCAGTACATCCAGATGGACACCAGCAACATCCTGTTCATCTGCGGCGGGACGTTCGTCGGGCTGGAAAAGATCATCAGCCAGCGCCTGGGCAAGCAGACGATCGGATTCGCCCAGCAGGACAATTCCAACCGGGAGGCCGGCTTGACCGAATGGCTGCCGCAAGTGACCAGCGACGACATTCTCGAATTCGGATTGATTCCCGAGCTGGTCGGCCGTCTGCCGGTCGTGACCGCCTTGACGCCGCTGGACACCGATTCGCTGGTCAAGGTACTCATCGAGCCGAAAAACGCGCTCGTCAAGCAATATCAAGAGCTTTTCCGCATGGAAGGTGCCGAGTTGGAGTTCACGCCCGAGGCGCTCAGAGCGATTGCCCTACGGGCGCAGGAACGCGAGACGGGTGCGCGGGGCCTTCGGGCCATCATCGAGAACGTGATGCTCGACATTCTCTACGAGTTGCCCGAACGGACTCGCGGTGCCCGCTACCTGATCACCGAAGACATCGTCCACGGCCGCCAGCGTCTCTTCCCCGTGCCGTCGTCGGAGCAGAAGCGCGAAAGCGCCTGATCAGTAAGCAGTAGGCAGCAGGCAGTAGGCAGCAGGCGGTAGGGTGGGGCAGAGCGAAGCGGTTGCCCCACCATGAATGCCTTGCGGGAGCTGACACTCAGGTGTTTCAAGGCGCTCAGCGTGCCGATGATTGCCATGTCCTCGTCAGTACATCCAGCAAGAAGGCTGAGGTCTTGGAGTTGCTTCATGCCCGCCAGGGGCTCCAGCCCGGCGCCGGTATGCCGCATGGCCTGCAAATTGAGTTTCTTCATCTTGGTGAGATTCCGCAGGTGCGCCAGCCCAACGTCCGTGAGTTTTCTGTTCGTGTTTCTGCTAAGGTCGAGGTCTTCGAGCGAAGTGAGCCCGGCCAGATGCGCCAGTCCGGCGTCGGTGATCATGGTACTTCGGAGGTTGATCTTTCGAAGCGACGTCAACCCGCTAAGATGCGCCAGCCCTTCGTCGGTGATCGGCATATCTTGAAAACTTACTTCTTCGGGCGACGTGAGCTTGCCCAAGGGCGCCAGTCCGGCGGGCGTGAGCTTCGGACCGTAGAAGCCAAGGTGTTTGAGCGACGTACACCCGACCAGGTGCTCCAGCGCGCCGTCGGCGAGGTTCTCGGCGGAAACGTGGAGATAACGCAAGCGGGGCAGCGCGGCCAGATGGGCCAATCCCCGGCCGTCCAGCTTGTTGCTCTGAAGAAAAACCGTTTCAAGCCGGGGCAGCCTGCGCAACGGAGCCAGGCCGTCGTCGGTCAGTTCTGTGCCGTGGATCTCAAGCCATCGAAACGACTTCAACTCCGCGAGCGGATCGACGAGCCTCATGAGCTGCCCGTCGGTGATCTTTGAGCTTCCGATGGCCAACGCTTCGAGCGAGCCCATTTGTGAGAAGTATTTCCAGCTCGCGGGGCTCGGCAGACCCTCTCTAAAAGCGACCCACTTGAGCTTCCGGCATCGGGCCAGGTACTCCATGGCCGAATCCGGCGGCGCGTACCAGAAACAGGCCGCGTGGATTGTGCCCGGCGACTCCTTCGGAAAGGACGACAGACCTTCCGAGAAAACGATCTGGGTATCTTCGTCAGCGGGCACCCTGACCCGACCCCGGGCGTCCTTAACCTGCGTCCAGTCTTGCCGCCACATCCTGTCCAGCGGACGTGGTGGTCGGGTAAAGAGCAGCCCGATCCGGTGCGTCTTCGGGAAACGCAGAGTGCGTGTGCGACCGGTTGCGGAGCGGGCCGGCCGCTCTTCCGTATCGCCCTCGCCCTCCCCATCGCTGTTGCCACCGACCGCCCCGCCAATAGCTAAGGCACCGAAAGCCAGCAGCAACACGCCGGCCACGGAGAACACGGTCAACCGCCGGGCCGAGGGCTGTGAACCGTCCAAAAGCGCGGCGATCCGCCGGCCGATCTGGGTCCGCGTGGCGAACAGCCCGCCGGCCA
>CAZWWC010000335.1:0-4932 GCA_964637625.1 uncultured Planctomycetaceae bacterium
GGGTTGGCCGGGTTGGCGGCCACGATGAAACTGGCCGAGCTGGGCGCCCAGGTCGACCTGCTGAGCCTCACCCCGGTCAAGCGCTCCCACAGTTGCTGCGCCCAAGGCGGCATCAACAGCGTCAACGACCTGACCCGACAGCTCGGCGACACCGAGTGGAAGCATTTCGACGACACGGTCTACGGCGGCGATTTCCTGGCTCATCAGCCGCCGGTTCGCGAGCTGGCCGATTGGGCGCCGCGGATCATCGACCTGATGGACCGGCTCGGGGTGACGTTCAACCGCACGGCCGAAGGCTTCCGCGATCAGCGGCGTTTCGGCGGCACGCTCTACCGGCGGACGGCTTTCGCCGGGGCCACGACCGGCCAGCAATTGCTCTACGCCCTGGACGAGCAGGTCCGCCGCTGGGAGGTGGCCGGGCACGTGAAGAAGTACGAGTTTTGGGACTACCTCGGCCCGGTGCTCGACTCGGGCGGTCGCTGCCGCGGTTGCGTCGCCCAGGATCTGATCACGATGGAGATTCGGGCCTTCCCGGCCGATGCCTTGATCATCGCCTCGGGCGGCCCGGGCGTGCTCTTCGGCCGATCGAGCAACTCGATGGCCTGCAACGGCAGCGCGGCCAGCCGGACGTTTCGCTCGGGCGTGCACTACGCCAACGGCGAATTCATCCAGGTCCACCCGACCGCTATCCCCGGCGCCGACAAGCTGCGGCTGATGAGCGAGAGCGCCCGGGGTGAAGGCGGCCGCATCTGGGTGCCGCGCGCGCCGCAAGATCCCCGGCATCCGAACGACATTCCCGAGAAAGAGCGTTGCTACTTTCTCGAAGACCGCTATCCCCGATACGGCAACCTGGTGCCGCGCGACATCGCCACGCGCGAAATCTTCGACGTCTGTACCCACGAACGACTCAGTGTTGAGCATGATCGGATGTGCGTCTATCTCGACGTGAGCCATTTGCCCGGCGAGCTGCTCGACCGGAAACTGGCCGGCATCCTCGAAATCTACGAGAAATTCCAGGGCATCGACCCGCGTCGCTCGGCCATGAAGATCTTTCCGGCGGTCCATTATTCGATGGGCGGACTGTGGTGCGACTACGAAGCGACGGCCGACGGCCGCTTGGTGATCGGCTCCCCGCGCCATCAGCAGACCAACGTGCCGGGCATCTTCGCGATCGGCGAGTGCGACTACCAGTTCCACGGCGCCAATCGCCTGGGCGCCAACTCGCTGGTCGCCTGCATTTTCAGTGGGCTCACCGTGGCGCCCGGTGTGGTGGCCATGCTCGACGATCTGCCCGGCGGACCGGCCGGCGAGCAGTCTTCGTCGTTGTCCGAGCAGGCCACGTTCGGCCACGAGGCCGACTTCAAGGCGTTGCTCTCGCGCAACGACGACGGCGAGAACCCTTATCGGCTACATCAAGAGTTGGGCCGGGTCATGACCCAGGCGGCCACCGTGGTCCGCTACAACACGCAATTAGACGAGGCCTATGGGCAGGTGTGTGATTTGCAGCAGCGCGCCCGGCGCTGCCGGCTTGCGGACACGGGCGGTTGGACCAACCAGAACGTGGTTTTCGTCCGCGCGCTTATGGACATGTTTCCGCTGGCCAAAACGATCCTCAAAGGGGCCCGTGCCCGGGACGAATGCCGCGGGGCCCATTACAAGCCCGAGTTCGCCATGCCGGCGGTCGATGCCACGGAGCCGGCCCAGCGGCGCCGCCAGGCCCAAGCGTGGTGCGACCGATTCGAGGAGAACAACCGCCGCTGGCTCAAGTCGACCGTTGCCCGGCTCGACCACGAGGGCGAACCCCAATTGAGCTACGAAGACGTCGATACGTCGGTGATCCCACCGCGTCCGCGGCTCTACGGCGTGGTCGGTGGCGACGTGATCGAAGAAGTCTGGCAAGAACGAGAAGCCGAAAAGAAACCTTAGCCACCGACGCGGGGTGCCACGGTTGGCTTGCCCAACCGTGCACTGCTGGACGAGCCAGCAGTGGCACCCTGTGATCGACGGAAAACAATCGTTAGCCGCCGAGCCGGCTCGGCGTGAGTAAGAACAGCCATGAGCACACCGCCAACTGATCAAGACACCGACCGGCCGAAAACCTTCGACGTACTCGTGCTTCGCCAGGACGGGCCGGCCACATCGAGCTACTGGGAGCGCCATCGTGTCGAGTACGAGCGCGACATGAACGTGATCAGCGCGCTGCAGAAAATCGCCGCCTCCGGCACCACGGCCGACGGCCGAGCGGTCGCCCCCGTCGCCTGGGAGTGCAACTGCCTGGAGGAGGTCTGCGGCGCGTGCACGATGGTCATCAACGGCCGGGTGCGCCAGGCCTGCACGGCGCTGGTCGACCGGCTGCTCGAAGAGCGACCCGGCGAGATCGAACTTCGCCCGATGACCAAGTTTCCCGTGATCCGCGATCTGGTGGTCGACCGCTCGCGGATATTTGCCAGCCTGAAGAAGATCGAGGCGTGGCTGCCGGTCGACAGCTATCTCGACTTGGGACCGGGAGAGCGCCAGTCGCAAGCGAACCAACAGTTGGCCTATCAACTGAGCAAGTGCATGAGTTGCGGGTGCTGCTTGGAGGCCTGTCCACAATACCTCAAGATCGAGCTTGGTCGGAAGCCGGGCGAAACGGACGAGCAATTTGCCGCCCGGGAGCAGGATGCATTCAACCGAGCGTTTATGGGCGCGGCGGCCATCGCCCAGGTCGACTTGTTCAACAACAACCCGATCGGCGCGATGAATGCTGCGCACCGGCTGGACGCCCTGGCCGCCCAGGGTGGCGTGCAAATCTGCGGTAACGCGCAGAACTGCGTGAAGGTCTGCCCGAAGGACATCCCGCTAACGACCAGCATCGCCCGGGCCGGTCGCGCGGCCACGTTGCAGACGCTGCGGAAGTGGTTCGACCGGTAGGGTGTGTAAAAAGCACGCCCCAGAGACACTACCCGGTTGGTTTTGTGCCGGTTTTACTTGTTTCGTGTCCCCCAATCAGCTATCTTTGGACAGCAGACTGGTCCCCTCTCCCTTTGGGAGAGGGTTAGGGTGAGGGCGGTTTGCGTGCAGAGGTAACTTGTTTTCTGAAGCGTTCGCATTCCTACCCTCACCCCCTGCCCCTCTCCCAAAGGGAGAGGGGAGAATCTCAGGACACGCCCTCACCACGAACCAGGAGACTCCCATGAGAATAGCACTGATGATCATCCTTGCCGCCGGCTTGGCGGCCGGGAGCCTGTCGACGGCCAAGGCAACCGACAACGCCCTTTCCGCGGAGGCCCAAAAGGTGCGAACCAAAGCCAAGAAGCTCCTCGACAAGTATCAGGCCGACCTGGCACGCCTCGGTAAGGAATCCGCGCTGGCCCATTGGGCGGCGGCCTGCTCGGGCACAAAGGAAGACTATGACAAGGCGGCCCAGTGTGCCCTGGCGATGAGACAGTATCACAGCGACCCGGAAGCCTACCGCATCGTCTGCGAGCTGCTCCGCGACCGAGAGCACTTTGATGCCGTTACGGCCCGGGCGCTCTACGTCGCCAAGCTCGCCTATGAAGCAAACCAACTGCCGCCGGATTTGCTCAAGCAGATGGTTGCCCTCTCGACCGAGATCGAACAGTTGATGAACACGTTTCGGGCCGAAATCGACGGCAAGAAGTACACGAACAACGAGCTCTTGGAAATGCTTCGCAAGGAGAAGGACGGCGCGAAACGTCAGAAGTATTGGGGAGCCTTGAAACAAGTGGGCGCGGTGGTCAGCCCCAAGATCATCGAGTTGGCCAAGCTCCGCAACCAGGCGGCGCGCAAGCTCGGCTATGCCGACTACTGGGACATGAAGATCCGGCTGCAGGAATACAGCCCCAAGCAGCTCCTGGCCCTTTTCGCCGAATTGGAGAAACGTACCGACCAACCGTTCAAGGAGATGAAGGACACGCTCGACGCCGAGCTGGCCCGGCGGTTCGACATCGTCTCCGCGGAGTTGATGCCCTGGCACTACGACAACCCGTTTTTCCAAACGGCGCCTCCGTCGGAAAAGGTCGACGTCGACGAATTCTATGAGAGCAAGACGAAGGAAGACATCGTCGAGATCGCAAGGAAGTTCTACGCCGGCATCGGGCTGCCGATCGAGGAGATCCTCAAGCGGAGCGATCTCTATGAACGGCCCGGCAAGGATCAGCACGCGTTTTCGACGAACATCGACCGCGAGGGCGACGTCCGCACGCTGCTGAACATCAAGCCGAACACCGAGTGGATGGACACCATGCTCCACGAGCAGGGCCACGCCGTCTATGACCTCTATATTGACGATTCGCTGCCGTACAACCTTCGCGAGCCGGCCCACATCTTCACGACCGAAGGCATCGCCATGCTCTTCGGCGCGCTGTCGAAGACGCCCGACTGGATCGCCGCCCACACCGGAGCGGATGCCAAGCGCGTGGAGGAAGTCGCCGAGGCCATCGGCGAGCAGCGCCGCCGCGAGCAGTTGATCTTCGCTCGCTGGGCGCTGGTGATGCTCCATTTCGAGAAGGCGTTGTACGAGCACCCGGACCGCGACCTGAACACGCTCTGGTGGGACTACGTCGAGCGTTACCAGGCGCTGGCGCGTCCGCCGTCGCGGAGCCAGCCCGACTGGGCGGCCAAGCCGCACTTCACCCGCGCGCCGGTCTACTACCACAACTACATGCTGGGCGAGCTGTTCGCCGCGCAGTTGCGCCACACGCTGCAGGAGAAGGCCGGCGGCGGTGCGTTCTATGCGCAACCGGACATCGGCCCGTTTCTCAAGGAGAAGGTTTTCGTGCCCGGCGCCCGTTGGCCCTGGCCGGAGTTCGTCGAGAAGGTCACCGGCGAAGCGCTCAGCGCGAAATACTTCGCCGAGGAGGTGGAGAAATAGTAGGGTCAGTAGTTCCAAATTCCATCGAGACCTGGCATTGTCATTCTGAGCGTAGC
>CAZWWC010000336.1:0-1117 GCA_964637625.1 uncultured Planctomycetaceae bacterium
GGGGGGAGATCCTTCGCTTCGCTCAGGATGACCGTTTTGAAATGCCCTCTAGCCACGTGACCACTGACAAGCGTGTTTTGGGTACACTTCAGTCTTTTGGCAAAGCCTTTGTATAAGAAGGGAAAATGGGAGCGGGGCGAAATGGGAAGTGTCCCGGTCCTCCCGATGCCATCGGGACATCGGGAGGACCACAAATCCTTGCCGTCAGTCACTCATAAAGGGCAATTCCCCTTTTCCCCTTCTTCCCATTTTTCCTTCCCTTACACATCTGCCATCCGGATGAACGGTCGTTGTTTCGGAAATGGCGGGATATTTTGGGAGGTAAAGCCGGAAAAACTTCCCGAAATTACCCTGCTTTACTTCAGACGGTGTCTCAACAGGTCGATAGAGGTAGCGCGACTGTCTGTCGTTCTTTTCGGGAGAGGCAGGAATCGAAGGCGAATAAACATGAGAGCTTTTATCAAGTTTTTCCTGTGCGTTTCCGTGGCATGCACAGGAACCCCGTTTTCGCAGGCGGCCTTGCCGAGCCTTCCGTCCCGCCGCGCGGCTGCCAAAAAAACGACGCCCACCGCAAAGACCAAGGCCGAGACTCCCGACAGGAATGCCCCAAACGGGACGCTTAGAGCCTATGACGTGGCGCTCTCGGGCAAGAACGGGGTCTTGCTGGGACAGGTGGTCGATCCAAAGGGCGCCGCCGTGGCGGGTGTGCCCGTGGCGCTTCGCGCCGGCGGCCGTCTTCTGGCCCAGAGCAAGTCGAACGCCCAGGGCCATTTCGCATTTGCCCAGCTGCGGGGCGGAGTCTATCAAGTCGTAGCGACTGAAGGATTTGCGACCTTTCGGGCGTGGGCGGCCGGGACGGCACCGAAGTCGGCCAAACCGAAGGCCATACTCGTCGTCGGGGAGACTGTGGTTCGCGGTCAGAAGTGGCAAGAGAGAGGACGATGGCGAGGACAGACTCGACGCTGGCTGCGAAACCCGGTCATCATGGCCGGAATCGTCGGCACGGCCGTAGCCGTTCCCCTGGCGGTACAGACTTCCAAAGAGGATGGTAACGGCGGCCTGACCGGCGTTCCGGAGGCGACCGAGGCCCTGACCGAAGGTCCTGCCAGCTAGTAGC
>CAZWWC010000336.1:1217-2759 GCA_964637625.1 uncultured Planctomycetaceae bacterium
CTCGCCCGTGCCGCGCCGGCGCAAACGCCGGCGCCGACGTTCTGCCTTCCTGAAAGCCTGCTCATTGCGGGCGTGCCCTGGGCAGTCCGGCTTACGGAACTTGCTTGCGCACCAAGATTTGCGGTCGAAGTGATGTTGACCGTAGGCGGGGTTTCTTGGTATTAACTCGCCTCCTTTTTTCGGGGGTTCACCCAACATATTCCTTTTCCTTGGCCTGCCGTCCGCGCTCGGCTGGCTCTTCGAGCGCGCGTTGCTTGGCATTCCATTGATTCTTGCATTGTGAATGAACGGAGGGCGACCAACGGAAGCCCGGCTTTATGGGATTCGGCCGTAACGCACCGTTCAATCACCATGCAAACATCAATAAAACACAGGTTGAAAGTGGAACGTTCCCTCGGCCGGCAATCCCTGTTGCGTGTGGGCGGCACGGCCCAAGCGGCACGTCCGGTTGCCACCATAACGACGCGTGTCGTCTGTTGCGCGTGGCTCGCGCTGATGGCCGGCTGCGCTTCGGACCGCTGCTACCAGGCGGCCCGGCTGCCCGTGAAGTACATGGCGCCGCCGGTAGAGAACGTACAGCAGGTCGATCTTTCGCGCCTGGACAACCTTAGCTCGAGCTCTCAGGCGATCGACCGGGGGGACGTGCTTTCGGTGACGATCACGACCGACTACGCCCGGCTGCCGGCGATGACCACGCCGGTTCGCGTGGGCGAGGACGGTTACGCCGAGATTCCCCAAATCGGCCGGGTGAGCCTGGCCGGCATGGAATTGGAGGAGGCCGAGGCGGTGATCACTTCGGCCGCCATTGCCCGCAACGTGTTCCGCAAACCCCACGTCACCGTGACCATGCGCCGGCAGCGGACGAACCGAATCACGGTCATCGGCGCCGTTGAAAAACCCAGCGTCGTCCAACTACCGCGCAACGCCAGCACGCTCCTTGCGGCCTTGGTCGCGGCCGGGGGTCTGGCCGAAGACGCCGGAGCGGAGGTCGAAATCCGCCGCAGGCAGCCTCGCGGCACGGTGCCGGGCACGATGGTGCCCGAAGAACCTCGCGTGGCAAGCGGCCCCGCGCAATTGACGTCCTACACGTCATCCCCGACCACCATGCCGAAACCCCGGATGATCCGCGTCAGCCTGACCGAAGCCGCCCAGACCGGCCAGGGAGGCGAAACCCTGTGTGACGGTGACGTGGTCATGGTAAGCCGAAAAACGCCCAAGCCGATCCACGTCATCGGGTTGGTCCGAAAGCCGGACAAGTACGAACTCCCGTCCAACGAGGAAGTCCGCGTGCTCGACGCGCTGGCCATGGCGGGCGACCGAACCATGCAGGCCGCCGACAAGGTCTTGATCATCCGGCAGCTCGAAGGCCAGAAGAAGCCGATTCGCATTCAAGTCAACGTACGAGACGCCAAAACCAACGGCGCCGCCAACATCCGCCTGGCGCCGGGCGACATCATCAGCGTCGAGGAAACGCCCGTGACGATGGTGCTCTCGACCCTGCAGCAAGTCGTGCGGATCGCCGTCGGCGGTTCCGTGGCCGTG
>CAZWWC010000336.1:2859-4919 GCA_964637625.1 uncultured Planctomycetaceae bacterium
GACGCCGACGAGCGGCCCACCAGCCACCTCGTCCACGCCACGATGCAGTTTGCCATGGCGGTGCGCTACCGCGTGAAGGTCCTCTTGGCGTCGCTTCTGATCTGTGGGCTGCTCGGAGGACTGTACTACCTGACGAAGACCCGCTACTTCGCAGCCAAGGCCGCTTTGCTGGTGATCGAGACGGGCGCCGACCAGTCGGCCATGGGTGTGACGGGCGAGGGAGCCCAACCCACCAGCGCGATGCCGACCTACACCAACCTGATCACCTACCCCAAGGTCCTCGAAGGGGCGCTTGGGCACCTCCGGCCCGAAGACTGCGTCGACATGGACGGCCTGCCGCGCGACAAATGGGTCGGCGTGCTGCGAGAGAATCTGGTCGTCCGAAGCGCGATTCGAGGCGCCAACTTTATCGAGATCGGCTACTACTCTCGCGATCGAAGGGCGGCGGTCCGCGTGGTCAATGCCGTGGTCGCTTCCTATTGCGAGTTCCTCAGCCGAACGCATCGCGGCGCGGCCAGCGAAATCAGCCGAATCCTCACCGCAAAGATGGGCGAGTTGGAACAACGCATCGCCGGAACGCAGCAAGAGGTCCTCCAGTTGCGCCAACGCGTGGGCGATCTGCGGCTCCGCGAGGACGGGCGCGTGGTCCATCCGTTGGTCCAGCGGGCAACCAGCTTCAACGAAGAGCTGATCGCGGTGCAGAAACAGCGGCTCCAGTTGGAAACGTCCCTGGCCTCGATCGAAATGGCCATTCGCAACGGCGACGATCTGCAGCAGCACGTCATGCAGGTGGCCAACGTCGTGGGCAAGGAGATGCTGCTGCGCAGCCTCGGTTTCAACCCTCGCGACGCCGCCACCCAGGCCGCGTTGGATCGCGATCTGCTCGAAGATCGGGCCGAGCTGAAGACGATGCAGGAGCATCTGGCACCAAACCATCCCGACGTCGTGGCCGCCGTGGAGCGGATTCGCGTCAAGGAAAACTACCTGGTCGGCTATCCCCAACGGGTCAACGAGTGGCTCGCCCAGGTGCAAGATACCCAACTGCGGCCGAAGCTCGTTCAGATGGTGCAACAGAAGCTCGATGAAGTGTGCCGTCTGGAAGCGTCGGTCAAGCGACAGTACGAGCAGGCCCACGCCGAAGCCACGCAACTGAACGCGATGTTGACCAACCTCGAGAACAAGGAGCGCGATCTGAAGCGGTTGCAGGCCTGGAACGAAAGGCTGCTGAACAAGCTGACCGACCTGAACATCCGGCAGGACGGGCCAGACGTCCGCATCGAGATCGTCCAGGAACCCAAGATCGCCGCCGGGCCCGCAATCCCCAACCGCCGCCGCGTCGCGCTGTTCTCGTTGTTGGCCGGGCTGGGCCTTGGGCTGCTGGTCATCTACGTGCTGGACACGCTCGACGATCGTTTTCGCAGCATCGAGGATCTGCAGGCGCAATTGGGTACCACGGTGTTGTCGCTCTTGCCCCAGCTCGACGTCACCGAGGGACGCGGCATCGACTCGCTCCAGGTGCACGTCGCGCCGGATGCACGCCAGAGCGAAGGATTTCGGACCTTGAGGACCGCCTTGGCGCTGAGGGACCGCCAGGCAAGGCGCATCGTCATCTGCAGCGCCGAGCCGGGCGACGGCAAAACGACCGTGCTGGCCAACCTGGGCGCATCCTACGGGCAAGCACGGAAGAAAACTCTGTTGGTCGACGCCGATCTCCGTCGGCCCGCCTTGACCAGCATGATGGACATGTGCGGCGCCGAAGGACTCTCGACCCTCATCTGCCGGGAAGGAGACCTGGCGGTCATGGCCGCCGCGACGGTTCGGTCCTCGGGCATCGCGGGCCTCGACGTGTTGCCTTCCGGGCCGCGGTTCTCGAATCCGGCCGAGCTGCTGGCCCAGCCTCGTCTGGCGGAGCTGCTGGCCTGGGCCGAATCGGTCTACGACCAAGTGCTCATCGACAGCCCGCCCGCGCTGGCCACCAGCGACGCGGCCGTGATCGGCCGGCTGGTCGACGGGGTGGTGATGGTCGTCCGGCCCGAAAAGAACTGCCGCCGCCACGTGCT
>CAZWWC010000337.1:0-4914 GCA_964637625.1 uncultured Planctomycetaceae bacterium
CTCGTCGATGAAAACGATGCAGGGCGAGCGGCCTACCGCCTGCTGGAACATGTCGCGGACCCGAGCGGCGCCGACGCCGACGAACATCTCGACGAAATCGGAGCCGGAGAGGCTGAAGAAAGGCACGGCCGCTTCGCCGGCAATGGCCTTGGCCAAGAGTGTCTTGCCGGTGCCCGGCGGCCCGACCAGCAAGACGCCCTTGGGAATGCGCCCGCCGAGAACGCAGAACTTATCGGGGGTTTTGAGAAACTCGACGACTTCGCGGAGTTCGTCGACGGCTTCGTCGACGCCGGCCACGTCGTTGAACGTGACGCCGACTTCCTCTTGGGCAACGAGCCGGCCGCGGCTGCGTCCGAAGGCCATGGCCCCGCCCGCACCACCAAGGCGGCGCATCATGAAAATAAAGAGCACGATGAAAACGACCGTGATCAGCAGCACAGGCAGGTGGGCGCCCAACCCGCTGGGAACCCGCTTCGAGCGAACGCTGTCGCTGGGCGTGTTGAAGCCGTTGTCGTGGAACAGCTTGAACAAGTAGTTGTCGTCGTGCTGCAATCCGTATCGCGACGTGACGAACGGCGTGTCTTTCTGTGGCTCGCCGCGCTGCTCGGCGGGCTCGACGATCTGGCGGGTGACCTTGCCGGTGAGTTCGTCGCGCCCGATTTCCACGCCGTGCAGGTTGGAGTAGCAAACGGTGATCGATTTGCCGTCCTGCTTGGTTTGCACGTCGATCGACGCCTTGGGATTGTTACCCTGCTCGATAAGACGCACCAAATCACCGATGGCGATTTCCGGGCGGTCCTTGCCCGGCCAAAGACTGATCACCAGAATCGTGACCACGGCCCCCGCAACCAAATACCAGATGAAGTTGCTTCCCGGCGGAGTGGGGGTCCTCTTGGGCGACTCCTGCTCGGATTGTTCTTGTTTCTGGTCCTCGTCCATCAAGGGGGTCCTCTAAGGAACTTGCATGGGCCGGCGTCGTAACGATGGTTCATAGTATACTTCCATGATATTCTCCGAAGGTATAAACGGTAGGGTGTTTCCCGTCGCCAGCCACGTCATGTGGGGAGGCGACTGCCCCGAGTTGGTGGTTTTTCGGCCCGAAGTCGGGTTGCCTTGCGGCGAACCCCTTATAGAATGGGCTTTCCGTCGGCAATCGCCTGGTCTGGGGTCCTTCGGCCAAAGTCGCCTTCGGAAATCCTGCAAGTGGGGGATCGGCGCGGAAACGCCGGCCGGGGGATCGCGGCAAGGGCTAGATTTGTAGCGGGCTCATCAGTGTGCCCCAAGAGGCGTGTTTTCACCACGGTCGCCTCCAGCGTTCCTTTGCCCCAGCACGGCACAAGATGACAGATCGCCCGATTGAGCCTCGGAAAAGTGATGTCGGCGGCGCGACCGTCGGGAGCCCGGACTGCTCGGCCCAGCCGACGCCGCGGCCCGACCATGCCCATCCGAGTGTCGGGAAACGCGTTGCCGTACTTGGCTCGACCGGGAGCATCGGTCGGAGTACCTTGGAGGTGATTGCGCGTTCGGACGGTCGGCTCAGCGCCACGGCGCTTTCGGCCCACCGTAGCACGCAGCTTCTGGCCCGGCAGGCGGCCGCATTTCGACCTCGCTGGATCGTGGTGACCGATCCGGCGGCGGCCGAAGCGCACGACTGGTCGAGCTTGCCCGAGGAAACGGAACTCCTGGTCGGTCCCGACGCGGTGCAGCGGATAGCGGCTTCTCCGGGAATCGATATTGTCGTTTCGGCGATTGTCGGCAGCGCGGGCCTGTTGGGCACCTGGGCAGCGCTTGAGGCCGGCAAGCGAGTGGCATTGGCCAACAAGGAGAGCCTAGTCCTCGGCGGTCCGCTGGTCACGCGGCTGGCCCGGCAGCACCACGCCGAAATCATCCCGGTCGACAGCGAGCACAGTGCCGTGTTTCAGGCGCTTCGCGCGGGCCGGCGCGAGGAGGTGCGTCGCGTGATTCTGACGGCCAGCGGCGGGCCGTTCCGAACGCACACGCCCGAGCAACTCGCCGGCGTGACGGTCGACGAGGCGTTGGCCCACCCAACGTGGGAGATGGGCCCGAAAATCACGGTCGACTCGGCCACGATGATGAACAAGGCGCTGGAGATCGTCGAAGCCCGTTGGTTGTTCGACCTGGAGCCGGAGCAGATCAGCGTGGTGATTCACCCGCAGTCGGTCGTTCATTCTATTGTAGAATATAGAGACGGTTCGATGATCGCCCAGCTCAGTCCACCCGACATGAAGTTGCCGATCCAATACGCGCTGGACTGGCCCGAGCGGCTCGAGGGGGTGGCCGCGCGGCTCGACTGGAACGAGGCATTGCATTTGGACTTCGAGCCGGCCGACTTCGAGCGTTTCGGGGCGCTCGGGCTCGGGCTGGAGGTTGCCCGGCGAGGGGGAACCGCCGGGGCCGTCTTGAACGGGGCCAATGAAGCCGCGGTGGCCGCGTTTCTCGGCGGCGAGTTGGGCTTCGCCCAAATCGTACCGGCGGTCCGTGCGGCGTTGGAAAACCATGATTTCGATCCCCAGCCCAGCCTCGAGCGGCTGCTCGAGCTGGATCGTTGGGCTCGCCAGGAGGTCATACGTTGGATTGGTGCTTAATCGGCTATTGGCTTTTCGAGTGGTCCACCTGGTCTTGGATCATCAGCCCCGGTGTATGGCTTGTCATCTTGCTGGTCGCCGTCGGGCTGGGCATGGTCATTTTCGTCCACGAGTTGGGCCACTTCGTCGTGGCCAAGCTGTGCGGCGTGAAATGCGAGAAGTTCTACCTCGGTTTCAACATCGCCGGCTGGAGCCTCTGCAAGTTCCAATGGGGAGAGACCGAATACGGCATCGGCATCCTTCCGCTGGGCGGCTACGTGAAAATGCTCGGCCAGGAGGACAACCCGGCCCGGCTCCGAGAAGAACTCGAAAGGGCCAAAGCGGCACAAGCTGGCACTTCGGAAGGGGACAGTCCCGTTTTTGCTGCGCAAAAATCGGGACAGTCCCCAGATCGCTCGGGCGACGAGCAACCCATCGACCTGGCCGCCGCCGAAGCGGCACTCTACGACCCGCGAAGCTACCTGGCGCAGAGCGTGCCCAAGCGGATCGCCATCATTTCGGCCGGCGTCATCATGAACCTGGTCTTCGCTTTCGCCATGGCCGTGATCGCCTACCTGATCGGAGTCGTTCAGGCCCCTTGCGAGGTGGGCGCACTGCAGCCGGGCGATCCGGCCTGGCAATATGACCTCAGACCCGGCGACCGCATGGTCGCGATCCGGGGTGAGCCGACCCGTCGTTTTCGGGATCTTCAGACCCGGGTGCCGCTGAGCAAAAAGGGCAAGGGCGTGCCAATGGTCATCGAGCGGCCCGGCCGTTCCGAGCCGATCCACCTCACCGTTCATCCGACCCGAAAGCGTCGCGGGATTGCGGCGCTGGGTATCGCGGGCCCCCATACGACGACGTTGCGCAAATCGCTCGGGTTTTTGGATGACGATGAAACCAAGCCCTATTACGCCGGCTCTACGGTAGCCCGGGCAGAGCCGGCGTTCAAGCTCGGCGACAAGATCGTCAAGATCGACGACGTGGCGGTCCAGACGGGTCCGCAATTGCGCGAGGTACTCTCCGCGCGTCGCGCGCTGCCGGTGGTCGTCTCTGTCGAGCGTGCGGTCGACGACGGCAAGGCAACCGAGCGGCTGGCGATCGAAGTCGCCCCGCGACCGATGCTGCGGTTGGGCCTGGTGATGGAGATGGGCCCCATCACGGCCGTTCAGGACGGATCGCCGGCGGCCCGTGCGGGTCTTGCGCCGGGTGATCGAATCAAGGCGATCGACGGCGCCGCGCCGGGCGACCCGATGACCTTGCCCGACCGACTCCGAGCCCTGGCCGGCCAGCCCACCAGCGCGGAAAACGCCGGTAAGACGATCACGTTGCGCGTCAAGCGAAACGACAAAACGCTCGACGTGCCCGTCACGTTGCGACAAACCAATGCCTTCGAGACACCCTACTGGCCAGACAGCCCGGTGACCGTACCAGCACTCGGTGTAGCCTACCAAGTGCTCAACACGGTCGCTTCGGTCGTGCCCAACAGCCCGGCGGCCAAGGCGGGCATCGCCCGGGGTGACGTGCTGGTGAAAGCCGCGCTCGTGGCGCCGGACAAGGAAACGCTCGATCGGCAAGGACTCAAGGCCGACGATGTAGTCGAGACCTCGCTCAAGTTCGCCGACGACAAACTCAACTGGCCCGCGCTGTTCGAACAGCTACAGCGGTTCGCCGTTTCTGGCTCGAAAGTCGAGTTGACACTGAAGGGTGACAAGACCGTAACACTCGTGCCGGTCGCGTCGACCGAGTGGTTCAATCCCGAGCGCGGATTCAAATACGAACCGCTGGAGGTTACCGTGACCGCCAACTCGTTCGGCGAAGCACTTAAACTGGGCGGCCAGGAGGCCTGGGAACAGGCCACCCTAGTCTTGCAGTTCCTGAAGAAACTCGGTACGCAGGAAATCCCCATCACGGCGTTGGCGGGTCCCGGCAGGATCTTCCAGTTCGCCTGGCTCTCGGCCAGTCAAGGGATCTCCAAATTCTTGATCTTCCTGACCTTGATCAGCGCGAATCTGGCGGTAATCAACTTCCTGCCGATCCCCGTGCTCGACGGTGGACACTTCGTCTTCCTGCTCTACGAAGGCATCCGCCGCAAACCGGCCGACGAGCGGATCCAGTTGGCCCTGAGCTACCTCGGGCTGCTGCTGATTCTGACGCTCATGCTCTGGGTCATCGGGCTGGATATCCTGTGGTGGCTGGGAATAGAACCGTAGGAAGTCGTTGGGAATTGGGGATTTTGGGATTTCGGGATTTCGGGATCAGGTGGTCATAGCGGCGGGCGGCAGCCCGCGGACGGCGGACCTGAACCCCTGAAACCGCACTGATCTTG
>CAZWWC010000338.1:0-4906 GCA_964637625.1 uncultured Planctomycetaceae bacterium
ACCGAAGCCGACGGCTTCGACCTGATCACCATGGGACGGCCCGAAGGGCCGCGATGCTACTGCTACGTCAATAACCTGCTTCGCAAGTCGCTCGATGAGCTGGCGAAAAACTACGCGGCGGTGGTCCTGGACAACGAGGCCGGCATGGAGCACCTGTCGCGCCGGACGACCAACGACGTCGATTTCCTGATCGTGGCGCTGAATCCGACGTTGCCTGCCCTTCGCGCGGCAAAGCGGATCATCACGCTCTCTCGGGAGTTGCCCGTCACGATCGGGCATCGCATGGTGATCGTCAATCGCGTCGGCCCGGACGGAGTGGATTCGGAAATCGAGCGGGAACTCTCGATGCTCGATGCCGTGCGTCTTCCCGACGTTCCGGAAGACGGCCTCGTCGAGCGTGCCGATGCGGTCGGTCGGGACGTTTTCAGCTTGTCCGAATCGACCCCCGCGCTGGCGGCAGCCAGGACCGTAGTAGAAACGCTATGTACCACGATATCGACGGCGTAGAGATGCAAAGGAAGAAGAGGAACCACAGATGAACACAGATGAACACAGATGAGATGTGTAGATTGAGAAGTTCTTTGGCCACCACATTATCTGAAATGGATGGTGACTCCCTGATGAGGGCCAAGCCTTTGGGCGACACCCGGCATTGGATGTCCCGACTTTCAAACCTATCTGTGTTCATCTGTGTTCATCTGTGGTTCCAAAATCGAAATCATTCACACTCTGACAAACTACTTGATCCACAAACCAAACCCAACGGAGAAGTTTTCCCATGACACTACCGGAAGCCAAAGAGAAATGGTCGGGCCAAATCAACACGGTGACGATTGGAGCCACCAAGACGGAAGGGGGAACGCGAGGCCGTACGGTCACCGTGGGCGGTCAGACGGGCATCCCGCTCTTGTCCTTCGACGGCGAGACACCCCATCCCGCGGTGATTGCCATCGACGTAGTCGACAAGGAGCCGGTCGACTGGGCCAAACCGCTGACCGAGGTCTACGCAGACGTTTGGTCGGACCCCGCGGCGTGGGCCGGGCGAGCAAAAGAGTTGGGAGCCGATCTCATCAATCTTCGGCTGACCGGGACCCACCCCGACGAGGGCGACCGCTCGCCGGACGAAGCCGCCCAGACCGTCCGTGCGGTGCTCGAGGCGGTCGATCTGCCGTTGATCATCTGGGGATGCGACGAGCCGGCGAAGGACCAACTCGTCATGCCCAAGGTCGCCGAGGCCGCGCAAGGAGAAAACTGCCTGTTGGGGGCGGCGACCGAAGACGACTACCGCACCATCGCCGCCGCGGCCCAGGCCTATGGACACAAGCTGATCGCGTTGGCCCCCTGCGACATCAACAAGCAGAAGCAAGTGAACATCTTGATCAGCGACACGGGCTTTGCGCTGGAGGACCTCGTGATCTATCCAACGACCGCGTCGCTGGGCTATGGCATGGAATACATCTATTCGATTCTCGAAAGAGGTCGGCTCGCCGCGCTTTCGGGAGACCGGCTGATGGCGCAACCGGTGATCCTCGATGTTGGCTATGAAGCCTGGCGGGCGAAAGAAGCCCGAACCGGCGACGAGGTAGCCGACGCGTGGGGCCCGGTCGCCCAGCGCGGCCCGGCGTGGGAGGCCGTCACCGCGACCGACTTGATTCAGGGTGGCGCCGACATCCTGGTCCTTCGCCACCCGGCCGTCATCGAAGCGGTTCGCAAGGTGATTGCCCAGTTTCAGGCGACGGGCTCTTGAGTTGCGCCCGGTTGACGGCATTCGACAGATCCAACGTGGAATTCGGATGACAAGTGGCTATCGTTTTGAAAAATCTTATATTGGGAGGAGAAAGCCCGATGATCATTTTTAGTGAACGCGTAAACGGCATGTATCGCGACGTTCGCGCCGCGATCAAGGACCGGGACAAGGAGGTGATTCACCGCCTTGCCGAGGAGCAACTCGACGGTGGCGCGGATGTAATAGATCTTAACATCGGTCCGGTTAAAGGCGACGCGGTCGACCACTTCATCTGGCTGGCGCAGACCGTGCATGAAATCACCGACAAGCCGCTCTCGCTGGACAGCGCCAAGGCCAAACTTTTGGTCGAAGTCGTGCCCAAGGTACACGAAGCGTTGCCGGACACGAAGCTGGTGATCAATTCCTGCACGGCGGCAGCCGAGTACATGGACAAGCTGCTTCCGATCGCCGCGGCGGCCGGCGCCAGCATCATTGGTCTGACCATGGATCAGGACGGGGTGCCCGGCAACGTCGAGAAGCGCATCGAGTGCGGCGCGACGTTCCTGATGAGTGCCATCGAGAATGGCATCTCGCCGGACGACATCTATCTGGATCCCATCACGCTGCCGATCAATGCCGCGTTCAAGCAGCAAGAGAACGTCGTCGAGGCCATCCGCCAGTTGGCCTTGGTCAACGATCCGCCCCCGAAGTTCATTATCGGACTGTCGAACGTGAGCACGAAGTGCCTGATGAACAAGCTGCTCAACCGGACGTTCCTGGTGATGTGCCTTACGGCGGGCCTCAACGCGGCCATCGTCGACGCGGCCGACAAGGATCTCGTCGAGGCCATGATCACGGCCGAGGTCCTGCTTGGAAAGCACCTTTACAGCGACGATTACGTCAAGGCATGGCGCATCCAGAAAGGGCTGTCGGTCAGCGACGAGGCAACCACCCAAACGGCACAAACGCAGTAATTCCATTTTTGGAACCACAGATGGACACAGATAAACACAGATAGGACAACAACAAAGTCATTTTGTGCAAGAAGGGAAGATGGGAAATAGGGAAAAGTGGGAAGTATTTCGATCCTCTCGATGCCATCGGGACATCGGGAGAATCAAAAAACCATCGGTACCAGCTATCCATAAGAGATAATTCCCCTTTCCCCCTTTTTCCCGTTTCCCCTTCTCTTACACATCTGATTTTCGGCTGAGCCGTTATACATAAAATCATCTGTGTTTATCTGTGTTCATCTGTGGTTCCCATACTCTGTTTTCAGTTTGAGTCCTAAATCAATATACGTTTCCGATCCGCAGCACCTACGGCCACGGCTAGGGGGTTGCGGGCGATAGGGTTTGAGGGGAAACGCTCAGGCCTCCCGTGTTTGGAAAGGAAACGCCATGAGCCCGCGCGACGGCCTCCGGGGCCGTACGTATCTCCGTCTGTCGGTTACCGACCGTTGCAACCTGAGGTGCCGCTATTGCCGCCCGGCCGCCGACCCTCCCCAGCGCGAGCCGTCCCCATCGGCCGACGATGCCGAGTTGTTGGACCTGGTGCGGCTGGTGCACGACGAGACCGGGATCTACAAACTGCGGCTCAGCGGCGGCGAGCCTCTGCTCGATCCTCGCCTGGCGGAGTTGATCGAGCAGCTCCGCTCCCTGCTGCCGGCGGCAAAGCTCGCGGTGACGACCAACGGCACGCTGCTGGCCGAAAACGCCGCCGACTTGCATGCGGCGGGACTCGACTCGGTCAATGTCAGCCTCGACACGCTCGATCCGGATCGGTTTCGTCGCCTCACCCGCGGCGGCGATCTGGCGGCGACCGTGGGCGGGATCCACGCGGCCGCCGCGGCCGGTTTTTCCAAGGTCAAGATCAACGCCGTCTTGATCCGCCGGGTCAACGGCCGAGAGCTTCCCGACCTGGTCCGCCGCGCCGCCGAGTTGGGCTGCGAAATCCGTTTCATCGAACTGATGCCCTATGGCCAGGGTGCCGCGCTGTTTCGATCGGATTACCTCGCCGCCGACGAAGCGCTCGACTCGCTCCGCCGCGCGTTTCGGTATCTTGGGGCCGCTCCGCCGACCGGTACGGCCGCGCGGTATCGCTTCGACGTCGACGGTCGGGCCGTGACCGTCGGAATGATTACCCCGGTCTCGCGGCCGTTCTGCTCGCGTTGTGATCGCCTGCGGCTGGGCCGCGACGGCCGTCTGCACGTCTGTCTGCGTCAGCCCAGTGGTGTCGATCTTCTCGGTCCGCTTCGAGCCGGCGACGACTGCACTGTCCGACGACGCATTGCGGAGGCCGTTGATGGCAAGCAGGACCCCGGCACCCATTGGCCCGCTCGACACATGGTCACCATTGGCGGATAAACGTGAAACATAAGGTGCTGCTCATGGACAATCTTGCACACTCCAACGAAACGACGTCGCGGCCGGCCACGCGATCGAGGATTTCGCCGGCCGAAGCCCTCCAGCTCGTCCTGGACACGGCCACCCAACTGCCGGCCGAACCGATGCCCATGCTCGAAACGCTCGGACTCGTGCTGGCCGAAGCGGTGGCGGTCGATCGCGATCAGCCACCGTTCGACCGCGCGATGATGGACGGCTACGCCGTACCCGAGGGCGCCGCCGGCAGCGAGCTTTCGGTCATCGACCAGGTGGCGGCTGGCGGTGTCTCGCCGGTACGCCTCGGTGAAGGACATTGTGTCGAAATCATGACCGGCGCGCCCGCTCCGGCCGGTACGGCGGCCGTCGTTCCCAAAGAGCATACGCGGCCCGGCGAGAAGGGAGTCCTTCTTCCGAAGCAGATTACGCCGGGCCAACACGTCGTTCCGCGGGGGAGCGAGTGTCGAGACGGAGAAGTGATTCTCCGGCCGGGCGATCAAGTCGACGCGCTGGCCATTGCCGCAATGGCCAGTTTCGGAAAGACCTCGGTCCGAGTGATCCGCCGGCCGACGTTGGCGATCGTCACCACCGGCGCGGAGCTCATTCCGGCCGATGGCGTGCCCGGCGAGTCGCAAATTCGCGACGCCAACGGCCCGATGCTCTGGGCAATGGCGCAAGGCCTCGGGCTGGCGCCTGTCGGGCTTGCACACGCCGGCGATCAGATCGACACTATCCTCGAGAACCTCGAGCGATTTTCCGACTGCGACGTGCTGATCGTCGCGGGTGGAGTCTCGGTCGG
>CAZWWC010000339.1:0-4896 GCA_964637625.1 uncultured Planctomycetaceae bacterium
GACGAGATCCCGCTGGACGAAGTCGCTCCCGAGGATATCGTCGATCAAGTCACCGAGTATTTCGGCCAGAAAGATCCGCAGTCGGCGAGCCTTGCTCGGGACTGACTAAGAGCCTATCCGAGAACCCGGCGGAGCACGTCATGCTGAGCGAAGCGAAGCATCTCAAGTCGTTCTGTGCCAACGAGATCCTTCGCTTCGCTCAGGATGACCATCAGAGGTTCAAGAGGTTCTCGGATGGGTTCTAAGTCTATCCGGCAACGAGAATCGGGGTCCCGGCGCGCCGGGATAGCGCAGCGGTGGCCCGGATTCGGTATTTGTTTATCGTCGGCGCGTGACATAGCGTCGCTTGCGTCGCCATGTTTGCAGGTGAAGGGAGCACGGGTGCCATGCCCACGCTTGCCGTGGGCATGTAAGAAATGCCGCAGGGCTCGGCATGGCCACGCAAGCGTGGCCATGGCACCCAGCGTGGCCATGGCACCCGGCATGCCACCCGACCGCCGGGCGAGGACCCGGCCTACCCTGGTCTTGACTTCTTGTGTGTGTCAAAATGATTCGATGGACAAACGGTCTTCCAAACCCGGCACGACCCTCGGACCACCGTAGGCAATCGCCGGCCCAGCGCGCCGGTTCACAGTGGTCACGCGCCGAGCGGTTTGGCCGCCTGAACCCCCGCCGGAAGACAACGTCAGAGGACGGATTTTCGATGCGCAATCTCGACCGATTCCTGCTCTGGGTCGACGCGGTGGGTGGTTACTGGGTTTGTCTGGGCGACGAGATCCTGCTGGGTCAACCCGTCGGGCACGGCCAGGTCGACGTCCCCATCCTCGGCGATCTGTCCGCCCGCCACGCCCGCATTCGGCGAGACGGCGAGGGATACTTGATCGAAGCGATTCGCCAGCTCCACGTCGACGGTCGCCCCGTGGCGGACGTGTCGGCGTTGGCCGACGGCAATCTGATCCAACTCGGGCAAAACGTGAAATTGATCTTTCGGCGTCCGCACGCGCTGAGCGCCACGGCCCGGCTCGATTTCGCCAGTCATCACCGCACCCAGCCTTCGGCCGACGCGATTTTGCTGATGGCCGACACGTGTATCCTGGGCCCCAAGCCGGGCAGCCACGTGCTTTGCCGAAACTGGACCGGGGAGGTCGTTCTGTACCGGCACGAGGACAATCTGTTTTGCCGCGGGCCCGGCGTGCTGGAAATCGACGGCAAACGATGCCGCCAGAAGGGCCCGATTACCCGAAATTCCCGGATATCGGGCGAGGAATTTTCCCTCTGTCTGGAGCAGACGTAATTCAGTGATGGTAGAATAAAGGCTTGAGTGATTGAGCTGACGCGACGTGGAAAGTAGGGTGGGCACTGCCCACCGAAATCATCGACGTCGGCACAAGACGACCTCGGTGGGCATTGCCCACCCTACGCTTGGTGCCTCAGTGCACCAGCAGGGCAAGTAACCATGAATCCACCACCCACGCAGACGAGCAGTCCCGGCCAGGCCACTCCGGAAGCCAAGCGGTTCACCTACGCCGGGGGATCGAGGCCTTTAGACGGCTTCACGATCAAGCGCGGCGTCGGCCACGGCGGGTTTGGTGAGGTCTACTACGCCACGAGTGACGGCGGAAAAGAAGTCGCGCTGAAACTGATCCGACGCAGCCTCGACGTCGAGCTGCGCGGCATCAGGCAATGTCTGAACCTCAAACATCCCAATCTCCTGGGCGTATTCGACATCAGGGAGGACGACCGGGGTGACTACTGGGTGGTCATGGAATACGTCGCCGGCGATTGCCTCGACGACGTGATCGCGAGACATCCGGAGGGGATGCTCGTCCAGGAAGCGCTCGGGTGGCTCTCCGGCATCGCGGCCGGCGTGGGCTATCTGCACGATCACGGCATCGTCCATCGCGATCTGAAGCCGGCAAACATCTTCGCCGAGGAAGGACGTGTTTCGATCGGCGACTACGGGCTGTCGAAGTTCATCTCGTGCAGCCGGCGCAGCGGCCATACCGAGAGCGTGGGCACGGTCCATTACATGGCCCCCGAAGTGGCCAACGGTCGCTACGGCAAGGAAATCGACGTCTACGCCCTGGGCATCATTCTCTACGAGATGCTCACCGGCCGCTTGCCTTTCGAAGGAGAAAGCGTCGGTGAGGTGCTCATGAAACACCTCACGGCCAAGCCCGACGTCTCGATGCTCGAGGAACCCTATCGCGGCGTGGTTGCCCGGGCACTGGAAAAGGACCCGGAAAAACGCTTTTCCTCAGTCGAGGAGATGGTTGCCGAGCTTCCGATCCAGCGGTCTGCCGACTTGCTGCCCCAGGCAAAGAAGACACAAATTGGTTCCGGCGCAAACGGTTCGGCAAAGAGCCAACCGGCACAGGCAGCCGGGCAAGTCGACACGCCGGCGGCGATCGTGGCCGAGGCGGTCGATGAAGAGCCCATCCTTGGGGAACTGCGCCAGATCTGCGTTGACGTGCAGAACTGGTGGCACAGCCTCAATGACGGCATTCAAGTAACTTTGATCGTAATCGTCGGGGTCGGCGTCGTTTTTGCGAAGGAGCTGACGATTCCCGTTCTTCTGAGTATGGTGGCCGTTTACGTCCTCTGCCGGGTCGTCCGGGCGATCCGTCGGGCCCGCAAGCCGTCGTCGGCCCAGTCGCCGGCAGTGGCACAAGCGTCTTCGCCGCCGGCAGCAGACTCGCCGCTGGAGCCCGGTCCCGGCCGGCAGGCGGCCCACGCGCGGCGAAAGCATTACCGGCGTTTCCGCCCCTATGAAAAACCGACCCGGGCCTTGATCGTCAAGCCGTTTCGGGAACGATTGGTCGAACTGCTCGGCTCGATGCTGCTCAGTGCGCTGGTGGCCGCGATCATGACGCTGGTCGTCGTGATCGTGGTTGCATCGGCATCGGGAGAGTTTCATCCCGGATTTCCCGCTTATCTGCTATTGGTGAGCATCGCGGGTTCCTGGGCCGTCATGGTGCCGTGCAAGTTCTGGGAAGGGACCCAGGGCGATGCCATGGTGCGCCGATTCGTCATGATGACCGTAGGGCTCGTCTTGGGCGCGTTTGCCTGGGGCTGTTTCGAACTGGTAACGATCAGTCCCGCATTCACGGTTCGTCATGAGCCAACTCAGAGTGAAGCCTTGTTGATGCACGTTGTTGCATTCGGCGCACTGATGCTCCTGGTCCGGTGGTGGCGCCAGGCCGATCCGTTGCGTCCCGCGCGGTTGAGCCTCTGGTGCGTCTTGGCAAGCATGTTTCTTCCGGCGCTGCTCATCTTGACAGGAGAGCCTCCCACCATCGTGCTGACGATAGTCGCCGGCATCATGTCCATCTCGGTGCAGATCGCCAGCCCCTGGGTCAATCCGCGGCTGCGCCAGGCGAGCCCGGAGGATTAAGAAGATGGTATACGCTTCGGAGCCGACGATCTTGCCGGGCGTCTTAGTACTACTGGTCACGGCCGCTTTGGCCGTGCTGCTGATCGGCGTGATCGTTGCAATGATCGTCAATCCGAAGACCCGGCGCTGGGGCATCGGCCTGGCCGTCGGGTTGCCCGTCTTGCTCGTCTTGTTCCCGCTGTTCCTTTGGCCCGGGGTGCGGTCTATCGCACCGGCACCATCAAGCTACATTCAACGGACAACCGTCAACTCGGTTCAATCCGCCGCCACGGCAAACGATTCTGATGTGACCGGCAATTACGAAGAGATCATCGAGACGATTGCCGAAGTCGAAGAGAGCCGGACATCCGGCAAGAAGCCGGCAGCCAACTCGGGCGACCCACCACCCGAGAAGAAAGCACCCGACACATCGCCTGACGCACCCGATAAGTCGGCCGAGCCCGAGAAAGCCAAGAAATCCGCCGATTCCAACGTCCTTTCCGAAGAGCAGGTCAGCGGCCTGATCCGGAAAATGACCCGGCTTGTCTCCTCCGAACTGCCCAATGAAGCCGACCGGCGCAGCGCGCTGCACACCTTCTGGGAAATCCTGGAGCGGACCCTCGCCGAGCAGAAGAAACGTGGCGTGAAGGAAAAGCATCCCGGCAGTGAAGCGGCAACGGAGAGCCTCGCGGCCGCGCCGGCGGCAAAGCCACCGAAGGACCCGACCCACGACCGGCCCGCTTGGCTCGACAGTCCGCAGGGCCGCACGCCCTACGGCTATGGAAAAACCATCGTCGTCGGGCCTTTCAGCACGCGGGACGAATGCAATCAGGCCCTGCCCGGGGCGCTGCAGGCAGCGGTGGCCGACTATGTCGAACGGTATCTCGGCCGCGAGGCCAAATGGCAAGTACGACTGGCCAACGACTACATACACGACAAGATGATCCGGGGCGAATGGGAAGAAACCAAGCAGACGGGCGTCGGGCTGATGAAGCAACTGCACGTTCGTTTGGCTTTCACGTCGAGAACCAACGAGCTGCTCAAGCAGAAGTGGCATGAGGCGCAGGTCGAACAGCGCGTGCTGTACGCCGGGATGGGCTTGGCCGGCGTGCTTTTCGTGTTGCTTCTTGCCTACGGCGTCCTCAAAGTCGATCTGGCGACCAAGGGTGCCTATCGAAAACACATGGCCATGGGCATCGCCGGCCCGATATTGAGTATCCTTATGTACTTCTTGCTGGCCGAAGTCTTTTTTCGCGTTGAATCCCCCGTGAGCGAGACAACAACCGTCGACAGGCCGGTGGAGGTCGAAAAGCGGTAGTAGAGTAGTTTTTCGCCGGGCCGCGAACGGGTAGCACCGATGATTCCGCGGAGTCGGCGCTACGACGAGAAAGTGGTACAATCGCGGAATCGTCGGTGCCGCGCAGCGGCAAGAGGCACTTCACGATTCGGATACGTTGCCTCTTGTTGGTCCGCAACACCGACGATTTTCCGAATGAGTTGAAAACGCCGGCAACGTCGCTGGC
>CAZWWC010000340.1:0-4894 GCA_964637625.1 uncultured Planctomycetaceae bacterium
TCTTCGTGTCCTTCGTGGTGTTACAAGAACGTTTTGTGTTGATTGTGAGTTTCAGACAGTAGAATCAGGATCGCAGCTTTTCCAGATCACAACGCAGGCAGCGACCGGCCTCGGCGCACGCGCCCTGGCGGCTGATGCCGGAGATCACCTCGCGGAAGTTGTCCAATCGCTCTGCCACGGGCAAGAGCGGTTCGGCCAGTCGCGGCGGCGCCTGTTCAAGCTCTTCGTCGGTTGCGCGGTACATGCTGACGCTAACGTCCGGGGGCAACGCGCCCGGGCCGCCCAGGTAGCGGTCGATGGCCACCGCGGCCCGCTGGCCGTCGGCGATCGCCTCGATCACCGTGCCGCCGCCGTTGATCACGTCGCCGCCGGAAAACACACCTTCGCGAGACGTTTCGAGCGTCACCGGATCGCACGCGATGGTTTTCCAGGACGACAATTCAAGCCGACCGCCGGGCTCGACCGAGGCTACCTGGCCGATTGCCGGGAGCACCGTGTCGCACGGGACGACCAGCTCACTGCCCTCGATCGGCACGGGCCGCCGCCGGCCGCTTGAATCGGCGTCGCCAAGCCGCATGCGGATCATCTCGATGCCGGTGACGCGACCGCTCTTGCCGAGAATGCGCTTGGGCGCCACCAGTTCGTGAAGTTCGATGCCCTCGTGGAGTGCTTCTTCGATTTCTTCCTCATAGGCGGGCATTTCCTCGCGCGTGCGGCGGTAAAGGATCAGTACCTTCTCCGCGTGGAGCCGCACGGCCGACCGCGCGGCGTCGACCGCCGCGTTGCCTCCGCCGATCACGACCACGTGCTTGCCGCACGTCGGCTTCTGACCGAGTCCTCGAGCCCGAAGGAATTCCAGCGAGTCGACCACACCGTTGAGTTGCTCGCCCTCGATTCCCAGCGCGCGGCCTTTCTGGGCGCCGCTGGCGAGATAGACGGCTCGAAATCCCTGGCCGAAGAGATCCTCGACGTTCTCGATGGGGGTCGACGTTCTCAATTCGACGCCGTGTCGGAGGATAAAGTCGATGTCTTGCTGCAGCGCGGGTTTCGGGAGCCGGTACTCGGGAATACCCAGCGCGAGCATGCCGCCGGGGACCGGCTGTTTCTCCAACACGACGCTGGGCCGGCCCATCAGGGCGAGGAAATAGGCGCAGCTCAAGCCCGAGGGCCCGGCGCCCACGACCGCCACCTCCGCGTCTCCGGTGGCTGGAGCACCAAGCGTCGAGGAGAGTCCCGCGGCGTGGTCGACGGCGTATCGCTTCAGGGCTCGAATGGCCAGCGGTTGGTCCACGTCGGCGCGGCGGCATCGCAGCTCGCACGGATGGTCGCACACGCGTCCGCAGACGGAAACGAAGGGGTTGCGCCGGCGAATCACGTCGACGGCCGCGTCGAGGTGCCCCTCGGCGATGAGCCCGACGTACTGCGGCACGTTCACCTGCGCGGGGCAGGCATGGGCGCACGGCGCCGCGACCAGGTCCTCGCACACACTCGCGCGGCAGTGCTTCCGCAGGATGTGCTCCTCGTATTCGTGGCGGAAGTAGCGCAACGTCGTCAGCACGGGGTTGGGAGCCGTCTGGCCCAGCCCGCACAGCGACGCCTCCTTGATGTGCAAGGCCAACCGCTCCAGTTCGTCGAGGTCTTCCATGCGGCCCTGTCCGGAGCAGATCCGCACGAGGATGTCGAGCATGTGCCGGGTGCCGACCCGGCAGGGCACGCACTTGCCGCACGACTCGCTCTGGGTGAATTCGAGGAAGAACCGGGCGATGTTCACCATGCAGGTGTTCTCGTCCATGACGATCAGGCCGCCGGAGCCCATGATGGCCCCGGCCTGCTTGACCGAGTCGTAGTCGATCGGCAGGTCGAGGTATTGCGCCGGGAGGCAGCCGCCTGAAGGTCCGCCGAGCTGCGCGGCCTTGAAGCGACGGTTCTTGGGAATGCCGCCGCCGATGTCGAAGATGATTTGGCGGAGCGTCGTGCCCATGGGCACTTCGACCAGGCCCGTGTTGTTCACGCGGCCCGCCAGCGCGAAGATCTTGGTTCCGGGGCTCGCCTCGGTGCCGAAGCCGCGATACCAGTCTTTGCCGCGCAGGACGATCAGCGGGACGTTGGCGAACGTTTCGACGTTGTTGATGCAGGTGGGCCTGCCGCGATATCCCTTCTCGACGGGGAAGGGTGGCCGGGGCCGGGGCATGCCGCGCTCTCCTTCGAGCGAGGCAATCAGCGCGCTCTCCTCGCCACAGACGAACGCGCCGGCTCCTTGTCGGATCTCGACGTCGAAAGCGATTCCCGTACCGAGGATGTTCTCGCCGAACAACCCCACCCGACGTGCCTGCGCAAGCGCCGCCGTGACGTTTTTCACCGCCATCGGATACTCGGCCCGAACGTAGATGATGCCCTTGGTGGCGCCGATGGCGTAGGCCCCGATGAGCATTCCCTCCAGCACGGCGTGGGGAGTGCCCTCCAACAGGCTGCGGTCCATGAACGCGCCCGGATCGCCCTCGTCCGCATTGCAAATGATGTACTTCTGGTCTCCCGGCGACTTGCGAGCCAGGCCCCACTTCACGCCGGTCGGGAAGCCCGCGCCGCCTCGTCCTCGCAGCCCCGCCTTCTGAACCTCGTCGATGACCGCTTCCGACTTCATTTCCGAAAGGGCCTTCACGGCCGCCGCGTATCCGTCATGGGCCACGTAATCTTCAATGGACGTCCGGTCGATCAGCCCGTTGAGACGAAAAAGCAGCCGCTGCTGCTTCGCGTAGAACGGCACTTCATGGTTCAGCGCGATCCTCGACCCGCTCGCCGGATCGACGTAGAGCAACCGGTCAATGGTCTGGCCGCCGAGCACGGTCTTCTGGACGATCTCGGGAACGTCTTCCACTTGGACACTCGGATAGAAGATCTTCTCCGGCTGGATGACCACCACGGGCCCCTTCTCGCAAAAGCCGTGGCACCCGGTGGCTTTGACCGAGACACGATCCTGCGCTCCCTGCTGGGCAATCGCCTTCTCGAAGGCTTCCTTCACGCCGAGCGCGCCGAACAAGGCACAGCCCGTGTCGGCGCAGACGGTCACGAGCTTTCGATTCGGATCGAGCCCGGCCTTGAGGGTCTTCTGCCACTGCCGAAAATCGCCGACCGACGCAAGACGCTCCATCACGATTCCTCCTTCATGATCTTCTTAAGCAGCAACTCGGCGCGGTGCGGCGTGATCTTGCCGTAGTAGGTGTTGTCCAGGACCATCACGGGCGAGAACGCGCAGGCCCCCAAGCAGGCGACCGTTTCCAGCGAGAAGAGCATGTCCTTAGTGGTTTCGCCGTCGCGGATTCCCAACGTTCGCTCGACGGCGTCCAATATCTTGCGTCCCCCGCGCACGTGACACGCCGTTCCGCGACAGCAACAGACGAGGTGTCGGCCGCGGGGCTCCAAATAGAACTGGGCGTAGAACGTGGCCACGCCGAAGACGCGGCTGGCCGGCAGCCCGGTCCGCTCGCAGGCCGCCAGGACGACGTCTCGGGGAAGATACCCGTAGGCGTCCTGGAGCCGCTGCAGAAAAGGGATAATGTCGCCCGAAGTGACCGGTGACATTTCTTCGATGATTCGAGAGGCCGGCTCCAAATCTGAAGCCCCGGGCGCCGTGGCAACTCCTCCAACTCCCATAGTCTCTCAACTCCGTCTAGAGTCCCAGGGGCAACATAGAGAACTTCAGTAGTTCCAAGTTCTATTGAGACCCAGCATTGTCATCCTGAGCGTAGCGAAGGTCATTCTCAGTATAGCAAAAGTCATTCTGAGCATAGCGAAGAATCTCCTTGGGCCATCGAGATCCTTCGCTACGCTCAGGATGACTTGCTGAGGTGTCAGCCAGCCAAACTTGCAACTACTGAACTTGTGAATCTTGCGGATGACCAGTAGCGACCATTATAGGAAGGCCGGCGGTCCTCAGCAAGTAGGTCCGTAGATCGGGTTGCGGCCCGGCGATTCTTCTATTTCGAACGGCTCTGTTGAAGACATTGCATCATGAGTTGGGTGCCCGGGTCTGAGCGTAGCGAAGGCCCTGCTTTTCACGATCTGGGCCACCGCTTTGCTATGGCCCAGGCACCCTTTTCGGAAGTTTTTAACAGAGCTATTTTGAACGAGGGCGCGTAGCGGAGGGTGGGGCCGCTTGCGGCGTGTCGACGTCGCTGAAGGCGTCGCCCAGGGCGGCCGGAATGGTGACCATTCGTGCTTGAGGATGGTCCGCGATTTCCCGTAGTCTGCGGCGGCCCGAGGCCGCCATCGATTCGAGCGGCGCGAGGCAGCGAAAATCGTACCAGGCCAACAGCGGTTCGACGTGCGGCGAATCGGCCAGGCGCGGCAGCACGGCCCAGACGCCGGGCCCACGCTGGGTGAGAATCCATCGCACGGCCTGCTGCGACAATCGCGGCAGGTCGCAAGCGGCCAGGAGCCAGCTCGCCCGGGGCGCCCAGCGCATGGCAGAGAGCAACCCGGCCATCGGGCCCGCAACGTCCGGCGGATCCGCAATCTTCGGAAGCGACGAGAGATCCTCCGGCACGACTCCACCGCCGGCAAGGACGACTTGCTCGCACGTCTGCCTCAACACGCCCGCCGTGCGGTGCAGCCAGGTCTGCCCGGAGTGCTCGGCGCAGGGCAGCAGGTGTTTCGGCCGGCCCATTCGCGTGCTGCCGCCGCCGATCAGGACACAGCCGAAGACGGGCGTGCGGTTCAAGACTTCCTCAAGAAAGTGGGTCAGAATCGACTCAAGCATTTCCGCCCGCTGGGCGTCCCATGGCAGCGCGGCGTCGAAGGGGCCGTTCTCGTCGGGCGGGGCTGACTCCCCGTTTCTCAGAAGCCACACTTTGCGAAACGCCAACTGCTTGAATCCCTCCAGGAGCACGAGATCGTA
>CAZWWC010000341.1:0-4861 GCA_964637625.1 uncultured Planctomycetaceae bacterium
TCTCTTGGTCGCGGATGGCGCCGGTGTGGGTCTCGAACATCAGGTTGAACTCGCGGGGCTCGGTCAGCGTGCCCAAGGTCTTCGCGTCGGGGCCCAGCACGCTGGCAAAGTCGTCGATCCCGGTCAGGCAGACCATCGGTCCTTGCCAGTCGAGTTCGCCGGCGTTTTTGGCCCGAAGGCCGAGGAACTTCAGCGCCCGATGCTGCATTTCTTCCTGGCGCTGGTCGCCGAGCTTCTCGGTGGCGACGAAGAACTTCTGACCGCGCCCCTCGACCCAGCGGCCAAAGACCTGATCGTGGCGGTAGCGGCGTTTCGCCTCGCGGCAATCGACCAGATAGTCGTGGAACAGATCGAAATGGCCCGAGCACTTCCACACCTGCGGGTGCATGATGATGGTCGTATCCAGGCCGGTCATCTCGTAGGTCGAGGGTGCTCCGTCGGGCGTGATCATCTCGTTATGGGCGGTGACCATGTCGTGCCACCAGGCCTCACGGACGTTGCGCTTCAGCTCGACGCCCATGGGCCCATAGTCCCAGAAGCCGCTTAAGCCTCCGTAGATCTCGCTGGATTGGAAGAGGAAACCACGACGTTTGCACAGGGCAACCAGTTGATCCATTTGCATGGCCACGGGACACTCCGAGATACAGTAGGGTGGGCACCGCCCACCGAAATCACGATTCCAGTGCAAGGGAGATTCTGGTGGGCAATGCCCACCCTACAAGACCGGCGAACACATAAGTATAGTACGAAGTGTCCTGGAAGGTCCATCCCGAGATGGCCGACGATCGCACAGCCCTATCTGATCGCCGCGCCGGGCGTGCACTCTCGCTCGGGCCGAATCAGCACGACCGCCTCGCCGTCGCCGACGGCCAGGAGCATCCCTCGGGATTCCTCGCCCCGGATGACGACCTCGTCGAGGTTGTTGACGATGACAACCTGGGTGTCGACCAACGCCTCGGGCTCGTAGTGGCCCCGGATACCGGCGACGATCTGTCGCTTGTGTCCGTCCACCTCGATCTCCAGCAGGAGTAGCTTGTCGGCGTTGGGATGCTCTCGGGCAGTGGCGACCGTGGCCACGCGGAGGTCGAGTTTGGCAAAATCTTCGTAAGAAACGGGTGGTTTCATGGTGAAATGAGTCCTTTTTCACTGGGTCCGGCGGCGATCCTTGGCAGGGAAAAGGGGACAGGTACATTTTGCCTGAAAGGCCCGGAGGGTGCTTCGCACAAAATGTACCTGCCCCCTTTTCCCGATCCTTGCCTGAAACCCGTAGATTGTTACGCTCCCCGGCAGTGAACCGCACGGCCAGCGCCGGAGGTTTCGCCCGCGGTACGTTGTCAAATGGGGGGCAAAGGCGGTAGTATACATCATTGTTGCCACCGCGAAAACGTGTAGGGTGGGCATCGCCCACCAGAGTTTACCCGGAGTTACCAATCCCCATGGCACAGGAAGACCCATCAAGGCAAAAAGCTCCCCGCACCGAGACGACCGGCGAGCGTCCGATCACGCTGGCCGAGTTCCAGCGGTTGATCCGCGAGATGTACCTGCCCAAAGACGTCGCCCGGGGTGTCGATGGCACGTTCATGTGGTTGGTCGAGGAGATCGGCGAACTGGCCGCCGCGCTGCGCGACGGGACGCCCGAGCAGCAGCAGAGCGAGTTCGCCGACGTGTTGGCCTGGTTGACCACGATTGCCAACGTGGTCGGCGTGGATCTGACCGAAGCGGTGAGGAAGAAGTACGCCGGCGGCTGCCCTGGTTGCGGCCAATTCGTGTGCCGTTGTTCCGACTCGGGGAAGCCATGATGCGGTCTTCGTGGAAGATACACTGGCATATCGGGTGCCATGCCCACGCTTGCCGTGGGCATGTTCGCTCGACTTTCCAGCATGGCCACGCACGCGTGGCCATGGCACCCTTGTTGCTCTTGTTTCTTGGCGTGTTGCCAAGCGTGGCATCGGCCGAACAGGGAAACCCTGAATCCGGCGCCTTGCCCGGGATCGTCGGTCTGCGTGTCGGGTTCGACGGCCATTACAAGGTCGGGGTGTGGACGCCGGTGGCGGTGGTTCTGCGCGGCGGCAGCCGTGAAGCGGCCGGGCGCGTGTCGTTGACCGTGCCCGACGGTGACGGAGTCCCGAGCCGCGTGAGCACGCCCGAGGATGAGCCGTGTTGTCTTCGACCCGGCGCCCGGTCGGAGGTTCTGCTCTACGCCCGATTCGGCCGTGTTCATAGCGAGGCGACCGTCCGTTTTGAAACGGACGACGGCGCGGTTGTCGCAAGGGCATTTCGATCGTCGGCCGAAGAGGGTGACGGAGACTATCGGCCGGCGCTCTCGGCGGATCGGAAGCTGGTCGTCTGTCTTTCGGCCTCTCCGGTCGGTGTCGAAGAGGCGGCCGCGCAGATGCACTTCGAGCCCTTGCGCCGGCCGGTCGTAGCAAGGCTGGATGATCTGGCCCAAATGCCCACGCGGTGGTACGGCTATGAAGGGGTCGACGCGGTGGTCATCGCCACGAGTCGCCCGGAAGTCTACCGGCAGCGGATCGCCAAGGGCGGCCGGCGGCAAGCGGCGCTCGAGCGGTGGATCCGGCTGGGAGGCCGACTGCTGATCATGGCCGGCGTCGAAGCCGAGCGAGTCTGCGACGCGGGGAGTCCGCTGTCCCCGCTGGTGCCGGGGCAATGGGAAAAGACCGAACGGTCGGATCGGCTAGGCGGCTTGGAGAGCTATATTAGCAGTGCCACGCCGATACCCCTTTCGAACGTCGCCGGACGGCGGCACATCATGGCCGCGCGGCTGGGCGAAATCGAGGGTCGCGAAGAAGCGTGGGAGGCGAATCTGAATCTACCGCTGGTGGTGCGCTCTGTGCGCGGGTTCGGCCAATCGGTTTTTCTCGCCGTCGACTTGGATCGGCCTCCCTTGAGCCGATGGAAGGACCGCGGCGCGCTGGTTGCCCGACTCCTGGATTGGCCCAAGGAGTCGGAAGAGACCTCGTCGGAGACGATGGTCGTCATGCACCTGGGTTATTCGGACATCAGCGGCCAATTGCGCAGCGCCCTGGACCGGTTCACCGGCGTGTGGCTGGTGCCGTTTGGGGTGGTGGTGGCCGTGATCTTGCTGTACCTTGTCTTGATCGGTCCGGGCGATTACTGGCTGCTCAGTCGGCTGAAGCGGCTGGGCTGGACTTGGGCAACGTTTCCGCTTTTGGTCGTGGTCTTCAGCGCTGGGGCCTACTGGGCGGCCTATCGGCTCAAGGGCACGGAACTTCGATTGAATCAGGTCGATCTGGTCGACGTGGACACCCGCACCGGTCTGGTCCGAGGGACCCATTGGAGCAACTTATACAGTCCCCGGGCGAACACGTACAATCTTTCGTTGTGTCCGCACTTGCCCGATGGGTCGGCGGCGGCCGACGGCCAGGTGGTTTTGGGCTGGTTGGGTCTGCCGGGGAGCGGACTGGGTGGGATGGATCCCAAAACGGTCAATCCGATACCATGGCGCCGTGCCTATGATTTCTCGGCCGCGCTGGACCGGATGGACGGACTTCCACTCTCGACCTGGTCGACCCGGAGCCTGACCGCGCGATGGAGCACCACGTGGAAGGATTGCCCTCGCCCCGAGTTGGTCCGTAGGGACGATCTGCTCGTCGGCCGGTTGACCAATCCACTCGATTTCGCGCTGGATCGCTGCTTGTTGGTCTACGGCCGTTGGGTTTATGAGCTGGGCCGGGTGGGACCGGGCGCGACGATCCGTGTCGACCGGCTGCCCGACCCATCCGAATTGAAGACCCTGTTGACCGGCCGCCACATGGTCCTGGTGGAACACGGCGACCGAATGCAGTTTCAGGCGATGCCCTACGACGCGGCCAGGATCGACCTGCCGTATATCCTTCGCATGATGATGTTTTTCGAACATGCCGGCGGCCGGCGCTATACGCATCTTTCCAACCAGTATCAGCCGTTTGTCGACTTCAGCCGTTTGCTCTGGCCGGATCGTGCGATCCTGATCGGCGTGGCCGACAACGCGCAGCCGCCCGGCGCGGAGCTTTGTTGCGACGGCCGGCCGTTGGGCGGAGCCGGCAATCGGCACATGACGTTCTACCGGTTCGTGATCCCAGTCAGTTCAGTAGGCAGTAAGCAGTAGGCAGTAGGCAGTCCCGGCGCGCCGGGATGGTTTAGCGGTCGGGCTTGCCCGACGTTTGAAGGCAGTGGGCAGTCCCGGTCCCGATGAATCGGGAGGATAGCCGTGGGTGGCAACCCACCGCGGCGTTACAGGCTGTATCGAGCGCAGCGAAGACCCATCGGAATCATTTGCCATGATCAAAACTCAAGATCTCACGAAAGTGTACGGCGAGTTGCGTGCCATCGACAATCTCAACATCGATCTTGAAAAGGGCGACCTGTTCGGCTACATCGGCCCGAACGGCTCCGGCAAGACGACCACGATGCGGATTCTCGCCACGTTGCTGCAGCCCACCTGGGGCGAGGCTTACGTCTGCGACTATTCGATCTACACCCATCCGAAGGAAATCCGGCGGTTGGTCGGCTACATGCCCGACTTCTTCGGTGTCTACGACGACATGAAAGTGATCGAGTATCTCGAGTTCTTCGCCGCGGCGTATCGGATCAAGGGGCACAAGCGCCGGAAAGTGTGCGACGAGATGCTCGAGCTGGTCGGCCTGGACTACAAGCGCGACGCGTTTGTCACAAGCCTTTCACGCGGCATGACCCAGCGGCTTGGCCTGGCCCGGGTGCTGCTGCACGATCCGCAGGTGCTCCTGTTGGACGAGCCGGCCAGCGGGCTGGATCCGCGTGCCCGGGTCGAGATTCGCGAGTTGCTGAAACAATTGCGCACGATGGGCAAGACGATCATGGT
>CAZWWC010000342.1:0-4849 GCA_964637625.1 uncultured Planctomycetaceae bacterium
GCACCCAGCACCCCCCTGGCTGGGAGTGTTTCCGCGACTGGAATGGGTCAAACTGGAAAAAATGCAGCATCCTGAGTAATGACATCCTTGTGGAAGTATCGTCCACGGGAGTAAAAAGGGAAGGTTCCTCCTCAATTGCCGCTGGCTCGATTGTCCCGATTATGAGTCGAAAGCCTGTTCCCCGACGTGTTCTGGCCGTGTTGGTGGGCGTCGCCCTGGTTCTGACCATCGCGTTGGCCGTGCTCCTGGTCACCGGCCACGTGCTGGGTAAGATGGGTGATGCGGCCGGCCGGGAAGTCTTCGACGCCATTGCTTTGGGCGTGGGAGTCCTTTGGGTCGTCGACGTGGTATGTCTCGTCTTGGCCCTGGGCGCCAATGCGCTGGCCGAGAGCGAGAATCCCCCGGACGAGCCGTATTGAAACTCGGGTAACACCTTAGCCGTTTGGCAAGAACGTTTTGTGTGAGAAGGGAAAAAGGGAAAGTCGCCGACGCTCCAAAGCTATGGCGACGGAGCGGGGAAAAATGGGAACTATAGACATCAGATGAATTTCCCTTTTTCCTTTCTTCCCATTTTTCCTTCCCTTACACATTTGCCATCCCGGCATGCCGGGACAGCTACAAGCCCGGCTTTCCTTGGAACAGGGACGAGTATCCGATGCCGATTCGCTTTCCGTGCCAAGCGTGTGGACGGTTGCTGTCCATCGCCCAACGCAAGATAGGCGCCTCGATCGACTGCCCGAAGTGCGGTCACACGCAAATTGTTCCCGACCCGAAGGCAGAGCACCAGGGCATCCCGGAGCAAATCGTCGACGACGAGAATCGGCCCGAGCCGGGCGATCTCGTAGCGCCGGAGATGGTCCTGGTCTCTCGCCGCGCGCTCTACACCCAGGGGGTCCTTCTGGTCGCAGTCGGAGTCGTTGGGCTTGTGGTCGGCTATCTCATCGGCCGAGGGCATGCGTCGCTGGAGTCGGCCCGCCGGCAAGACACGGCCGGGACCGATCGAGTGCTGGTCGAAGGCAAACTGCTTTATCGTCCGGCGATCGACAAGGTCGAAGGAGACGAGAACGCCGTAGCCATCTTCCTGCCCGAGAAAAAGAAACGGGCCAAACGCATCGAAACGGCCGGCATTCGTCCCGAGGATGCTCCGCCGCCGGGCTACACGAGCCTGCGGAAGATCCGCGCCAGCGGCGGGGCCTATGCCAGGTCCGACCGCCACGGAGATTTCTCGGTCGTCTTGCCGCGTGGCGGCAAGTATTTCGTCCTGTTGATTTCAGCCGCCTCGCAGCGTCCGGCCGACTCGGCGCCCGAACCGCTCGACCTGGAGGACCTCGACCGATATTTCCGGCGGCCCGAATACTTGATCGGCCGCCGGAAGTACCGTTGGACCCTGGAGGACTTGTCCGGATACGCTCGCATCGAGCACGACTTCGGACGCGACCGCGAGCGTTGAGCCGGCGCGGTTGTTTTCGGGTGGCTCGCGTCAAAGTGCGGGGGCCACCGGCCGACTTCGACGAGTTCCGTCGAGTCGCTTGTCGGCCAGCATCGGGTGCTACTGGCCGCTTGTCGGCCAGTGCCTTTCCCTGGTGAGATTTGCGCATGATCACACCGGCCGATAGGCGGCCAGTGTCACCGAACGTCGCAAAGAGATGTTCACACGAGCAGAGGCGGAGCCCGCGCTGCTGAGATCCGCGGCACACCTTCACCGCGATCGGACGCACCGCTGTGACGGCTCGCTGCACCATGTGGCCGGTCGTCACGACTTCCTCGCCGCCGACCGCGGTGCAATGGTTCGAGAAGAAATGGCAGACCGCGCAGAAACGTCCCGCCGAAACGTCCTTCGAGCGACAACCTACCAATCCAGTCCGGCGAGGATCTGCTCGATTAGCTTCTTGTAAGGAAACGTCGCGTAGTGCACCAGCCGATGGCGTTCGATCTGCAGCTTCGCCGTCTCGGCCTCGCTTCGCGATTTCCCAAGATTCGTCTCGAACCGATTCCAAACCGCCCGTGACTTCTTCCGCCCTGCGTCATACCGGGCCACCGCCGCGCCGCCGTGGGCGGCCACCGCCGCGTCGAGCGCCGCAAGCCGATCGGCCGAGGGCCGCTGGTGCTCCCGGGTCGCAACGGCCGCAAACTCGCGCAACTGCCCCGCCCAATCGAACAAGGCAAGACAATCTGCCGAATAAGCCGTGCCGGGCTTCTTCGGTCGCGGAATCTTGCCGACCAACTCGACCAGCGCGTCGACTCCGGGATCATAGCTCGCCCGAGGCCTGACGAAATGGATCCACGCAATCGCCTGCAGCGGGATCAAGTTGCCGGGCCGCTCGAGCTTAAGCTGCTGCCAGATACGAAGCGCGTCGGTCAATTGACTGCCCTTGGTCAGCAAAAGGGCATAGAGCAACTCGGGCTCGGGCTGGTCGCCCGAGCGTCTGCTGGCTTGAGTATAGGCGCTGCTGGCGGCTATCTTGTCGACGCGCGACTCACCGGCAAGGGCCGCCAGACGGCGTATCGCCTTCTTCGCGTTTTCCGAAAGCCGAGGCGGACGGTCGTCGGGCAGGAACAGCCGCGGCGTCTGCGGTTGGCCGAGTTTCACACCGGCCGCGGCCATCCGGTTCTTGACATAGCCGAACAGCTCCGTCGGTTCCAGCCGGTTGTCGTGATTGGTGTCCGCCCGTCCGGTGAAACCCTCGGCCAGATAATAGGCGAACAGCCCGTGCTGTTTCTCGGGCCAGCCTTGCCCTCGCTGGCCTTTGGAGCAACTGGCCACGGCCGTCACCGTCCGAAAAGGCCCGCGGCCCGGCAGCGCGTCGAGCGTGCCGATCATCTCGGCCGTCGAAGGCTGTTTGGCCGGATCGGTGCCTGCGTCGGCGTGGCTGCAATCCAACAACAGCAGCTTCTCCTTGGCCGGGCACTGCTCCATCCGATCCGCGAGCCATTGCAGCGCCACACCCGAAAGGGCCGCCCGGCCAAGCTCGAAGTTCTTCGGCGCCAGGTAGATCTTACCGTCGTCGGTCTTGAAGGCGTGGCCGGCGAAATAGACGACCAGCTCAGCGTCGGCCGGCACGCGGTTGAAGAACTCGGCAAGCCCCTGCTCCAGCCGGACGCGGCTGGGATCGGCCAGCATGAAGACCTGGTCCTCCGGCAGCCGATGGCGCTCGACGAGCTTGGCTCGCAGAAGTTTGGCGTCGGTCTCGGGAAACTCGAGCCGAGCGAGCGACGCGTCTTCATAGTCTTGGGCGCTCACCAGCGCGGCCCAGCGCCGCGGATCGGCCGGCCGTGTGGCGGCGATGCTCAGCGCGCGGGGTGTTTTTGCGTCGGGTGAGTCGTGCGTGATCTCGACCCGGTCGCCCTCGCGCAACTCGCCGAGCTCGACCGTCTGTCCCCCGAGCGAAATGGTCGTCTGGGGTCCAACCAGAAACGTCATCCGGCCGGAGCCGTCTTTCATCGTCACGTCGATCGCCTCGGCCCCGGCGCGGATCCTCGCAATGACGCCCTGCCGGCCGAGCACGCGATAGGCGTCGACCCGGGCAATTTGCTCGTCGTGCGTCAGCTTGACCTTGTCGCCGGGCCGCAGATCGGCCGGCTTCAGTTGCCGTTCGTCGAGAACGCGGTGCTGGTTGATCGTGACCTCGCACTTGGGCGCCAGCGGCAAGCTGATCGTCACGAGTTTATCGCCTTCGCCCTGGCTGATGGTCAGGGTCTCCTTGGCCGTGTCCACGCCCCGCAGCACGCCTTCGGTCGTGACCACGCGGAGAATCCCCAGCTCGGTGGCCCGGCGCCCCTGGGTCTTGCCGGCCAGGTGGTGCACCACGACACGGTCATCGCGCCGCAGATCGGCGAGGGTGACGTCCCGACCGTCGAGTGTCGCGGCGCCGTTGAAGCGAATCTTCAGATCCGCCGGCACGTCGATCTCCAGTTGTTCGCCGGGCGCTGCGCCCTCGAGTTGCAACAGGAACCGGCGCTGATCAACGTCGACCGACGCGACGCGGCCTCGGCTCACCGCGGGCCGCGTGGCCTGCAATTCGGTGACCAACTGGCCCGAGGGCTTGCGATAGACCTTCACGAGCACCTCGTCTCCCTCGCGCAGGTCGCGGACCAAGGCCGGCCGGCCGTTGATCTCGACGATCGTCTCGCCCTTGAGCTTGACTTCCTTGGGATTGCCGTCGGGCAACTCCAGCGTAATCGTCTGTTCGGCGAGATACACCTGGCGCAGCACGCCCTGGGGCAGCTCGGGGCGTTTCTTCGCGGTCTCCGTTGGCCCCGGCAGGAGCATTACCACGCACAAAAGCAGCGAGCAAACCACCGCGACGATCGCGCCGAGGCGCCGCCGGCGCCGCTTTCGAGCCTCGGCGGCTCGGGCAGCCTCCTCCTCGGGGTCGACCGTCTCGGGGGGGCGGTCGATCTCGACCTTCTCCGTGCGAAGGTCGGCCAGCGCCTCGGTGGCCGACTTGTAGCGAGCCGCCTGGTCCTTCACGACCAGCCGGTCGATCACCCGGGCCAGATCCTCGGGCACGCCTTCGAGGACCCGGCCGATCTCGGGCAGTCGGCGGTCGGCCGCGCTGTGCCACATCATCCACGCGATCTGCCTGTTGCGACCAAATGAAGCGAGCCCCGGAAACAGATCCTCGAACCGGGCGCCGCAAATCAACTCGTAGGCCGAAAAGCCCAGCGAATAGAGATCGCTCGCCGGTCCCACGGAACCGAAGTCGGTCGCGATCAGCTCGGGCGCCATGTACTTCGTCGTGCCTTTGAGCAGACTGCCTTCTTCGCTGCTGGCGCGTCGGGCCAGGCCGAAATCGCCCAGCTTCACGCGGTTCTGCATGTCGATCAGCATGTTGCTCGGCTTGATGTC
>CAZWWC010000343.1:0-3629 GCA_964637625.1 uncultured Planctomycetaceae bacterium
TAGATGGTTTAGAATCGCAACCACTGGCATGTCCATTATTCCCATTTCTCCCCTTTCCCCTTTTTCCCTTTCTTACACAGGCGTGCCTTGTGCGACAAATGAGCCGTCAGCCATTCGTCATGGGCGCCGCCAGCTTTGCTAGCAGGCCACGCAGCGCCGCGTCGCCGCGATTTCCTCAGCTTCGATGACCTTGCCAATCGGCTGGGGATTGCATAAGCTACCGGCGCTGCAGTGCGTTGTGGCGGGGGCGGCCGCAATCGACACGTCATGGACGAGACAAGGATGTTACGGATATGACTATGAAGATCTTGTCGGACGGCTGCGACGCTTCGGAGGCCGGCGGGCAGCGGCGGTTGCTTCCCGCGAGTCCATCGGATCCGCTGGCGGCCTGCCAATTGATCGCCCCGGTACGCACGGCCATCACCGATGCGCGCCAGTGGCTGCTTGCCCAGCAGCAGTCCGACGGACACTGGGTCGGCGAGCTCGAAGGCGATACGATCCTCGAAAGCGAGTACGTTCTGCTCTTGGCCTATCTCGGAGGGGAGATCTCGGATCGGGCCCGACGCGCCGCGCAGTACTTGGTCGAGCAACAACTGCCCGAGGGCGGTTGGGCCATGTACCCCGGCGGCAAAGTCGACACGAGTGGAAGCGTCAAAGCCTATTTCGCCCTGAAGTTGACCGGTCACGATCCGGGCGCCGAGTACATGCAGCGGGCACGTCGGGCAATCCTGGCCGCCGGCGGCGCCGACGCGGTCAACAGCTACACACGCTACTACCTGGCCTTGCTGGGTCAGATTTCCTATGAGCACTGTCCCGCCGTCCCGCCCGAGGTGGTGCTGCTGCCGAAATGGTTCCCGGCAAACCTCGCCGCCGTGAGTGCCTGGTCGCGGACGATTATCGTTCCCCTATCGATCATGTCGGCCCATCGTCCGGTCCGCCGGATCGACGCCCAGTACGGCATTCGCGAGCTGTTCCTCCGCGAGCCCGAAGACTGGCCGCCACTGCGATGTCCCGATCTGCCGGGCGGAACCGGCCTGTTGAGTTGGGACCGTTTCTTCCGCATGGTCGATTGGATCCTCAAGTGGTCTCAGCGCCACAAAATCACACCGCTGCGCCGCCGCGCAATCCGCAAGGCCGAAGAGTGGATGTTGGCGCGAATGAAACAGAGCGACGGCCTGGGCGCCATCTTCCCGCCGATCATCTGGAGCACGATCGCGCTGCGCTGTCTGCGCTATTCGGACGACAGCCCCGAGGTGATCGAGTGTCACCGGCAGCTCGAAGAGCTCATCATCGAAGACGAAGAAGCCGAGTCGATTCGCCTGCAGCCGTGCAAATCGCCCGTTTGGGACACGGCCATCACGCTTCGGGCGCTCTCGGCCGCGGGATTGGGCCGCGACCATCCGGCGCTGGCGCGCGGGATCGATTGGCTTCTCGAGCGACAGATTCTCCGCCCGGGCGACTGGTCCGAGACGGTCACCGCCGAGCCGGGTGGCTGGGCCTTCGAATATCACAACGATTTTTACCCGGACACCGACGACACGGCCATAGCGCTGTTGGCCCTGCAGACCCAGTTCGGCGGCAATTCGGACTCGACCGAAGCACTGCCGGCCGATCTGCGCCTGGCCGGCCAGACGACTTCCCAGACCGGCACCAAGGCTGCACTCGATAGGCTCGATCGTTCGACCCGGGCCGTCGAGCGAGGGCTGCAGTGGATCCTGGCCATGCAGAACGACGACGGCGGCTGGGGAGCCTTTGACCGGAACAACCATCGCCAGTTCCTCTGCTACGTTCCGTTCGCCGATCACAATGCGATGATCGACCCCAGCACGCCCGACTTGACCGGCCACGTGCTCAGCGCGCTGGGCGAGTTGGGACTTCGCGTCGGCGATCCGGCGGCGGATCGGGCGGTCGCCTACCTCCGCCGCACGCAAGAGGCCAATGGAAGTTGGTTCGGCCGCTGGGGTGTAAACTACATCTACGGCACGGGCGAAGTGATGAGTGGCCTGGCGGCCGTCGGTCTGCCGGTCGGCGACCCGGCCATGACCAGCGCTGCCAATTGGCTGCTCTGCTGCCAACAGCCCTCGGGCGGTTGGGGTGAATCGGCCGACAGCTATGAAGAAGACGGCCCCTCGGGCGACGGCCCGGCAACCGCCTCGCAGACGGCGTGGGCCCTGTTGGGGCTGTTGGCCGCGGGCATGGAGCACCACCCGGCCGTCACCCGTGGCGTTCAATTCCTGGTCGACCGGCAGGCGGGCGACGGAACATGGGAAGAATCGGAGTTCACCGGGACCGGCTTCCCCAAGGTGTTCTATCTCCGCTACCATTACTACCGGGCCTATTTCCCGTTGTTGGCACTGTCTCGTTGGGCCGTGACCACGGCGGCCGAACTGGCCAAGCGCTCCCGGCCGCCGCTACGCGTAATCGCCGCCGAAGACGAGGAAATCAGCCGGCTCGCCGTCGCCGGGCGATAGAGGGTGGCATGCTCTCGCTTGCGTGAGCATGCTTCCTTGACATCCCGAGCATGGCCACGCAAGCGAGGCCATGCCACCCAATGTGTGCTGCTCACGTTCAACCAACATGGAAACTCTCCATGCGATTTCCCTTCTCGCTCACCCGTTCGATGACCGGCTACTTGCTCAAGAAGAAGCTGGCCGGCCAGTCTCGTTTTCCCTTGGTGTTGATGCTCGAGCCGCTCTTCGCGTGCAACTTGCGGTGCACCGGCTGTGGAAGGATTCGCGAGTATGCCGAGTGGGCCAAGGAGCGGCTTTCGGTCGACGCGTGCCTGGCGGCGCTGGAAGAGTGCGGCGCGCCGATCGTGAGCATCTGCGGCGGCGAGCCGTTGATCTACCCGGAAATTCAAGAGTTGGTCGAAAAGATCCTCGCCCGACGAAAACACATCTACCTGTGCACCAACGGCGTGGCACTGACGGAAAAACTGCCGTTGTTCACCCCAAGCAGTCGGTTGTTCATCAACGTGCACCTCGACGGCATGGAAGCCACGCATGACGCGATCGTCGGGCGCAAGGGCGTCTTCGCCTCGGCCATTGCGGGGCTGAAGGCGGCCCGGGCGGCCGGTTTTCAGGTCTGCACGAACACGACGATCTATAAGCCAACCGATCCGCACGAGATCGCCGTGTTGTTCGAATACCTGTCGCAGCTCGGCGTCGACGGACTCATGATTTCGCCCGCCTACGGCTACCAGGCCGTACGTGAAGACAACGCCGCCGCGGCCGACGAGGTGTTCATGACACGGGAGGAGATCCGGGCCAAGTTTCGGCGCCTCCGCGAGTTGGTCTGTGGATTCCGGCTGGTGACCTCGCCGGTCTATTTTGATTTCCTCTGCGGCCGGCGCGAGTTGCGTTGCGCCGCCTGGGCCAACCCGACGTATAACGTGCGGGGCTGGAAGGGCCCCTGCTATCTGGTCACCGATCGGCACTACGCCACTTATCGAGCATTGCTCGAAGAAACCGACTGGGACGGCTTGGGGCCCGGCCACGACCCGCGGTGCGAGCACTGCCTGGTCCACTGCGGTTTCGAGCCGGCCGCCGTTTTTGCGGCCAACGGGCGCCTGCGGGACATGGCGAGAATGGCCGTTTGGCAAATGACTTGAGTCGCCGGGGACTGTCCCC
>CAZWWC010000343.1:3729-4845 GCA_964637625.1 uncultured Planctomycetaceae bacterium
GGGGACTGTCCCCTTCTGAATCCCGGGAACAAACATGCTCATCCCGGCGCGCCGGGACAAGAGCATGCCACGCGAATTTCTTCAACCGACGTCAATGACTTTGGTGGGCGGTGCCCACCCTACGAGCCCCATGGTCTTCCGCCACATCCTGCACCACTGGCTCCGTTCGAAGGCCCGGGACACGCTCCGCCACGAGGTCAAGCAAACGGTCGCCGATCACCTTGCGCGGGATCGGGAGACGCTGAGCGCCGAATCCAAAGACGAACCGGTCTGTCAGGTAGGCATTATCTTCGCGCTGCCGATCGAAGCCGGCGGACTGCTCGATCTCGTCGACCGAGGAGTTACCCTACACGGCAAAGGGTTCGTCACCCGACGCGGCTTGCTGCGGGGCCGTCACGTGACGGTGGTCACCTCGGGCGCCGGACGGGCACGAGCCCGGCGGGCAACCCATGCACTCATCGAAGCGCACCGCCCAAGGTGGATCATCTCGGCCGGTTTCGCCGGGGGACTGAGTCCCGAACTCTGCCGGCACGACATCGTGATGGCCGACTCGCTGGTCGACCCCACCGGCGGCCGGCTCAGCCTGGATCTGGCGGTCGATCCGGCCACGCTCTCCCGAAGCGTTCACGTCGGATCGCTGTTGACCACGGAAAAAGTGGTCCGGCTGCCGGAGGAAAAGCGGTCCCTCGGCGAGCGTCACGGGGCCCTGGCCGTCGACACCGAAACGGCGGCGGTGGCCGAGGTCTGCCGGGAGCGTCACGTGCCGATGCTGGCGATTCGCATTCTGACCGACGCGGTGGACGAAGTGTTGCCGGCGGACGTTCAGCACCTGACCGATCAGACGAGCCGTGCGGCACGGCTCGGCGCCGCGTTGGGCACCGTCTGGCGTCGTCCGGCGAGCGTGAAGGACCTCTTGGCCCTGAAGGAAACGGCCCTGGTGGCGTCCGACCGGTTGGCCAAGTTTCTCTCGGGCGTCGTCGAGACGCTCGTGCCACAGGTGCCGGCGAAGCGGCCCAGTTGACTTTCCTATTTTGCCCTTTTCCCCTAGCTAGCACAGGTTCAATTCCCGTGTAGCGGTTCCCGGAGGGTGCCACTGGCGTCTCGCCAGTGTTCTTA
>CAZWWC010000344.1:0-4844 GCA_964637625.1 uncultured Planctomycetaceae bacterium
TAAGCCTCGCAGAATAAGGAAGTTACGTCCAGGTCAGATGTTTACAGCAGTGGTGTTGGCACCCATCTCCCGCACCAGTGGAATTAGTAGACCTTGATCGAATTGTTCCCACGTTTCCTGGAATTTCAGTGACGGGCAATGAGCCTCAAGAGCCCTCGAAAACTTCTCTTGAACATGCGATGTAATCTCCTCAGCTTCCCGCAGCTCCTCCTCAAAGCTGCTGAGTGCCGCCTTCGTAAGTCGCAGAGTACCCTCTGGCAGAGACACAACGGTGTGTTCCTCACGTAGTGTGTTGACTTGCTCTCGCAGCTTGTTTCTGTCAACCACCACATGAAATGAAGATCTAATAGCCTCCACAAGCGTCTCTTCTGTGAACGGACGGTCGGCAAGCCAAATCGCAGCCAGAATCAAGCGTTGTAGCGACTTCTCCCACCAACCTGCTTTGTTCAATTCAACATGATGAACAAGCGAAATCACTTCGGGTGGTAGTCTCACCTCGGTCATAGTGCCCTCCAGAATAGAAGCATAGAAGGATGAACGCCTTCTCTGTAACCCGACGGAGCTTAACCTCCTTGGTTGCGGCCGAAGGCCGCGCAAGGGTTCGATGAGCATTCAATGGGTATTGCTTGGCCTTACACTGGTTGCGTACGAGTCCAGCGTGGGCTTGCTTGGCTCTCGGATTATACCCGTTGCGTCGTTTCTCGCGGGAGGGGGTCGTCCATCGATTTCGGACGAGCGTCGCGGCGGTCATCGTCGCCCCGATGCTCGCTCAATGGTGGGCCTTGCCCGTGGGTCTTGCCGCCTTCTCGTCCTCTGACGAATGTATCGAGCATAGTGATTCTGCGAGCGGGGAGGCGGAAATTGCCGGCACAAACGGTCTTTCTAATACAAACCGAATCCGACGTTCCCCGATGAACTAAACCGTGGAATACTCGGTAATGGATTTGTCCGCGTGCCGCCCCCCAAGACGGACTACGGGCCCGCTTGCCGGATTTCGGCGAGGCGTGTGCCCGGTGAGCCGTCGGCCCACCATCAAACTCTCACCGCAGCCGACAATAATGGTGGCGCTTCACGGAGGAAGACCTACACATGCACGGATTGGCATCTGCCCGCTTGGTCCAGCTAAGCGGCTTGTTGATTCTCTTTATTCTGTTCGTTTGCGCGGATAGTGAACCTGTTAGGGCGGAAGAGCCGGATTTCCTGCTCGGCAGGCTTGTGGAGAAGGGGATTATCACCGCCGAGGAAGCGGAGGAGATGCGATGGGAACAACAACAGATTGAATCCCAGCGCCTGGAGCAGATTACTCAGCAAATCCACAGCAACGAATTTGAGTTGCCCAAGGGTCTGAAGGGCGTGACCGTGGGGATGCTCGGATACTTGGACTATTCGGCCGGCGATCTGCCGGAGTTCAACGGGCAAGATACGAGTTTTGATGCTTTCAGAGTCACCCGGGGGTACCTGACAATCAAGAAGGAGATTCGCTCGTGGCTTCATGCACGGGTAACCATCGACGCACACCAGGACAGCACGGGCGACTATAAGTCGCGGTTGAAATACTACTATGCCGAGTTGCGGCCGTATGACTTTGCCTTGCTGACCGACATGAAGTCGGAATGGGGCATGGGACACATGCCGTGGCTGGACTTCGAGGAGCACGTTAATCCCTATCGGTGCTAAGGGACCATGGCGATTGAGCGGGCCGGGACCTTTAATTCGGCCGACATGGGCATCAGTCTTCGTGGCAATTTCTTCGGCTCTCTGGCAGACGCCGAAAGGAGAGTAGGCAACCATCACTATGACGGTCGCTGGGGAAGCTGGCACATCGGTGTCTACAACGGATCGGGATACCATGCCGTTGAAGAAAACTGTAACAAGGCAATCGAAGGCCGGTTCACCGTGCGGCCGATGCCCGACTTCCTGCCCGGACTGCAGCTAAGCTGGTTCGGCATACACGGGGAAGGCAATACGGACTATCCGACGGGCTGGCCCGACTACAACGTCAACATGACCATGTTGAGCTATCAGAAGCCATGGCTGATTTTGACCGCCCAGTACTTTACCACCAAGGGCAACGCGCAGGGGACGTGGGTCGATGCGCAGGACAACGCGCTGAGGACGGACGGATATTCGTTTTTCTCGAATCTAAGGCTCCCGATCGGTCGCAGGAAGCTCTGGTGGTTCGCTCGGTACGACCATTTTGACCAGGATGTCTACGCGCAAATCGCGCCTGACGCCGATTACGACATGTGGATCACCGGGCTGGCCTACTATCTTACCGGCGAAAACTTGATCATGGTGGTCTATGAAGGCACCGATTACGGCAACGGCGCCAACAAGAAGGGGAGCGCCCCCGACCCGGCCCTGACCGGGCTTGGAAACGACCGGAAAGTGCAGGTTGTTATGCAAGTAAAATTCTGAGGGTCAGTAGTTCCAAGTTTGGCTGGCTGATACCGCAGCAGGTCATCCTGAGCGTAGCGAAGGATCTCGATTGTCCAAGGAGATTCTTCGCTACGCTCAGAATGACAATGTCAGGTCTCAATAGAATTTGGAACTACTGAACTTGGCACTACTGAGGGTATTCCATCGTTGGCTGAAAGGTTTCAGCGGTTTGACGATGTCGCCGGCCGGCGGTTTGGAAGGACGACTCGCGCATGCGCGGATTGGCATTAGCACGCCTGGTTCAGCTAGGCGGTTTGTTGGTTATTTGTAGCCTGTCTCTGAACTCAGTCTCATGGGCGGCGGGCGACTGGGTTCGTGAGGGTACCAGTGCGCGCACCGCCTTTCCGTATGACGGATACGCCGCGTCGGCGTATCAGGGCGACGTCGCCGTGCCGAGGGTCCATTACGGCGCCGGTGGCGGTTTGGAAAGCCGCGTCGCCGAGCTCGAAGCGACCTTGGCCGAGATCCGTGCCGAGCAGTCCGCCGCCAGGAAAGAAGCCGCCGGCCGTCCCACGGTGATCCCCGGCGGTCGAATCGATCTGGATTGGGCTGCCTTCAACCAGGACACGACGAGCTACGCCCAGATCGGCGACCAGCAAGATGGCATTAAGTTCCGCCGGGCGCGCATGTTTCTCGAAGGCGCGGCCTTTCACGTTATCGACTATCGGATCGAAATGGACTTCGCCGGCACGAAGACCATTGACGATACGACCACCCAGGCTACCGCCTTCAAGGACGTTTACTTCGAGGTGAACGAACTGCCGCTGTTGGGACACGTCCGCGTCGGCCATTTCAAGGAGCCATCCGGCCTGGAGGTGCTCGGCAGCACCAGGTTCATCACGTTCATGGAACGTTCCTTGGCCAACGAGTACACCTTTGTGCCCGTGCGAGACGTCGGCATCATGGCTCACGACACGTATGCCCAGGAGAACGGCACTTGGGCGATCGGTTGCTTTGTCGCCGACATGGGCGAGCAACCACCGATCTTCCGGGACGACGACGGCGGGCTTGCGCTCTTGATGCGGGGAACCTACCTGCCCTGGTACGGCGAAGCGGCCGACGGCCGCGGGCTGTGGCACCTCGGCGCGAGCTACAGCTATCGCGATACGCCCAACGACACCGCCCGATTCCGCGCTCGCCCGGAATGCCAGATGGCCGACTACGTCGTCGACACGGGCGATATCCCCGACGTGCCGTCCTGGCAATACCTGGGACTGGAGACGGTGGTTGTCCTCGGGCCGTTTTCGGCCCAGGCGGAGTGGTTCAACGCCTTCGTCCACCGCACGGTCGGCGAAGACCTGTACTTTGGCGGCGGCTACGCGCAGGTGAGCTACTTTCTGACCGGCGAAAATCGAAACTACGTGCGATCCGGTGCTTACTTCGATCGCATAACGCCTTATGAAAACTTCTTCCGCGTCCGTGGCCAGGACGGCCACGTCTATACGGGCAAGGGTGCCTGGGAGGTGGGCTACCGGTGGTCGTACCTGGACTTGTCGCAGTACGACAGTGGAGAGAACCATCCGGGGATCGTCCAGGACCACACGATCGGCGTGAACTGGTATCTCAACCCGTACACCCGAGTCATGTTCAACTACGTCAACAGCACTCTGCACAATCCGATCGGCGACGGCGACTTGAGCATTTTCGAGATGCGGGCACAGGTCGATTTCTGACCTAGCACGCAGACCCCGAGGTTCGTCGGGGAAACGGGCAAGACGGGCAAGCCGTCGAACGCAGTGGCTTTCTGATGCCTCAGGCAACCCCGTTCCGCCGATACTCCAAGCCCGAAATTCCGGGCAAATTCCGGGGGAAATTCCGGGGGGGGAAATTCCGGGAAAATTCCGGAAAATTCCGGGAGAAAAAATTCCGGGGACACAATACTGAATGTGGGACAATAGGTAAGGGCAGGCCGAGGATGCAGACGACCTGGGCCGGACGACCCGGATCACCCAGTCGGGCGCGGGCGGCGGCAACGCCGTGGCCGACGTCGTGTTGCTGGCCGATCCTGGCCGTGAAATCTATAGTCGTCGCACGTTCGGGCGTGGTCGCTATCAAAGCGTGGCCCACAATTCCTTCGGCCATCCGGTGCCGCTGGTCGCCGGCAAGCTGCAGACAATCGGGCGGAAGGCCCGGGCGCGGATTGTGCGAACCGCCTTCAGCCAGCAGGCCGACGTTTTGGAGATGGACGTCACGGCCGCCTACAACGTCAAGGAGTTGAAGTCGCTTACTCGCACGTTCACGTATGACCGCCGCGATTCGGGCTCGCTCGGCCTGCGTGACCGGGTGCGCTTCAGTTCGCCGCAGCCGTTTGAGACGGCTTTGATTACCTTCGGGCGGGTCGAGAAGATTTCTGACGATACGCTTCGCGTGACCGAGGAGGGCAAATCGGCCAAGATCACCATCAC
>CAZWWC010000345.1:0-4827 GCA_964637625.1 uncultured Planctomycetaceae bacterium
GCCAGCACTGGCTGACAAGCAGCCAGTGGCACCCTTTTCAAAACACGTTCTAAGTGTAGCGGCTTTCTGAGGGTGCCACTTGCGTCTCGCTAGAGCGCATTTCAGTTAAATGTGGCGGTTATTTGTAGGTGCCACTGGCGTCTCGCCAGTGCTTGCTCGAGGGCGGCACGGGCAAGATGCCCGTGGCACAGCCGCTAGAGTAATCTGAAATGCGCTCTAGTGCCTGCACGCGGGGTTCGGAGGCCGCTTGGGTGCCACGGTTGGACTTCGACGAGCTCAGTCGAGTCACATGTCCAATCCCGGCGCGCCGGGACTGGGCAAGCCAGCAGTGGCACCCGAATTCCCGGACATCCTGTGCCTTCCGGCAAGCGGTGTTTGGCTTACGCTATGTTGCCGGGTGAGCAGCGATTGGACTTTGCGCAGTCAGTCCAGGGAACAGCCCTGCCCGCTTCCGCGCGCCGGTGCGGCAGGAGAAAGGGCGCGCGGTCGTGAGGGTCTTCAGACGCTACTTGCGCGGCCGGACCGCCCCGGTCAGCCCGCTGTAGTCACGGCGGTCCGACGGATGCCACAAGGGCAGTCCGAGCTCGACGCGCCGAGCCAACGCCTCCAGCTTCGCCCGAGAACCGGCCGGAGCCTCGGTCGGGTCAAACTCGTCGGTTTCTCGGGGCGCGAAGTCCTCGTCGTGCCCACATTCCAGGATGGCCTCAAAAACGTTCCGCATTTCAGTAATACTCTCTGTCCAACCAGACAAAAACATACCCCTTGCCGAAACACTCGGCACCTCAAAATCCACAGGAAACCAAAGAAGCAGCAGCAACGATGGCCGTGTCGCGAGGCCCAGGCATGGCGGGACTAAGTCAGCCCTCGCGGGTAGGACGATGCCTCGCGAATGAACTCCTCATTATCCATGAAATGAGTCAATAGTCAACTGTCTACAGTCCCATTTTTTTGAAAAAATACCTAGTTTTTGGCCGAAAAACGCCCTACTTTGACACTTATCCAAAGACTGACACTTCCGCACACCGGGCACGACGGCCAATGGTTTTCGATTGGGCAAACTTTGACGGCAAATCTCCGGCGGTCTAGCCCCGAGTCGCCGTCGGGTTTCACCCCAAACGTTGCTGCCCCACGGGTTGTTCGCCGGCGATTGCCCGTTCTTTTAGGTAGACAACCTCCGGCCGGACAGGTTCGGCGTTCGGGGCCGGGCTGGGGTGTCTCGCTTCGCGTCTGGACATTGTACTGCGATTTTCCTCAGACGGCGGCAAAACCGGTGGGCGTTGGTTGCGTGCCACTGGCACGCTGAAACGTCCTCATGACAAGGTGCCGGCCCACGGACGCGGCCCTACCACGCTGGCCGGGTAACCGCTAGACTGGGTGGGGGTGACACGTCTCTTTTCTTGGGAGTCCCAACGGTGAGCTGGCTGCAGCGCGAAATCCAACTGCCCGCCTTCGGCCAAGGATGCCATCCGGTGACGCGCGAGATCGTTGCGGCGCTGCCCGAGCTGGAGCAGTTCAAGATCGGCCTTCTGCACGTCTTCATCCAGCACACGTCGGCGTCGCTCACGCTGAACGAAAACGCCGACCCGGATGTCCCGGTCGATCTTCAAAGAATGCTGGACTCGTTGGCCGCCGAGGATTTTCCCTACTACCACACGGTCGAAGGCCGCGACGACATGCCGGCCCATGTCAAAGTATCTTTGACCGACAACTCGTTGACGATCCCGATCCGCGACGGACGACTACGGCTGGGTACCTGGCAGGGAGTCTTTCTTTGGGAGCACCGCCGCCGCGCGCACCGCCGCCGACTGGTGCTGACCGTCCAAGGCGAGACGGAGTAGCGGCAGGACAAAGGCGCATGGCATGCTTGCCAAGCGAGCCCGAGCGAGACAGGAATCGTGCCTTGTGGTTCCTCCTTCTTGTCTTCCCAAAAAAGCAGGGCCATCTTCCGAGATGGCCCTGCGAAACGGTTCGATTGGAACCGAAATACTACAATTACCTCTTTCGCCACAAGCGTCGGCCCATCAGGCATAGGGCGCCGGCCAGCAGCAGCAAGAGCGTCGCCGGTTCGGGAATGGAGACGGCCTCCAAGGCGTCAATTTCCTCGGTCCCGACGCCGAAGTCCGCACCCACCATGTGTGCGGTATTCCACACTTCACCGCCATGGACGAGGAAGACGGCGGGCCCACCGAAGGTCCAAACCCAGATCTCGCCGCCGTCGAAGCTTCCGCCGATCGACTGATTCTCCCTCAGGCTGAACATGATGCTGTCAGGAGGACCGTTACCGGTGTAATCGTAACCGAACTCGAAACCATATTCCTCCCCCTCCCACTTGGCTTCCGACTCGTACACCATCAGGGCGTCCAGGTCGATATCTTGTTCGGGGTATTTAAGATCGTCACCGATGCCGATGGCGGCTTTCAGGGCGGCAGTCGTGATGTACGGCAGGCTTCTGTGCATCATAGAATTATACTGCCAAACGGCCACGCCACCCGGAAAAGCCCCTGACCCCGGATCGCCTAGCAGGGAAAACATGTTGGCGTCGTCTCCGCCCATCGCTGCATCCATGTTCTTCGGGCCATAGAGTTCCAAGCCGTCCACGTTGTCAGGCGGACCGGGGGGAGCCGAGACGACCTGCTTGGCAGGGCACCAGACGCCCGTGGTGTCCGGTGCCTGGGCCATCTGATAAAAGATATCCGACGGTGCTGAAACCCCCGCAGGAGCCGGCGCAAAGGAAACCACGATGGGCACCTGATCCTGAGCGGCAGGCCAGAAATAGTCGTCATTGGAATTGGCCAACGCGTCGACCTGGTCGTTTTCGTTAGGACTGGAGTTCCCCATGGTTGCACTGCCGCTGTAATCGAAGGTGTCAGCGATGTTCCCCGCGCCGTCAAAAGCGAGGTTTTGGAGGGCGTCGGGCACCCACGCTGCGTTCTTGTCCACCTCGTCGGAAAACTCCTTGCCGGGAACTTGTTTAACCGTTGGCAGTTTGTTCTCAGGATGCTCCACGCAACCCTCCTGGGTGGGGGTATATTGTCCGCCACCCCCGCCCCCTCCAGACGTCAGGCTATAGGAGTCCCAGGTTTTGAGGTTGGTGTCGAAGGTGACCCGGTAGCCGGCGGCTGGTGTGGGCAATTGGGCGCCGACGCCATAGATCGCTGAAGTCTGAAGCCCGTCCCCACCACCCGGTGCCCAAGGACCCTCTCCATCCCCGAAATCGCTGGGGGCAAGTTTTACGGTCGTGGGGTTGGGCATGATCGCCAGCCCGTTCGGGTCGTAAGGCGATAGGTTCCAGTTGGGAGCAATCGCCGGGTCCCATGCACCTTGCACATTGTTCCAGGGCTGCACCGAAATGCTGCTGATGGTACCCCAGGAAGGATAAAGGTTGTCGGCGTGTGGGTTCGTGGCGGAGTCGAGCACGATGCTCAAGTAGTAGCTCGTCGCGCCCATCAACTGAATTGAATTGCCGGCCACCGCGGTAGGTTCGAGTGTGCCGGTGCCCCAGTCGTGACCGCCGAAACCGTAGGCCACGCCTCCCAAAACGGTAGCGTTGTCGATGACGGGGTTGCCATTCGGATCGGGGCTGACCAAGGGGTCGCCCAAAGCACCAGTCCCACCGTTGACCTGGTTCCAGTATAGGCCATTGGGCGTCAGGTTGACGCTAAACAGATCCCAATAGCCATGCCCGGCTAGGGCGGTTTGCGGGGTGCAGGCGATGGCAAGCAGGATGCTCCCCACAGCAGCCACCCACAGGAAATTCTGCTTGTTCATAAACATATTGAAGCTACCTCTCTGAAGAACGAAACGGTCAATTGAAAGATAAGAACCATCGGTGCACTTGGTTCTACGCTACGGTGGATGGGAAGAGAGGACCTGGATCATGAGGAACCTCCTATCAGAAGAAGTTTGGCAAGACGCACAACCGTCCCTGGCCTGAATAGATCCGTGCCGATCGATCGGCATGCCATGACGATTTAAGAGGTTGCCACGGCTATCTTGCCCGTGCCGTTGTCCAGCAAGCACTGGCCGTCGCGACAGTGACACCCCCCAATCCGCTGCATCTGGATAAAACGCGCCCCAGACTGCCAGATGCTCACGCTGCCGCCAATCCAGGGCAATAACAGCAAGATTTGATATTTGACCGATTGAACTTCATATCACCAGTGGCAGGCCCTGTCAAGTTTCTGCCTTGCGAAACGGCGGGATAAGTCAATAATCAACCAGAAAGTGGGGGGAGAACGGTCGGCCTGGGTTTGAGACGGGGTCAAGGTGGGTGCTTTAGAACGTGCCTAAAAAGCTGTTGTATGCCCTGTTAGGGGTGCCATGGGCGGACTTCTCAAACACACTCTTACTTCGTCTCCAGCGGTATGACCCCGTCGAAGTCCGCCGGTGGGACGCGGTTGTGCTTGGCGATCGTTGCGGTCAGAAAATCGGTCACCAGGTCGTCGGTCGGCACGCGGTGCAGCAGCCGCAGCGCCTCGGGCCAGCGGCCGGCCACGAACGCGTCAAGGGCTGCTTCGTAGCTTTGCAGGTGCTCGTCGGTCAGTTGTGGATAGTCGACCGTCGGGGGCAGCAGCTCGCTCACCTCCAGCGACGCGTCCAGTCCGTACGGTCGCACGACGGCCAATCGGCGCACGCGGACCACGTCGCGTGGAACCTGGCTCCGGACGGCCTGGGCGGTCGTCTCATCGAGAAGGATCGGCGCGCGGAGGATCTTGGTCATTCCTTCCAGGCGCGAAGCCAGGTTGACGACCGGCCCGAAGACGGTCACTTTGACCTGGTCGACGGTGCCGATCTTGCCGGCCACGGCCGTGCCGGTGGCGATGCCGA
>CAZWWC010000346.1:0-4825 GCA_964637625.1 uncultured Planctomycetaceae bacterium
CAATGGCCCGTTGACGATCCGGATAAACCACGAATCTGGGCCACCGCTTCGCTATCCCGGCGCGCCGGGACCCTTGGTTCATTGGCTACCTGGGGATCAGTAAAAGCCCGGCACTGCTGGGCAAGCGGCTCGACTGAGTTCGCCGAAGTCCGGCAGTGGCGCTGGCCGTTTGTTGACGTATCGGCGGCGGTTGGCTATCATCACGAAATCGACGCGACCGTTTTCGGGCAAGAAGTAGACGGGCCAGACCTCGGTGTGCCTCGGCCTGGAACACACGTGGCGTCCCCGCGGCCGACCGTGGAGAACCTCAACGAAGAAATACGTTCTCTTTAGTCACCCACGCCGATGAATGCTCGTGAGCGATTTCTGGAAGTCTGCAACTTCTCGACCAGCGTGCGCGCGCTGAAGTGGGAGTTTGGCTACTGGGGCGAAACGATCAAGAATTGGTACGCCCAGGGGCTGCCGCGGCATCAGTATCCGGTGATGCCGACGGAGATTTCGACGCCGGCCTCGTCGCTGTACATTCCGGCCTGGACGCATCGCGGCGACGGCGTGTTGCCCAACGGCATCGCCGTTTTCGGCGGGGCGGCCTATTGGCCCACCCAAGGGTTTCCGCTGGACCGCGACGTCCGCGACCACTTCGCTCTGGACCCAAGCCACCGGCTGGTCGACGTGAACCTGCTGTTCGAGCCCATGTTTGAGGTGGAGATCCTCGAGGAAGACGATCGGATGCTGAAGTACGTCGACATCGACGGCGTGAAGCGGATTTTCTTGAAGGAGGAAGCCACCATTCCCACGGGCTACCAGTGGCCGGTCACCGGCTGGGAGAGTTGGAAGCGGCTTAAAGAAGAGCGAGTCAATCTACGGGACCTCTCCGGCCGCTTCCCGAAGCACTGGCCGCAACTGGTCGAGGAGTACCGCAATCGCGACTACCCACTGGCGATCGGCGGCTATCCGCAGGGCTTTTTCGGAACCCTTGCTCACCTGCTGGGATACGAGAATCTGTTCATCTGGTATCATGAAGAGCCGGCTTTGATTCACGATATTCTCAGCACGTTCACCGAAATCTGGATAGCCGTGTTCTCCGAGGTTTTGGATCAGGTGGAAGTCGATGACTGGCAGATTTGGGAGGACATGTCGGACAAGAACGGCTCGATGATTTCGCCGAGGATGGTCCGCGAGTTCCTGCTGCCCTACATGGGGCGGGTCGCAGAGTTCCTCAAGGCGCGGGGCGTGCGGCACATCCACCTGGATACGGACGGCGATTGCAGTTCCTTGATACCGATGTTTCTGGAGGTCGGGGTGACGGGGATGTGGCCTTTCGAGCGGACCGAAGGCACCGACATTCTCAAGATCCGCGAGCAATACCCGACTTTGGTGATGTCGGGCGGTATCGCCAAGTCGGCGATTGCCAAGGGCAAGAACACCATCGACGCGGCTCTGGAACCGATGGACGCGATGCTCCGCCGCGGCGGCTACATCCCGCACATCGACCATTTCGTCCCACCCGACGTTTCCTTTGACGACTTCACCTATTACCGCACGCGGCTGAACGATGCGATCGACCGTCGCGGCAAAACCGCCCACTGAGAGGGGAAGGACGATGTCTGCCTCGAAGATCAACACGCGGGACAACGTGGCCGCGATTCTGGATCGGGCTTGCAGCGCCGGCGGCGGACTGTTGCGGTTGACGCCCACTTGGGTGCCGCGCAGCTTCCTGCACCCCGGCAAACGGATCAAGCTGGCCCCGACCGATTGGTACGCTCTGGGCACGCACCGCGGTGGCATCGACGAGCGCTGGCTGGCCAGCACCACCGAGGCGGCCAACGAAGGCCGCGCCCCCGATGAAGGGCTCAGCTACTGCGTCTTCGAGGGCCAGCGGTTCCTGCTTCGGGACGTCGTCGCCGAGGCCGGGCCCCGCGTCATCGGCACGGCGATGTGGGAGCAGTACGGGCGCTGGCCGGTCTATTCCAAGTTTTTCGACAACATGGGGCCCATTCCCCTGCACATGCACCAGCAGGCCCGGCACGCCGCGCTGACCGGCCAGCAGGGCAAGCCCGAGTGCTACTATTTCCCCCCGCAACTGAATGCCGCCGAGAACCACTTCGACTACACGTTCTTCGGCCTGGAGCCGGGCACCACGAAGGGCGACGTCCGCCGCTCGCTGGAGAACTGGAACCAGGGCGACAACGGCATCCTCGATCTCTCGAAGGCCTATCGGCTCAAACCGGGGACGGGCTGGATTGTGCCGGCCGGCGTGCTGCACGCCCCCGGCTCGATGTGCACCTACGAGCCGCAGTGGGGCTCGGACGTCTTTGGCATGTACCAGTCCTTGATCGAGGGCCGTCAAGTGCCGTGGGACTTGCTGGTCAAAGACGTGCCGGAAGACCAACATCACGACCTCGACTTCCTCGTCGAGCAGCTCGACTGGGAGAAGAACGTCGATCCCCACTTCAAGCAGCACACCTACGTCGAGCCGATGGTCGACCCGGAACGTTCCGGACCGGGCTATACCGACCGCTGGATCGACTATGGCCGTTTCGACGGCCAACAGTTGGTCTCCGCGAAGGAATTGACCGTGATGCCCGGGGCGAAGTGCGTCCTGAAGGACCCCGGCGCCAGCGGCTGGATCACCGTGCAGGGCGGTGGTCGGATGGGCAAGTTGGACATTCAGACCCCGGTGATGATCCATTTTGGCCAGGAGCCGTGGGACGAGGTGTTCATCACGCACGAGGCGGCCGTGGCCGGCGTGGAAATCGTCAACACGGGCGGCGAGCCGCTGGTCGGCCTGCGCTACTTTGGCCCCGCCGTCCATGAGAACATGCCCGAGATCGACGATCACCGCAAGAAGTGAAGCGCCGCGCGATGGACCGCCCGGATGAGTCCGCGTCATAGCGAAAGTGATAAGGATTGGGTGCCATCCCGGCGCGCCGGGATGCCATGTTTGACCACGTTTTCCACATGCCCACGGCAAGCGTGGGCATGGCACCCACTTTCCATTTCTTGTGGGTTTATTTAGTCGGGTTGCCGCCGGCCGTTTGAGCCCGGCGCGCCGGGGGCCGAGTGGCGGGTCGACCTTGCCGGAGCGACCGTGCGGGCGTTCGCCGGGTTCATCACAGGAGAATCGATCCATGATCGCGTCATCTTGCTGCCTCGTTGCTGTCCTCGTTTCGGCTTGGCTGTCTCTCGGCGCGGCATCGGTTGCGGTGCCCGCGGAGCAGCCCAAGGACCGGCCGTCGGCCACCGACGGCCCGGCCGGCGCCGAGTACTCCAACGCGCCGCGGGACGCCGTCGAGGCCTGGCGGCAGTGGAAGTTCGGCGTGCTCGTGCAATGGAACATGTCCAGTTTCACGGAGACGGAGATCGCCTGGGGGCGCGCGGGCCGGCGCTGGGGCCTCGAGTGGACCGGCACCGGCACCGTCCCCCCGGAGGTTTACGACAACCTCTACAAGAAGTTCAAAGCGGAGAAATTCGACGCGCTGCGTCTGTGCCGGATCTACAAGGACGCCGGCATGCGGTACGCCCTGTTCTGCAACAAGCACCACGATGGTTTCTGCATGTGGGACACCAAGCTCTCCAACTACAAGATCACCGCTCCGGAATGTCCCGCGGGCCGCGATTTGACCAAGGAGTGGGCCGAAGCGTGTCGCGCCACGGGGCTCAGGCACGGCGTCTATTTCTCCCAGCCGGACTGGTACCACCCCGACTTCATTCGGAGCCCCGACTCGCAAGAACGCTTCATCAAGACCATGCACGGCTGGGTCCGCGAGCTGCTGAGCGACTACGGCAAGGTCGACGTCATCTTCTTCGACGGACTGGGCGGGCTTGCCCGAAACTGGGATTCCGCCGAGCTGTTTCCCATGGTCCGCCGGTTGCAGCCTTCGATCATGATCAACTGCCGCTGTGGGGCGTATGACGTCAAGGATTTTCCCGTCAACCGCTGGATGCAGCCGAGCGAAGATCGCTGGGGGAAACTGCCCATGGCCCGTGGATTTGCGGGCGATTTCGACACGCCCGAACAAACGATCGGCCGCATGCAGACGGACCGGCCCTGGGAAACGTGCATGCCGCTGCAGAACGGCCAGTGGTCCTACTCCTCCAAGGCGAGCATGAAAACGCTCAAACAAGTGCTGCAGACGCTCGTCAGCGTGGTGGGCCGGGACGGCAATCTCATGGTGAGCCCCGCCCTGAAACCGGACGGCAGCATGGATCCGCGCGCGGAAGAATTGCTTGCCGGGTGCGGCAAGTGGCTCAGACAATACGGAACCAGCATCTACCAGACCCGCGGCGGCCCCTACTATCCCACGCCGTTTGGCGTATCGACCTACCGGGACGACACGATTTTCGTGCACGTGCTGCATTGGCCCGGCGATACGCTTGTGCTGCCTCCCATCCAATGCAAACTCGTATCGAGCCAACTGCTCACCGGGGGCACGGCCACGGTCCGCCAGAGGCCCGACGGAGCGATTGAAATTGCCGTTCCCGGCCAGCACCGTCAGGACATCGACACCATCGTGGTGATGAAACTGGACGGTCCGGCCAAGGAAGCCAAGCCGGGACGGCTGGCATTGGGTTCCCTGGCGACCGGCAAGGCCGTTCGGGCGTCGAACGTCTTCAGCAACAGTCCTTGGTTCGCCCCCACCAACGCCGTCGACGACGACGCGCACACGCGCTGGGCCACCGACTTCGCCACCAAGAAAGCGTGGCTGGAGGTCGATCTCGGCGAGGAGAAGACCGTCAGCGGCGTCATGATCAAGGAGGATCTGGGTCTTGTCCGCAAATTCGAGGTCCAGGTGAAGCAATCCGGCCAATGGATCCCGGTCGT
>CAZWWC010000347.1:0-4818 GCA_964637625.1 uncultured Planctomycetaceae bacterium
CGAACGTATTCGGCCGCGAAGAAGAAGATGCAACTGGCAATGTAGATCCACAGCATCAAGGCCATCAACGAGCCGACCACGCCGTAGGCCGTGTACTTCTTGCCCAACAAGATCAGGCTGAGCACCTGGCGGCTGATTTCCCAGAGCAGCGCGGCCAGGACGCCGCCCCGGGCGGCGGCCGTCCAGTGGACGTGGGTCCGGGGCAGCAATTTGTAGATCAGCATGAGCAAAACGCTGTTGACCACCAGGCTTGCCACAAGATGGACCGAGGCCCAAAGCAAGTTGACGCCGTAGAGTTCGGCGACCCAAGGCCGCAGTGCCGAGGCGACCGTGTCGGCAATGAACGCTGCCCAAACCAAGATGCCCAGGAACAGCAGAATCAAGAATGCCCGGAGCCGGTGGGCCAGCGCGTCACGAACAGCCACGAAGAACCGCCGGCCGCGCCGCGGCGCGGTGTCCCAGATTCGATTCATCGCGATGTCCAACTGCGTGAAGATGCCGATGGCCGCCAACAGAAGCATGACCAGGCCCAACGGCCCGCCGATCAACGCGCTGGACTGAATATCGGTCAATACGGATTGGACGTGCTGGGCCAACCCCTCCGACGTGTTCTCGGCCAAGACTTGCAGAAGGCGATCCTGCGCGTCCTGGGCCCCGGTCGAGAACCGCAAGACGAAGCCGAACACGGCGATCAGCAGCAACAGCATGGGAAAGAAAGACAAGACGGCGTAGTAGGCGATCGAGGCGGCCGTCAAGCTGCCGTCGTTATGACGCCAGGCGAGCCAGGTCTGGCGGAGTTGGCGGATCCGGGTCGTGAACCACCGCGACATGATAGTCCTCTCTCCTCAATGCAGTGACGCGACGGACGGCCTCCGCCGATTGCGTCGAGCAATACCGACGATTGTCGGGCAAGTGGCCAAGCTGACTACCGAGAATCAACCGCGTCACGCGTCCAATCGTACCTCTTGTGACGAAGAAACTCAACCACACTTGAGTTTCCGCCCCAACAGCCGTGTCCATCATGGATTTCCGTACCCGGCCCTGCTAGAATACAAACTTCCAGTAGTTCCAAGTTCTATTGAGACTCGGCATTGTCACTGCTGAGCGCAGCGAAGAATCTCCTTCCCGGCGCGCCGGGATCGAGATCCTTGGCTGTGCTCAGGATGACCTGCTGCGGTGTCAGCCAGCCAAACTTGGAACTACTCACTTTCCGAAGGCATCGGTATGGCATTTTGAAGTTCTCTTGTGCTAGGCAAAGGTCCCCATGATTAGACTCCCGTTTTTCTTGGCGAAATCACGTTCTTACCGTTGGCTGGTGGTGTTCGGCATCGGGCTGTGTGCCTCGGTGGCATGGGCCGAGCAAGCGAAGCCGAAGCGAACCGTGCCCAACGTACTGTTCATCGCGGTCGACGACTTGCGGCCCGAACTGGGCTGCTACGGCAGCCGCGTGATCAAGAGTCCCAACATCGACCGGTTGGCCGCTTCGGGAGTCACGTTCTCCCGGGCCTATTGCCAGGTGGCATTGTGCAACCCCTCGCGGGCGAGTTTGCTCACCGGACTTCGCCCCGACACGATCCGCGTCTGGGATCTGCCGACGCATATTCGCACGACGCGGCCTGACGTGGTCACGCTGCCGCAATGCTTTGGATTGCACGGCTACACGGCCGCCGGGATCGGCAAGATTCATCACCAGAATCTGCCCGATCCCCAGTCATGGACCGAGCCGAAACTCGACGCCCAAAAGGACCGTAAAATGTTCTCGCCGGGTGTGCAGTATCTCGATCCGAAAACGGTGGCCCGGGTCGACGAGACCTTCAAGAGATTGCTCAAAGACGGGAAGACGCCCGAGTACGTCTACCGGTTCGGTCATCGTCACGTCAAGTTCAAGGCGACCGAGTGCCTGGACGTGCCGGACAATGCGTACTTCGACGGGGCCCAGACCGACGTGGCCGTCGCGAAACTCGACGCGCTCAAGAAGCAGGGCAAGCCGTTCTTTTTCGCCGTCGGCTATCACAAGCCGCACATGCCCTTCACCGTGCCGAAGAAGTATTGGGACATGTACCAGCGTGACAAGATTCCGCTGGCCGAGAACGATTTCACGCCCAAGGGCGCCCCGCCGATGGCCTTGAACACGACGCAAGAGCTCCGCGACTACGAGGACATTGTCGACTCGCCACGGCCCGACCAGGGATCGGTCAACCCGGATCGGGCACGACTGCTGCGCCACGCCTACTTCGCCTGTGTGAGCTACATCGACGCGCAGATCGGCCGACTGCTGGACAAGCTCGAAGAGACGGGGCTGGCCGACAGCACGATCGTCATTCTCTGCGGGGATCACGGCTGGAAGCTGGGCGAGCACCGAAGCTGGTGCAAGATGACCAACTACGAAACCGACACCCACGCGCCGTTGATCCTCCGCGTGCCCGGGGCCAAGGAAAATGGCAAGCGGTGTGACCGGCTCGTCGAGTTCATCGACATCTACCCGACGCTCTGCGAGTTGGCCGGGATCAAGCCCCCGGCCGGACTGGAGGGAACGAGCTTCGCGCCGCTGTTGGACGACGTCAACCGCCCTTGGAAGAAGGCCGCGATGAGCCAATTCTTGCGCTACGGGAAATGGATGGGCCCCGAGAGCGTTCCCTACATGGGCTACACCCTCCGCACGCCGCGCTGGCGCTATGTCCAGTGGCATCGCTGGGACGCCGAGAAACAGATCCCCGGCCCGCTGGTCGCCCGTGAACTCTACGACGAGAAGAACGACCCGCAAGAGAACGTCAACCTGGCCAATTTACCCGAGCACGGGGCAACTGTCGCGGCATTGGCCAAACAACTTAAGGCCGGCTGGAAGGCGGCCGTGCCGAAGTAGCGTGCGTGCTGGCACGCACCGAGGCGTAGGGTGGGCACCGCCCACCGAAATCCCCTCTGCGGCTCTGCGCCTCCGCGTGATACAAGAAGAATCTCACGCAGAGCCGCCGAGACGCAGAGCAATCAGCAAAGTAGGGTGGGGCGAACTTGTTCGCCTCACCATGATGATTGACATTGCTCGGTCGTGGTGGAGCAACCGCTTTGCTCTGCCCCACCGTACGTTGCTGAATCAAGCGGAGATCCACGGCTACCAGAGCGGTTCTTCTACTTTGTCGGTCCCTGCAACACGGCCCTCGAGATCGCGTTAGCCCGTTGCAATAGGTTTATGGTTTCCTGTATGACGCAGGAGCGCCGTTCCCTATCCATCTGCGTCAATTTGCGTGTCTCTACTGGAATACGCGTGCGAAGTACATAATCGGTGAACGTTGCATATTCCCTTACCTCAACGTCTCCAGTCCAAGGCATGGACTGGAACTTTACACCCTCAGGCATTTCCCTTTTGACCCGCTCTATCATGTTCAAGATCTGGTCCTTTGTCCCGGGCACCTGTTTTGTTTTTGCCAAGGACAGCAATAAGATGGAATCCGCCTCCTCGTCTGGCGCCAGTGTGAAGCCTTCCTCGTTAACCACAACATGAAACTCGTCATGTCCATGGCCCGTCGCATTAAAGGAATCAATATCCCCGTCATCTTTTAGATGGTGTAGCAAATCAGCTAGACCGCCATGGGCTGTAGACATCGCGATTCTCCCTTTTCAAGAAGTCCCTACGGAAACCGGGTAATGTGCTCGCCGAGCCGACCGGGGCGCTCATCCTATTCCACAGGATGGACCCCAAGAGGAACAAACGGATCTGTGTCCATCTGTGTGCATCTGTGGTTTCAAGAAACTCCGTGTTCCTCCGCGTCCTCCGTGGTAAACCCTTCGCGCGTTCGTCGAGTCCCGGCGCGCCGGGAACGGCCAACACTGCCTACTAGAAATCCGCGCTGCCGGGCGTACGGGGAAACGGGATCACGTCGCGGATGTTGGCCATGCCGGTGATGAACTGGATGGCCCGTTCCAGCCCGAGCCCAAAACCGCTGTGCGGCACCGTGCCGTAGCGGCGCAGATCGCAGTACCACCAGTAGTTCTCGGCCTCCAGCCCCTGCTCGGCCATCCGCTCCTGAAGCACGTCGAGCCGCTCCTCGCGCTGGCTGCCGCCGACGATCTCGCCCACCTTCGGCACCAGGACGTCCATCGCGCGGACCGTTTTTCCGTCGTCGTTGCACTTCATGTAAAACGGCTTGATCGTGCGGGGATAGTCGTAGAGGATCACGGGCCGCTTGAAGTGCTTTTCGGTCAGGTAGCGCTCGTGCTCGGCCTGCAGGTCGTTGCCCCAGGCGACCGGGAACTCGAATGACTCGCCCGAGGCCGCGAGGATCTCGACCGCCTCGGTGTAAGGCAACCGGACGAAGTCGCTTTCGATGATGTGCCGGAGCGTTTCGATCACCGTCTTGTCGATCCGCTCCTTGAAGAAGTCCATGTCCTCAGGGCATTGCTCCAGCACGTCGGCGAAGATCCGCTTCAAGAACCGCTCGGCCAGGTCCATGTTGTCCGAGAGATCAAAAAAAGCCATCTCGGGCTCGACCATCCAGAACTCGGCCAGGTGGCGCGACGTGTTCGAGTTCTCCGCACGGAACGTGGGCCCGAACGTGTAGATCTTGCCCAAGGCACAGGCGAAGATCTCGCCTTCGAGCTGGCCGCTGACGGTCAGGAAGCTGGGCCGGTCGAAGAAGTCCTGCTCGAAGTCGACGGTGCCGCCGCGGGTCGGCACCTTGGCCAGGTCGAGCGTGGTCACCTGGAACATCTCGCCGGCGCCTTCGCAGTCGCTGGCCGTGATGATCGGCGTCTGGATGTAGAGGAAGCCCTCCTCCTGGAAGAAATCGTGGATCGAGCGGCACACGCAGTTGCGCACCCGGG